>JAFUUZ010000052.1 GCA_017471285.1 Paludibacteraceae bacterium | reverse complement strand
GGGGGCGGAGACGGTGGTCTTGAGCCCTTTCAGGTCCTCACGGCGGTAGAACGGCTGCACGTTGAATCCTTCCGGCGTGCGCCATACCAGCTTCTTGTCGAAGTCGGCACCTTTCAGGTCAGCGATGATTTTGGCTTTCCAAGTCTCGGTGGAGACCGGCGCAAAATCCGCCAACATGTTTACTTTGTTTTCTGCCATGCTAATTAAATTTATTGTTAATAAATTGATCGTTCGTTTCACTCACTGTAAGACCGCTATGCTGTAGGACCGGCTTTGCCTGTAAGACCGCCTACGGCTGTAGGATCTCAAAAAACGCACAAAGTTACAATAAGTTTTGCATATATGCAAGAAAAAACGGCAAATTTTATTCAAAAATGCCGTTTTAACCTATTTGCGGGATATTTTTTCCCGTTTAAGAGGGGTTTATTGGATTCTTTGTCCCATCACATTGTAGATTTGGTCTCCAATAACGATGAGAAGTCGTCCATCCCGCAGAATTTTGTGCGTTGGAACGGAAATCCGCTCATTTTCGATGTCCGTGTGGTCAGAGCACGAAGTGATGAAGCGGATGTAAACATCGCTTACGCTGCCGGCCTTGATCGTGATGGACTGGATACCGATACCCTTGTTCTGACCGTAGTCGGAAGAGAAAGTAAGCGCGGAGAAGCCGGCGATATAGAGATTGTTGGTCCATGTATATTCGGTTATCGTCGAACCGGCAGTAGCGGTCATCGTAGCCAGTTTGCCATCCGCCTCATAGATATCCAATTCGTTATATGACGCACCGCCATAGGTACGCATCTTCACGATAATCGAATCGAGTTGCGCCAGGTCAATCTCCGGCGAGACGATGGACTTGCCGGATTCAAGCAGCCAGTAGGAGCCTTTCGACGTAGCAGTATTGGTCCAGCCTTCCTGGTTATCCGCATCGAAGATATAAGTCGTCGGGAGCGAAGGTCCGCTTATTGCCGCTTCCGCAAAGACCGCATAATAGGTCACATCCGATGTAACTACAGGGAAGTCCGCCAAAGCCTTATAGAGCACAGCCGGCGCATCGTCCTGCGTACCATCAATAGGCGCATTGGTCCAGCCCATGAAGACAGGGCTCTCGGTCGAGCATGAAACAGGTTCAGCCGGCATGGATGCAGGTTTATGGTTCTCCTGAACCGAATCGGTATGCAGTTCCTCGCCGTTGACAGACCATGTAACACCGTGCTTGGTTACACCGGGTTGCGGAGGAACTGTTCCATCCCTCCAACCGTTGCTGACACCGGGAATAAACGCCGGATCGGTAGAAGGCATCAGTTGCGCCAGGTCCACCGCCTCTCCTGCGTGTTCGCCCCATATATACTCCGCCAGATACGGATAGTCGATAAACGGATTGCGGTTGCCTTGCGTTTTTTGGATACCGTTATTGCGGTCGATCTCTTTCTGGGACACCGGGTCCTCACGATGCCACTTCAGTAGCAGCACTACACCGTATTGTGTCAAACCGAAATGAGAAGATTTGAAGGCTTCGAAGATAGAGCTACCATCACCGGAAGTAATCGAATAAGACGAATTATAATAGCTGGCAATCATGCCGAGATAGCCACGCGCAAAATCACCTTTATACTGCGCACCCGGCTCGAAAACAGGGCTGGCAGAACAAGTAGCGGAGGTGGCATTGTAAATTGTCGCTTTCGTTGTACTAACTGCTTTCGGCGAACCTAATTTGCAGCCGTTATACTGGTAAGTAGCATTCGCCACTTCTCCAAACGCATATGCAGAACGGCGGTTATTCACATAACCATCCGTAGGCACAAGGTGGAAAATATCGCTATACATATTATTTTTTCCACCCCCCCACCAACTTTTAGGGATAGAGTGCTCACGGTTCACGCAATCACATTCACCGCTATAACTACCGCATCGCTTGCTATCCGTCGGGAACTCACAGCCTCCGTACATATCCCATAGCTTGCCGGCTTTTCCTACTGAATCGGCAGGATAGACATCGGAATAAGGATAAGCGCCCCAAAGACCATCGTAACCAAGCGAAGAGAAACCGACGTTAGTGACTGTATTCAACGTGGTCATCAACGAACTACCTGATTTATTGTTCAGGCTAGCGTAATACGCTGGAATATCCGCAGGAGCCGTAACCGGTTTTCCTGCGAAAATGAATTGCGCTGCACAGAGGAGCGCAAGGAAAGATAAGATGTGTTTATTCATATTATTAAGCGTTAAAGAGTTAGAGAGTTAAAATGGTTTGCTGCGCAAACGTTAAAGAGTTACATCGGTGATTAATGCAGTACCTCGTGCAGGATCTCGCTGACGGTGGGATGCGGGAAGACGACTTGCTGCATTTCCGCCACTGTATAACCTTTGCGGACGGCAAAAGAGGCTGCTGCGATAAATTCCGAGCAGGGGTTTCCGATACAATGCACACCGAGTACGGTTTGCTTTTCTGCGTCCAAGATGAGTTTGCAGAGTCCTGTCTCTCCTTCGTTCTCCGCCATGAAGCGTCCGGAGAAAGTCATCGGCAGTTTGCGAATCTCAGTCGTGAACCCCATATCCGCTGCCTGATTTTCGGTAAGACCCACAGAGGCTATCTCCGGGTTGGTATAAACGACCGAAGGAATAGCAAGATAATTTACCATCTGGTCATTTACCATTTGGTCATTTAGCATTTTGGACACAGCCACTTCGGCTTGGTGGGAAGCGACATGCGCGAGCATGATCTTACCCGTTACATCGCCGCAGGCATAGACATTCGGCAGGTTGGTCCGGCAGAACCCATCCACTTTGACTGCACCGCGTTCCAGTTCGAGTCCGTTGAGTGCTTCCAGGCCTTGGAGGTTCGCACGACGGCCGACGGAGACGAGGATCCGCTCCGCGGATAAAGTTGAAAGTTGAGAGTTAAAAGTTGAAAGAAGTTCTGAAGTGGAAAGTTTGACGGTATTGCCGTCAATGGATTCCACTTTCGTGGAAGTGAGGATATTGATACCGGCTTTGCGGTATTTATCGAGGAGGATTTGCACCACTTCGGGATCGAGGTTCGGCAGGATAGAAGGCATGGCTTCAATGACTGTCACAGGCACACCGAGTTCGTGATAGAGCGTTGCAAACTCCATTCCTATCACGCCGCCGCCAACGATAATAACGGATTTCGGCAGTTCGGTAGCAGCCAGTGCATCTGTCGAATCCCAGACAGCGGGATTATCTTTGATACCCGGAATAGGCGGTACGAAGTTCGTAGAGCCGGTGCAAATCATAATATATTGTGCCTCATACAACAGACCGTTGCATTCGACACAATATGACCGTTCGCTTTGCTCACTGAAAGAACAAAGACCGTTCGCTTCGCTCTCTGAAGGACTGAGGATTTTGGCAAAGCCATTCACCACGGTGCAATGGTCGTTGTTCAGACGGGCTTTGATACCTGCCACGAGTTTGCGGACGACGATGGTTTTGCGTTTCTGCATGGCAGCAAAATCGAAGGTGACATTCTCTGCTGCTACTCCGTATTTCTGCGCGTGCGTGGCGTTATAATACTGCTTCGCGCCATAGAGGAGCGATTTGGTAGGAATACATCCGACATTGAGGCAGGTACCGCCAAGCGCGTTCTGCTCAAAGAGAATAACGTCTTTGCCGGCTTTGGAAGCCTTCTCTGCTGCGGTATAACCCGCAGGACCGCCACCGATGATTGCTAAAAAATACCTCATATTTTTATAGCGTTAAATAGTTAAAGAGTTAAAATGGTTTGCTTTGCAAACGTTAAATTGTTATTTCTTGTTCTTTTTTCTTGTCCCCTTGTCTTTTATTCTTATCTCCGGGGTGGATTGGAGGACAATCGAGTTAGCCGGGATGTCTTGGGTGAGCCAGATATTACCTCCTATGACCGTATCATGTCCGATGGTGACACGGCCAAGGATAGAGGTGTTGGAATAGACCGTGACATGGTCTTCCAAGATAGGGTGACGCGGTACATCCATCGGTATGCCTTGTTCATCGTATTCGAAGTTTTTCGCTCCCAGCGTCACGCCTTGGTAGAGCACGACGTGCGAGCCGATAACTGCCGTTTCTCCGATGACGACACCTGTACCGTGATCGATACAGAAATGGTCTCCTATCTGCGCGGCAGGGTGAATATCTATTCCTGTGCGGCTATGCGCCAGTTCGGTCAACATGCGCGGTATGCGCGGCACGCCGAGCAGATAGAGTGCATGCGCCGTGCGGTAGTGAATCATCACTTGGGTAAGCGGATAACTGAGTATCACTTCTCCGCGGTCGGTTACCGCCGGATCATTATGCAACATTGCATCCACATCGGTATTGACCAGACGCTTGATATCCGGCAGTTCCGCCCAAAAGGCTTCGGGTATATTCAGTTCCGAAGGTGCTTCCATCGACGGGAAGAACTCAGGGAACACTTCTCCGCGCATGAACGCCATGAAGCGTTTGAGCAGGTCTATCGTAGGAATATAGGTCATAGCACACTCAGGTATCTTTCTCCCGTATCGGGAAGGAGCACAACGATATTCTTATTTTTATATTCAGGAAGAACGGTTAATTGCAACGCCGCAGCATAAGCAGCACCGGAAGAGACGCCAACCAGCAGTCCATGATCTTTAGCCAGTGTCCGCGCCGCCGAAAGAGCATCCTCGTCCGTGACAGGCATCACGCGGTCGATATATTCGGACTGATAGGTCTTAGGGATGAAGTTCGCCCCTATTCCTTGTATCTTATGCGGTCCTGCATGTCCGGCGGAGAGGAGAGGCGAGGCAGCCGGTTCAACCGCAATAATCTCCACAAGCCTGTTCTTCTCCTTCAGTGCGTGCCCTACTCCGCTCACCGTGCCGCCTGTTCCGACTCCGGCGATAAAGACATCCACCCGGCCGTCCGTGTCTTGCCATATCTCCTGCCCCGTTGTGGCATAATGGACAGCAGGGTTGGCAGGGTTCGTGAATTGGCCTAATATGATGGCGTCCGGCGTTTCTGAACGTAGTTGCTCCGCTTTGGCGACAGCACCTTTCATTCCTTCGGCTCCGGGCGTAAGAACGAGTTCGGCTCCATAGGCTTTGAGCAGGTTTCTTCGCTCTACGGACATGGTCTCCGGCATGGTGAGGATGACACGATATCCCTTGAGTCGTCCTATCCACGCCAAGCCTACTCCTGTGTTGCCGGAAGTAGGTTCGATGATCGTTGCTCCCGGTTGCAGTTTGCCGCTTTTCTCCGCGTCCTCAATCATCGCCAGCGCCGTACGGTCCTTGACAGAACCGCCGGGGTTGAACCGCTCCAGTTTGAGGAACAGATGCGGTTGTATTTCGAGCATCGGGGTATGCCCAATTAAGTCTAAAAGGCTATTTTTGCATTTATTCATTTTCATATTTACGCATTTATTCATTTTCACATTTATTCATTTATTGCGCGGAGATAGATACGTACGGCTTCGGCGATCATCTCCGGGCATGGGCGTTTTTGGTAATACTCGGGTGTGCGTTCTTCAGGACGAGGGGAGAACCCCACCCCTTCCCTCCCCTCAAGGGAGGGTGTTGTATTCTTGGGAACAAGTCCTAAAAGTTCCGCGCAAATAAGACTGCCGTACTTTGCCTTAAATTCTCCCGCCAACTGCTGGACAAAAGCATAGTTTGCCATCTTACCTTCGCTGTCATGAGGTGTAGCAGAGCCATTATGCAGCCCGGCAAGCATGAACATTCCGGACGCAGCTCCGCAGACGAGTCTCATCCGTCCCATTCCTCCGCCGAACGAAGCCGAGAGACGCAGGGCGAGTTTCTCGTCCGTAATACCATATATATCCGCGCAGGAAGCAAACACCGCCTGGGAGCAGTTAAACCCTTGTTTGAACAGGTCCACGGCGCGCTGCGCACGGGATTCGATCTCTTCGTTTGTCATTTTCATTTAATCAGGCTACAAAATTACTACTATTTTTGCACATATCAAAATTATTTTTGAATTAAAAAGTGTATATATACTATGTATATATACATAGAAAGTGCAAAAAGTACATTTTTTTCACTCTATCCTTGGGTTATCCTTGGGGAATCCTTGGGTTATCCTTCGGTGCGGAGTGCTGACTTACTCTATTTTGTCATGCTTCGTTGTACCAGTTCTCCAATTTCTCGTTGAAGGCCCGTCTGTCGAGTGTCTGCGCCCAGCAGCGCAGTTCGTCCGTGTGGTCCTCAAAATGGAGCGTGACCGTACGGCGCCATTTCCATTTCTTAGGCTTGAGTCTGGACCATCTGCTGGATTCGAGTCCTTTCATCCGGCAGAGGATGACTCGCACTCCTTGCGGCAGTTCCTTGCATACCTCATATGCCATGCGCCTGTTTCCGATTACTTCCTTGTCAATCGTTTTGACGTGTCCTGAAGGATAGAAACATATCTGTTTGCCTTGCGCGAGGCTGTCTATGGCGATCCGGCTGAGTTGCGACGCCGCCGCCGCTCCTTCTTCGCGGGACATGGCACTTTTATTGAGGTCCGGCACTTCGATAGCGTCTCCGAGTCGCAGCACGCGTCCGTAGAGCCAGTGGCGCATGAAGAGTTCGTCCGCCATAGGGCTTATCGGCAGCCACCACAGTTCGCTGAAAAGGATCAACGGATCCATGTAGGCTGTATGATTCGGCAAGACCAGATGAACGGAGTTGTCGCGAAGCAATTCTTCGCCCGTGATGCGCACATCGTAGTGCCAGTGCAAGAAGAATTTTATTATTTTACCAAGAGTGAAACGATTCATATTTTTCGGGATTACGGGATGACGGGATGACGGATTCGGGATTATAGTTCCTTTATTAGTTCCAAGAGGGAGGCGTTGTTTCTTCTGTCGAAGAAAAGAGCGTCCATGCCGGCGTTTTTTGCGCCCTCGATATCTGTTGTCATGGAGTCTCCGATCATGAGCACTTCTCCGGGTTTGAGTCCGGCACGGCGCAGCGCCTCCTGATAGAAACGGATGTCGGGTTTGTCATAACCGATGTCCATAGAGATAAACGTGTCTTCAAAATAATGGAGAATGCCGGCTTGCTCCAGCCTCGAACGCTGCAGGTGTCCGAAACTGTTGGAGGCTGCGAAGAGGCGGTAGCCTTTGTTTTTCAAGGTCTCAAGCATTTCTTCCGCCTCGGGAACCAGTGTATGCGTCTTTCCCCATGCGGCGCGGAAAGCGTGTTTGAAAGGCTCAACCGCCGAGTCCGGATATCCGATAGCAGCGATGAACTCCTTCGGATAAAGATCCATCACTTCCGCAATCGTGTATTTGCCATGCTTCGCCTCGGAGAAAAGCCGTCCTGCGATGTCGAAGAAGAGGCTAAAGAGACCGCTCCGCTGACAGAAGACAGACCGCTCCGCTGACAGACCGCCTTCGGCTGACAGAGTATCCATCGCTGCATCAAAAGCCTCCCGGCAACAAGGAACGTAGTCGAGGAGCGTATCGTCTATGTCAACGAATATGGCCTTATACAAATTACGAATTATGAATTATAAATTATTAATCAAAATGGAGTCACGTGGCGTGACTCCATTTTGTCGGGTTAAACCCAGATTCTCGACCCCAAAGGCCTCGATTCTCTGTCGGGTAGGCGAGATTCGAACTCACGACCTCCTGCTCCCAAAGCAGGCATTCTAACCGGGCTGAACTACTACCCGCACAAAAGCGAGTGCAAAGGTACTGCTTTTTTTTGAATTACGCAAATAAATTCTTCATTTTTTTTGCTACAAAGTCACTATCTCGCCTTTTTCGGGTACTTCAATATGCCTGAATCCCGCCTCATAGAGATGATCTTTATACGTTTCCGCCGCCTTTTCTCCTCCATGGACGACAAAGACTCGCTGCACGTTTTCCACCTGGAGAGAACGCGTCAGATAGTCTATCATCTCTTTGTAATCGCCGTGTCCGGAGAAACCTTCCAGTTTGGTGATCTGCGCTTTGATCTTGCGGTCAAGTCCGAAGATAGAGATCCATTTGAGTCCGGGTTCCTGAATACGCGCTCCAAGGGTTGTCGGTTCGCAATAACCGACGATAAGGATCGTGCATCGCGGGTCGGAGATATGGTTCGCCACATGGTGTTTGATGCGTCCCGCCTCCAACATACCGGATGCGGAGATGATGATAGCGGGTTTATCGTCGGTATTCAGCCGTTTCGACTCGCGCACGTCGGTGATGTAACGCAGGGTATTGAATCCGAAGGGGTCGTCGTCAAAACGCAGCGTGTCGCGCACGTCTTCCGAGAGGTACTGCGGGTACATGCGGAAGATATGCGTGGCGTTGGTCGAGAGCGGCGAATCGACATAGACCGGTATGCGGTTGGAGAGGTATTGCTCGTTGTAGAGTTTATTCAGCACATAGACGATCTCCTGGGTTCGTCCGACGGAGAAAGAAGGGATGAGGAGTTTGCCTTTGCGGTACTCGCAAGTGTCTTTCACAATCTCCAGCAGCTGCTGCTCCGTGACCATCGGATCCTCGTGCAGACGGTCTCCGTAAGTCGATTCGCAGATGAGGTAATCGCATTGCGGGAAGAGCATCGGCGAAGGGAGAATATGGCTGTGCGCGCGCCCAATATCGCCTGTATAGCAGAGGCGTTTCCAGCGTTTTGAACCATCATTCTGACGGCTGATTTCTGACGGCTGATCGCTCTCATAGATTTCCAGCGAACAGATCGCGCCTCCGAGCATGTGGCCCGAATTAGTGAAAGTCAGCAGCACATCGTCAAAGACACGGAACCGGCGGTCGTAGTCATAGCAAACGAAATGCTTCATCACCCGATCGACATCCTGCTGGGTATAAAGCGGCTCCAGGAAATAGTTTTTCCCTTTCTCTTTATGCGGGTGCTGGCGGTCAATTTTCTTATTATAAGTGCGCACATCCTGTTCCTGGATAAACGCTGTGTCAGCCAACATCAGCGCACATAGATCACGCGTAGCATGGGTGCAATAGATATCGCCGCGGAAACCCTTTTTGAAGACATAGGGGATGAGCCCCGAATGGTCGATATGAGCGTGAGAGAGGACGATACAATCCAGTTTCTCCGGGTCAAAGCCCAGGTCTCTGTTGTCGGCGTCTGTCTCCGCTCCTTTGCCTTGATACATACCACAGTCGAGAAGAATCGTGTGTCCCGAATCGGTTGTGATCAGGTGCTTGCTGCCTGTCACTTCGCGCGTTGCGCCTAAAAACTGAATTTTCATGGTAATTGCGATTTATGGTGCAAAGTTACTGCTTTTTTTTGATATATGCAATAGAAATGTCTTCAAAAAAAACGAAAAACATGAAATTTACGGATATTTTTACTGTTTATTTATCCAAAATAATATTCAATAACTCATGAATCACCTACTTAAGAGTGCTAAATGTGTAAACAGTATATACCGACCTTGAGAACTAATATATTTAAAATTCATAAAAAGCCCGAGTGACACTCGGGCACAAAATTGAGATTTAAAATTTCTTATCAAAAACTCATCTAATCGGTTCTGGAGTTCGCCATACCGAGTCTGTGTGACCTGTAATATTTATGGTAAAACTATCAGTATAGAAAAAGAGAGTATCATCATACAAACTATTGTCAAAATTTAATCGATATTGATCAACACACGTCAATGACACTTTGCGTGCTCCATCTACAATAAAATAATGCTGAAATTCTTCCACGCTCCTGGTTGGTGCTGCATCATATGTAGGATCCCCCTCTATCCACCAGATATATGCTTTCAATTCCTGAGGCGTGGATTTGTTGATAAATTCCACCTTGTATTGTCCTACATTGTTTCGGATCTCTTGTTCTGTGCGTTCAACTTCTCTGTACTCAAATTTTACCTGTGCATTAGGGAAACGTTTTTCCTCTGGCATTTGAGGTTCGCAGGATGCCATTGCTGCAACTGCCATCAATAAAAGAATCAACTTTGCGTGTTTCATAATTATAAATTTTATTTGATTGTTAATAATATAATACAAAAAAAACGTGAACTTCTGTTCGTGTCCTTTGAGTTTTGAGGTCTTCGACTACCTTGTGAATCAAATTCTACGCAAAAGCTCACGCCGATGGCGCGAGCGCATAGGCATTTGCTTGATTCACAATAATTTTGAAGTTGTCGAAGTTTCAAAACTCAAGTTCTGCTTATAACGCTTTATTGTAGTGCAACACTTTGCACCGATTATATTTTCCTTGCAATTTTACGTCTGCAATAGACGATTTGCATTTTGCGCTGCAAAATTACGAATTATTTTTGACATGTGCAAATTTTGAAGAAAAAAAACGTTATATTCGCATTTATCGAAGTCCGGGCGGGCGATATTCTACGAATAGAGACGGACGAAGATAATAATGTCCGCCAAAGCGGGCACGAAGCGGTAATCCGCCTACACCGCGAGCCCAAACAACACAAAGCAGCGAAAAAATGCTGACAATTTTCGTGCAAAATTTGTGTATGTGCAATTTTTTTTGTACTTTTGCAGTCGCAAAAGTGAATAGCAATGAAAAATTGGAAATTATTTGTATTGGCAGTTATGGCAATTATTGGTGTGTCATGCACAGAGAAAGCGAGTGAAGGCAAAGCTCCTGTCACGAAGCCTCAGATCACGATTGAAGGCGGCCGTTTGACACCGGAAGGGCTTTGGGCGATGGGCCGCATCGGTTCCGTCAAGAGCGACATCGAGACAGGTCTGCTTGCTTACACCGTGAGCTATTATTCCGTGGAGGAGAACCGGAGCACGACGTGGATCCGGATTGTTAATCCGTTCGGGGAGCCTACCCCCGGCCCCTCCCGAAAAGGAGGGGAGAAAGAACCTCTCTTAGTGGATGAGTTTGTAGGATACGAACCGGCATGGTTCGGCAACAGCGGCTGTCTGGCATACCTCAAAGGCGGCAAACTCTATCTCCGCAGGGACAAAGAGGAGGTGGAAGTAGAAGGCGCAGAGGATATTGAGGGATTTTTGCTCTCGCCAATGCGGGACAAGATCATTCTGATCAAACAAGTACAGCGCAACGATATTTGCCGCACGAAAGACTTATACCCCGATCTGCCGCTGGCAACGGGACGCATGTATGACGACTTGATGTACAAGCACTGGGACGAATGGGTGGAAACGATTCCGCAGCCGTTTGTATGCGAGTTGGAGACCGAGTATTTCGGTGAGGGCGAACGGATGAAGTCCGCCAAATTAGGCGAGAGTGTCAATATCCTGGAAGGCACGGCTTATGAGAGTCCGATGAAACCTTTCGGCGGTATAGAGCAGTTAGCATGGAACCCGAACAACGAAGAGATAGCGTACACCTGCCGCAAGAAGACCGGTCTGGAATACGCCGTGAGCACGAACAGCGACATATACCTATATGATTTACGCACGCGTACGCATAAGAACATCACCGCGGACAACAAAGGGTATGACACCAATCCGAGTTATTCGCCCGACGGGCAATGGATAGCGTGGCAGTCCATGGAACGCGATGGTTATGAGAGCGACGAGAACCGGCTGATGGCTCTCAATTTGGAGACAGGCGAGAAGCGTTTCCTGAGCCGCGCGATGGACACCAATGTCGATGAATACAAATGGCTGGACGACACGGCGCTGGTCTTCACCGCTTGCAAGCATGCTACCGTCCAGCTCTACCGCGTCACATTGGACGGCTGGACAAGCAAACTGACAGAAGGTCAATGGGATCTGGGTCTGGGTGATGTGACGGATTATCAGGCATATCTGTTAGGTCACTCCATGCGTCAGGCGAATGAGATTTACCATCTCGACATCCGCGAATGGCTGCGCAAAGACCATGAGCAGTACGCCCATACGGAGATCTATTACGAGCAACCGTTCGACACGTACAACCAGCCGCTGGAACAGCTGACCCACGAGAACGACAATATATACAACCAGATCGAGCGTTCGACCGTTGAGCCGCGGTGGCAGAAGACGACGGACGGAAAAGATATGCTGACGTGGATCATCTATCCGCCGCATTTCGATCCGGCGAAGAAATATCCGACTATCCTGTATTGCGAGGGCGGTCCGCAGAGTCCGGTGAGCCAGTTCTGGTCGTTCCGCTGGAATTTCATGATGATGAGCGCTGGCGATTATATCATCGTGGCGCCGAACAGAAGGGGTCTGCCGGGATTCGGCAAGGAATGGAACGAAGAGATCAGCGGCGACTACGGAGGCCAGTGCATGAAGGATTATTTCACCGCCATCGACGAGTTCTGCAAAGAGCCGTATGTGGACAAGGACCATTTAGGTTGCGTGGGTGCTTCTTTCGGCGGGTTCAGCGTCTACTGGATAGCAGGCCACCACGACGGACGGTTCAAAGCGTTCATTGCGCATGACGGTATCTTCAATCTGGAGATGCAATATCTGGAGACCGAGGAGAAATGGTTTGCCAACTGGGACATGGGCGGTGCGTACTGGGAGAAAGACAACAAGATCGCGCAGCGCACGTTTGAGAACAGTCCGCATCGGTTCGTGGATAAATGGGACACGCCGATCCTCTGTATCCACGGCGAGAAAGACTACCGTATTCTGGCTAACCAGGCTATGGCAGCCTTTGATGCCGCCAAGATGCGCGGCGTACCGGCTGAGTTACTGATCTTCCCGGACGAGAACCACTGGGTGCTCAAACCGCAGAACGGCATTCTCTGGCAAAGAGAGTTCCGTAGATTCCTGGATATGCATTTAATGGAGGACGAAGAGGATGAAATATAATTACGAATACGAGATTAAGTACCAGGAAGTGGACGGGGCGAAGAAGTTGCGGCTGTTCAACCTGGAGAACTACCTGCTGGAAGTAGCAGGTACCGTAGCGGACGAGTTGGGATTCGGCATTGCGGTGCTTCATCCGCGCGGACTGACATGGATCCTGACGCGGCTGAGCGTAGAGATGTACGAACTGCCGACGCATTGCCAGCAAGTGCGGTTCGAGACATGGATCGAGAGCAACTCACATATGCTGAGTACCCGTAATTTCCGCATATATGCGAAGCCCTCAGAATTCAGCCATCAGCCATCAGATGAATGGATTTTAATCGGGCAATGCAAGAGCGTCTGGGCGGTGCTGGATCTGGAGAAACGCGAGATCGTGAACATCTTCGACGACCCGATGTTCGCGGACTGCGTGGACGGCGAAGTGATAGAGATGAGCCGCGTACGAATGACGACCATTCCTGAGCCGACAGGGTGCGAAACGCACAAAGTGGTGTATTCCGATATCGACTACAACGGACATTGCAATAGTTGCCGCTATCTGCAGGCGATGACCGATGCGTACCTGCCGGATTACTACGGCAAGAAAGTACGGCTGGATATCAATTACAGCAAGGAAGCGATGGCGGGCGAGACGCTGCAGACGCTCTATCTCGTTACGCCGGACGGCGTGCAATACCAACTTAAGAACGAAGCGGGAGAGACCTCTTGCTCCGCGAAGATAAGTATCAGTTAGACCGCTGCGCTCAAAGAAGAAAGACCGCAGGCAAGCCTGCTCAAAGAGAAAAGCACATATACAATCAATAATTATGGAAAATACAGAGAACACCCTGTTAAAGCGACCGGCGGAGTTGGAATGCGACGTCGTGCGGTTCCAGAACCAGAAAGACAAATGGATTGCGTTCGTGGGTCTGAAAGACGGTCGTCCGTATGAGATCTTCACGGGTCTGGCAGACGACGAGATGGGAATAGCGTTGCCCAAGTCCGTTACCAAAGGCAAGATCATCAAGGTTGTCAAAGAGGACGGCACGAAGCGGTATGACTTCCAGTTCGTCAACACCCGCGGTTTCAAGACGACTGTGGAAGGACTGAGTTACAAGTTCGACCGCGAGTTCTGGAACTACGCGCGTCTGATATCGGGTGTGCTGCGGTACGGCATGCCGATAGACCAGGTGGTACATATGATCAGCGGTCTGCAGATGGACAATGACTCTATCAACAACTGGACCACCGGTGTAGCCCGTGTGCTGAAAAGGTACATCCCCGGAGCTGAAGTAGAAGAGATGGAAGTTGAGAGTTGAGAGTTGAAAGTTGAGCCCGCGAGTGCGGGCTTTTCTTTTTCTGTTACTTTTCTGCTTTGGCAGGAGCATGTTCCTCCGTGTGTTGCAGGATGTCTCCTTTCTCGTTGTAGAACCTCATCTCGAGCATGCCGAGTGCCTGGTTTTCCATCACTTTTACGCCATACTCCCTGCGCCACTTGCCGGCGAGTGAAGCGATCCACCCGTGCGTCACGTAGGCGTACACATATGGGTGGAGATGCAGTTTCAATCCCCGTCCGTGATGGGAAGACATGTGTGCACAAGCTTCTTCGATCTGGTCGGTGAAGAGGATGGAAGACTGGATCTTACCTTTTCCTCCGCATGTGGGGCATACCTCTGTGACGTCCACTTCCACTGCGGGCCGCACGCGCTGGCGCGTGATCTGCATGAGTCCGAACTTACTGAGTTGCAGCACATTATGCTTTGCCCGGTCGCGTTCCATCAGTTTGCGTACATAGTCGTACAGCTGCTGCTGGTGGCCTTTGTCATCCATGTCGATAAAATCCACGATGATGATACCGCCAATATCGCGCAGGCGCAGTTGGTGCACTAACTCGTCGGCCGCCAACATGTTGAACTGGAAGGCGTTTTGCTCCTGGTCCTCGAACAGTTTCTTGCTGCCGGAATTGACATCAATGGAGAACAGTGCTTCGGTTTTCTCGATAATGAGGTATCCCCCATGTTTAAAACCGACCGTTCTGCCGAGTCCCGTTTTCATCTGCCGGGTGATGTCGAAATGGTCAAAAATAGGCTGTGCGCCTTTGTAGAGTTTGACAATCTTCTCGCTTTCGGGAGCGATGAGCCTTAGATAATGCCGTACGTCTTCGTAGATCTCCTTGTCATTGATCTGAATGGAAGTGAAATCGGGGCTGAGCACGTCTCGGATGATACCGAGTGTACGTCCCATCTCTTCGCTCACGAGGCTGACGGGCTCTTTCTGCTGGAGTGTTTTGACGGTCTGTGTCCACCGCTCCATCAGGAGGCGCAGTTCGTTGTCTAACTCAGCGGCACGTTTGTCTTCAGCTACGGTGCGGATGATGATGCCGAAACCTTGCGGTTTGATAGAAAGCATCAGTTGTTTGAGACGTTGTCTCTCCGCTTCCCGTTTGATTTTCTGGGAGACCATGACTCCGTCGGTAAAGGGAATGAGGACGATATTCCGTCCGGCGATAGAGATCTCTGCAGTCAGGCGCGGTCCTTTGGTGTTGATAGGTTCTTTGGAAACCTGCACAAGAATAGGATCGCCTACTTTGAGGACCTCGGCTATCTGTCCCTCTTTACCTACTTCGGGTTGGCGCGGAGTCTTGGTGATGACCGGAATCCGGCGTCTGTCCGAAACGGCTTTGGTAACATACGTTTGCAGCGTACGAAACTGAGAACCTAAATCCAAATAGTGCAGAAAAGCTTCTTTCTCATGACCCACATCCACAAAAACCGCATTGAGCGCCGGCATCACTTTTTTGACTCTGCCGTAATAAATGTTACCTACTGCGAAATTGTCTTCATTGCGTTTCTCACGCGCCACTTCCTGCAGCCGGTCATCCTCGGTCAGCGCTATTGCGATCTCTTGCGGCTGTACGTCCACAATTAATTCGCTTTTCATATTTGTTGAGTTTTATAAAAATAAAAGCCTTGTGGCAACCCGGCTACACTTAGGCGGGTCTTGAGCCACAAAGCTAAAAATACGATCGTCGATTACTTATGCTTATGACGATTCTTGCGCAGACGTTTTTTACGTTTGTGCGTTGACATCTTGTGTCTCTTATGCTTCTTTCCGTTTGGCATAATTGTTTAATTTAAAATGTTATTATACTAATGTTATTTTTTTCCTTTTACGTCTCTTACAACGGCTTTGAACTCCTTAGCGGGCACAAAGAAGGGTATCGAGTGCTCGGGCACATCAACGGACGTTTTGGAACGTATGTTGCGCGCCACTTTCGCTTTGCGGGTCTTCAGGATAAAGCTTCCGAAACCGCGCATGTAAACAAATTCCCCTTCGCCAAGAGACTTCCTGACGTGATCCAGCATGCTGTCCAGTATCAGGTTGATTGACTTCTTGTCATAACCCGTGCTGATCGCAATTTCATTTACTAATTCTGCTTTTGTCATACTATATTGTCTGTTATAAATTTTCTGTTTTTAGAGAGGAGTGATCCTCCTTCCGCGAAAAAATCGTGCAAAATTAGTAAAATATTTTGACATGTGCAAATTTTTTTCTAATTTTGTGGTCAATTTTAGTATTTATAGCTCAAAAACGTCATTTTTTATGGCTAAATCACTCATATATAGCCGTTTATACGAATGGTATTTCGTTAACCGCCGCGACTTGCCGTGGCGTGAGACGGATGACCCATATGCCATCTGGCTGAGCGAGATCATTCTGCAACAGACGCGTGTTGCTCAGGGGTTGGAGTATTACCGCCGTTTTCTGCAGCGTTGGCCTACCGTCCGTGATCTGGCCGCAGCGGACGAAGCGGAGGTCTTGCGCGAATGGCAGGGACTGGGTTATTACTCTCGCGCGCGAAACCTGCACAAAGCGGCGCAGAAGATTGCGGGAGAGAGGTTACGGGTTACCGGTTACGGGGGACGGGAGACGGAGGAAGGGAGTGTTTTTCCGCGTACTTTTGAGGAAATCCGGGCTTTGCCCGGTGTGGGAGACTATACCGCCGGAGCGATTGCTTCGTTTGCATACAACCTGCCCTATCCTGCCATGGACGGCAATGTCTATCGCGTTGTGGCAAGGCTTTTCGATATCGACGAACCTTTCGACACTACGGCAGGAAAGAAACTGTTTCACAAGAAGATAGAAGAACTGCTGGACCGCGACAACCCGCGTCTCTTCAACTCCGCTATCATGGAGTTCGGTGCGCTGTACTGCACGCCTGTGTTAGAAGCCGTCAGCCATCAGCATTCAGTTGTCAGTCGTTGCGAGAGTTGTCCGCTGGCGGATTTCTGTGCGGCGCATGCCCACGGCACGGCGGAGTTATTGCCCGTACGCAAACAGCGGCCGAAAGTGCGTGACCGGTGGTTCGATTATCATATCTATTTACAGCAGTCAGCCGTCAGCCATCAGCAGTCAGAAGTATATACTCTTATCCGGCGGAGGGAGGACCCGAAAGATATATGGTATCACCTCTACGAGTTCCCCAGCGAGGAAAGTGAGTCAGCGGAGCGGTCTGTACTCTGTCAGCCGCAGGCGGTCTGCGAGTTATCGCACGTCCTCTCGCATCAAAAGATACACGCGCGGTTTATAATACATAAGGTGGAGGAGTTGCCGCAGATAGAAGGGACTATTGCTGTCCGGTGGGAGGAATTGGATGATTATGCTTTTTCCCGATTAACGCTGCGAGCAATTGATACACTTCGCACATCTCTTCCGCACTAAATCCCCGGAGATTGTTTGAGGTCGCTTGTCCATTGTCCATTGTCCTTAGTACCTCCAGATGGTGCTTTATCACAGCCAAATCGCCCCGTTGTGCAGGTCCGGTCTGTGCGTCACAAGGGGTCATCGAGTGTACTTTGGCAGCCGTGTTGTCGATGAGCGGCAGCAGGGCTTCAAAAGGAATACGTGTGTCGCGTAAGAGGTCTGCGGCGATGCGGAACATCAGGTTCGAATAGTTATTAGCGAACACACCGGCTATATGCAGCCGTTCGCGGTCATGCCGGTTCGCCTCGTAGATATGTCCCGTCAGGTTCTGCGCCAGGGAGTATATCGCCGCCACGTCATCGATGTTCTTTCCCTCGATAAAACAAGGAATGCTGCTCCAGTCGTCTATCATCTTCGTCCGGCTGAAGGACTGGAAGAAATAAAGTACTCCGGCATGGGGTTTGTCTTCTCCGAACACGTCTATCGGCATTGTGCCGGATGTATGCAGGTGCAGGGCTTTCGGCGCATGGACGACCGCTATCACATCCCGCAAGGCTTGGTCCGCTATGGCGTAGATATATATGTCTGCTTGCGGCAGACGGACCGCTTCGTTTGTAGGATCCGTCAGCGGACGGGCATGAATGAGTTCGGTCTTGATGCCTTTGGTCTCAAAGGCGTGGTGCAGGTTCGTTCCTACACTCCCTGCACCGAGAATAACTATCTTCATCTCCCTACCTCCTTGTAAAACTCGGAGACAGCGACGATACCTTTCTCCCACACCTCGAGGTCCATGGACTCGTTAGGCGAATGGATGGCGTTCTGCTCCAGACCGAAACCCATCAGGATGGTCTTGCATCCCAAGATCCGTTCGAAGGCTGCAATGATAGGTATGGACCCACCGCGGCGCGCGGCAAGCGGTCTTTTGCCGAAGGCTTTCTCGAAGCCTTTCTCCGCGGCTTTGTACGCGGGAATATCTATCGGGCAGACATAGCCCTGACCGCCGTGCATCGGTGTCACTTTCACGCGCACACCCTGCGGACGGAGCGACTCGATAT
The DNA here is from genome assembly GCA_017471285.1 of Paludibacteraceae bacterium. Classification (GTDB taxonomy): domain Bacteria; phylum Bacteroidota; class Bacteroidia; order Bacteroidales; family Paludibacteraceae; genus Colicola. The sequence goes on along the minus strand of JAFUUZ010000052.1, from coordinate 41,299 downwards.
AATCGACGAACGCTTGCGAGATCTTCTCGTGGTCCTGGTTGGCTACGAGCCGGCATGAGACCTTGGCAAAAGCTTTGGAGGGCAGGACAGTCTTGGAGCCCTCGCCCGTGTAACCTCCCCATATGCCACACACATCAAACGACGGCCTGCAGGAGTTGCGTTCGAGGGTCGAATAACCCTTTTCTCCGAAGACATCATCGACGCCAATAGCAGTGTTGTATTTTTCCTGCGAGAACGGTATCTGCGCAATCATTTTCCGTTCCTCATCGGGAATAGGCAGCACATCGTCGTAGAACCCCGGGATGGTGATTCTGCCATCTTTATCAACGATCTGCGCGAGCATCTCGCAAAGGGCGTTGACAGGGTTCTTCACCGCTCCGCCAAAATGTCCGGAATGGAGGTCGCGGTTCGGGCCGTCCACCTCTATCTGCCAGTACGCCAATCCGCGCAGTCCGGTGGTGATAGAGGGTGTGTCCTTACCGATCATGGAGGTGTCGGAGACAAGGATGATGTCGGCTTTCAGCAGGTCTTTGTGTTCCTCCAGGAATGCCTCCAGCGAGGGAGAACCGATCTCTTCTTCGCCTTCGAAGATGAACTTGACGTTGCATCGCATCTGTCCTGTCCTGACCATGTATTCAAACGCTTTAGCCTGAATCATCGCCTGTCCTTTGTCGTCGTCGGCACCCCGTGCGTAAAGCCGTCCGTCGCGGATGGACGGCTCCCACGGGTCGGACAGCCATTGCTCCAACGGCTCCACCGGCATCACGTCGTAGTGGGCGTAGACTAAAACATTTACCATTTTGTCATTTACCATTTGGTCATTTATTGAGCCATTGGGACACCGGTATTCGGCATAAACAAAGGGGTTGCCGGCAGAAGGGATTATTTCCGCCCGTTGGCAGCCGGCTTGCAGCAGTAGTTCGCGCCACCGCTCGGCGCAGCGCAGCATGTCGGCTTTGTGTTCTTCCTGACAACTGACAGAAGGGATCCTGATGAGCGATGCCCATTCCTCCATGAACCGCTCACGATGCGCGGCAATGTATGACTGTATTTCCATAATACTACAATTTGCGAGTGCAAAGGTACAACAAAAATTGCATATACGCAAGGTTTTGGTGCAAAAAACACTCTTATTCTTGCGTATTTGAAAAATTTGTAGTATCTTTGCGCCCGATTTTATTTTGCGGGAGTGTGCACATACGCGTACGAGTACATATAATCATATTGCTGTTGAGCCTTTTGGGGACAGCGATTCATGCCGCAGAACCGACAGACAGTCTGGCGGTAGATAGCGTCGTGCACAGAGAGCAATCAGCGGACAGTATTCAGCCATCCGCAGTCAGCAGAGAGAAGAAAGAGAGCGAGTTGAAGAGTCCGGTACACTACCAGGCGTCCGACTCGATGATTATGATGGGGAACGGCACCGCCTTTTTGCACGGAAAGGGCGACCTCAAATACGAATCGATGCAGCTGCAAGCGGATTACATCCGTATCAAGATGGACTCCAGCACGATCTACGCGCACGGCGTGTATGACTCGATATACGAGGAATGGCACGGCAAACCCGTCTTCAACGACGGCAAAGAGAGTTACGAGACCAATGAGATAACCTATAACATCAAGACGCAGAAAGGTTATATTCGTCACGTAGTGACCCAGCAGGGCGAAGGATATATTATCGCCGACAAGACCAAGAAACTGAACAACGACGAGATGATGCTTGGCGGCGGACAGTACACCACCTGCGACGACCACGACCATCCGCATTTCTACCTCCATCTGACGAAAGCGAAAGTGAAACCGGGTGAGTACATAGCCGCCGGACCGTCTTATTTGGTGGTAGGTGACGTGCCGCTTCCGATAGCGCTGCCGTTCGGATTCTTCCCGTTCACGAACACCTATTCGTCCGGACTGATCATGCCTACTTTCGGCGACGACTACACGCGCGGCTTGTACCTGCGCGGATTAGGATACTATTTCGCCATCTGCGACTATATCGACCTGGAACTGACGGGCGACATCTACAGCCGCGGCACATGGGCAGTGAGCGCCAAGAGCCGGTATCTGTGGCGGTACCATTTCTCGGGCAACCTGAGTATCAGTTACCGTAACGACGTGACGAGCGAACAAGGCATGCCGGACTACAGCGCGCGGAAGAACTTCAGCATCCAATGGAGCCACTCGCAGGACGCCAAGTCCAACCCCTACAGCACTTTCTCCGCGTCCGTCAACTTCTCCACATCGGGTTATAACCGCAGTAACATCAACAGCTATTACAACCCGTCCCTGTACTCGGAGAACACGAAGAGCAGTACGATCAACTACACGCAGCGGTTCCCCGACAGCCCGTGGAGTCTAAGCATGAGCGCGAGTTTGACGCAACGCACCAGCGACTCGACCATCAGCCTTACCGCGCCGCAGCTGACCGTCTCCATGAGCAGCCAGTACCCCTTCAAGCTATGGCGGCAGGCGACACTCAAACGCAAAGGAAAAGTGGCAGGCAAAGAGCGGTGGTATGAGAAGATCAGCATGAGTTACTCTATGAACGGCAAGATAGCCACCAACAGCATGAAGGAGAAAGATTTCCTGCATTCGAACTTCTTCCGCGACTGGCAGACGGGTATCAGCCATAACCTGCCTATCAAAGCGAGCTTCACGCTCTTCAAATACCTCTCCGTCTCGCCAACCATCAACCTGCGCGACCGGATGTATTTCAGCCGCATCGACCAGCAATGGGACGACGAGGCGCAGGCGCTGGCACGTGACACCACAACGGGATTCTACAACGTCTTCGATTTTGACGTGGGACTGAGCCTCAGCACAAAGCTGTACGGCTTCTACACGCCGCTCAAGAAGCTGTTCCCGAACAGCAAAGTGGAGAAATTCCGCCATGTGGTAACGCCTACCCTGAGCATCAGCTACCACCCGGATTTCGAAAAGAGTTTCTGGGGTTACTACGGCCATTACGACCAGCCGGTATATACCAACGAGATCGACAGCGTGACGGGCAGGAAGATCCAGAAGACGGACGAAGCGGGAAACCCGGTAGTGATGCACCAGACCTATTCGCGTTTCGCCAACAGCCCGTTCGGCAACGCGCCGAGAGGCATGTCTGCGACGCTGAACTTCGGCGTAGCAAACAACCTGGAGGTCAAAGTGGTCAACAAAGAAGACACCACAGGCAAGAACCCGTACAAGGTGATCAGTCTGATTGATAACTTCTCCGTGAACGGAGGGTATAACTTTGCAGCCGACAGTATGAACTGGAGCAATTTCTCCGTGAACCTGCGTCTGAAATTCCCGAAGCTGAACAACTACAGCCTGAACATGAGCACATCGCTCGATCCATATATGTACGAACTGAACGCAGCCGGCAACCCTGTCCGGACCAACAAACAGTACTGGCACAACGGACGGTTCCCGCACTGGAGCGGATTCAGTTGGAACTTCAGCTACACCTTCAACAACCAGACTATCAAGAAATGGAAAGCGGCGATCGAGAAGAGGCGAGGCGAGCGGTCATCTGGAACGGGTGACAGCCCATCGGGTGGCGGCTCATCGGGAGAAGAAGAACCGAACCTTGAGCCGATCACGAAAGACGACAGCGGCATGGACCGCAACGCCAAGTTAGGCGGAAAGAAAGAAGCGGAGGTGGACGACGGATACGTACGGACAGAGTTCCCCTGGAGCCTCTCTATCAACTACTCCCTCGCCTACGCCAACGGAAGCGAGTTCGACTACAACAAGATGCAATACAAGATGAAATGGCGCAACTCGCTCAGCCTGCAAGGAAACATCGGTCTCGGACAAGGATGGAAAGTGAGCGCCAACATGACCTATAACTTCGATGTGATGAGAGTGACGAGCTGCACGTTCAACATCAGCCGGGACCTGCACTGCTGGAACATGACAGCCAGCATCAACCCTATAGGACCGTTCAAGAGCTACACCTTCCACATAGGTGTCAACGCGTCCATACTGAGCGACCTCAAATATGACAAAAACAGTAACCAATCAACCAATAGTAGAGTAACATGGTGGTAGTCGCGCGAACTACGGCTCAATACGACTCGCGATTGTATCGCTCGTATGAATTTTCGCCGTGTTCTCGCTCTTCGGTCCGCAAAAACGACGTTTTTACGTCCCGAGTAAAAAGATATAAATAAAAACATTTAGATATATGAAAATTGAGAATTTAAAAGTAGTGTCTGCCACGTACGAGCTGTATATAGCCGGCGAGGACGGAAAAGAAGAATTAATGGAAAAAGCTACGGAGGAGACTCCGTTAGTGTGGTGCCAGGGCGAGGGAATGATGCTCCCTGCCTTTGAAGCACAGATGGAAGGCAAAGAGGAAGGAGCGCTTTTCGACTTCGTGCTCAAAGCCGCAGACGCCTATGGCGAGTATATCCCCGAAGGACTAATGGACCTGCCGAAGAAGATGTTCTTCAACGGCGACGGTGAGTTCGACGAAGAGCGCGTGTATGTAGGTGCTGTCGTACCGATGAACACCGTGGACGGACAGGTCGTTAAGGCGCAGGTGTGCGAGATAACAGACGAACAAGTGACAATCGACCTCAACCACCCTTACGCCGGTGAGGACCTGCATTTCCAAGGAAAGATCATCGCTATCCGCGACGTGACGGAAGGCGAACTGAAAGCCATCCGCAACCCGCGTCACGGCTGCGGAGGCTGCGGCGGAGGATGCAGCAAGAAGAAAGGCGAAGGCTGCGAAGGCTGCGGAGAAGGCGGTTGCGGAGGATGCGAATAACCCCAACTTACTCCCGTCATTCTCCCGAAACACCCCCGACCCGCTTCTCTCTCGTTAGTGTCTCGCTAGTCTGATTTGGACATGTAACATACATAAACAAACTAAAAAAACATACATAAACTATGGCAAATATTGTAGCGATAGTGGGTCGTCCCAATGTAGGGAAATCGACCCTGTTTAACCGCCTGACGGGAACACGGAGGGCGATAGTGATGAATACCGCCGGTACAACCCGTGACCGCCAGTACGGCAAAGCCGAATGGTGCGGAAGGGAGTTCTCGGTGATAGACACCGGAGGATGGGTTGTCAACAGCGACGACACTTTCGAGAGCGAGATCAACCGGCAAGTGGACCTCGCTATCCGCGAAGCGGACGTAGTGATGCTGGTTGTCGATGTGAACGAAGGGGTGACGCAGTTCGACATGGAGGTGGCGCATCTGCTACGGCAGGCAAAGAAACCTACCGTTCTCTGCGTCAACAAAGTAGATACGTTCGAGAGCCAGTACGGCGCAGCGGAGTTCTACAAACTCGGTTTGGGCGAACCGTTTATCCTCTCCGCCGAGAACGGTCTGGGAACGGGTGATCTCTTGGACGAGGTAGTGAGCCGTTTCCGCAAAGAGGACAACAGCGACGAGGCACTCGAAGACCTGCCGCGGTTCGCTATCGTAGGACGGCCTAACGCCGGCAAGTCCAGCATCCTGAACGCCTTCATCGGAGAAGAGCGGACGATAGTAACCGACATCCCCGGCACAACAAGAGACTCTATCTACACCCGGTATAACAAGTTCGGCAAGGATTTCTACCTAGTCGATACCGCCGGCATCCGTAAGAAAGCCAAAGTGACAGAAGACATGGAGTATTACTCCGTCGTACGCTCCATCCGCGCGATAGAGAACAGCGACGTGTGCATCCTCATGATTGACGCCACACGCGGCATTGAGGCACAGGATCTGAATATCTATTCGCTGATTCAGAAGAACAAGAAAGGACTGGTCGTTTGTATCAACAAATGGGATCTGGTGGAGAGCAAGACCAACGCTGACATCAAAGCATACGAGTCCGCCATCCGCGAACGCATCGCGCCTTTCACGGATTTCCCCATCATCTTTACCTCCGCCGTAACCAAACAGAGGATCTTCAAAGTGGTGGAGACCGCGCTGCATGTCTATGAGAACAAGAACAAGAAAGTGCCGACAGCACAACTGAACGAGAAGTTCCTGCCGCTCATCGAGAACTATCCGCCGCCTGCATGGAAAGGCAAGTATATCAAGATCAAATACTGCACCCAGTTGCCGAACACGCAGATACCGACGTTTGTGTTCTTCGCCAACCTGCCGCAGTACGTCAAAGAGCCGTACCGCCGTTTCCTGGAGAACAAACTGCGCGAGTGGTGGGATTTTAGCGGCACGCCGGTGCAACTGTTTATACGGGCGAAGTAGGAAGCAATCAGCCGTCAGCAATCAGCCGTCAGAGGTTAGATATTAAGAAAAAGTATAACTTTTTACTTAAATGCTTGCGTATGTCAAAAAAAAGTAGTACCTTTGCGCGCTTTTTGGTATGAAAATAATAGGCTTTGTATATAATAGTCGAAAGACGAAAGACGACAGCGAGTGGGAGATGGTGCTGAAAGGCGACAGTTGCCTGCTCAACGGAAGAAAGCCTTTTTTCCTGCCGGAAGGAGCCACGGAGATAGGAGCTACGGAATGTCTCATCCTCCGCGTCAGCCGGCTTGGCAAAGGGATTGCCTCGCGTTTTGCGGACAGATACTACGACGCAACGGCTCCCGGAGTGGATTTTACCGACCTCGCCGCGCTGCGTGAAGCACAAGAAGCAGGCAAGCCCTGGACACAGGCTATCGCGTTTGACTACAGCCTCGCGATAGGAGAATGGGACGATGTACGAAGCGACGATGTACAAAGTACGCAGGAGTCCTTGGTTCTTTCGCCCGAAGAAGCGATAGCGGAAGCAAGCAAGACCATGACCATCCGGCAAGGGGACTTGATTTATATCCAGAGAAAACAAACTCCGCGGCTCGTCCAAAAAGAAGAAGTCATCCGCATGGAGACCAACGGGGAGGAAAAACTCTATTGCAAGATAAAATGAGAAAACTGATCACTATATTGTTAACGCTGCTGTGCCTGCCATTGACGGCGGGCATTCACTCATACACCGGACGCTCGGTATTGGCGGACGGGCACTGGGTGAAGATACGCGTGAGCGAGAGCGGCGTGTGCCGGATGAGTTTTGACGAACTGCGCAAAGCGGGTATCGACCCTGCACAAGTGCAAGTGTTCGGCTACGGCGGCGCACAGAAAGCACAGAACTTCACCCTGCCGAACATAGACGACCTGCCGTCTGTGCCGGTTTATAAAGGAGAGGATTTCATCCTTTTCTATGCTCAGGGACCGATCAGTTGGCAATATAACGGCAGCCGTTTTGTACACACCCGGAACACCTATTCCAACTACGGCTATTATTTCCTGACGGACAGCCGTGAGCCGTCGGCAATCAGCCATCAGCCGTCAGCGACAAGCGGCACTCCGACGGATGTTACCACCTATTCTCTTTATCAGGTTATCAACAACGACTCTGTGAATTTGATTGACCGTTCCGGTGTCTCCGGCGCAGGACGTACTTTCTACGGCGAGCAGTTCCTGGTGAACAGACCGCGCACGTTCTTCTTCAACACGCCCAATGCCACCGCTGACGGAGGAAGCACGGTATTTATAGACTTGGCGGCGAACGCTCCTACCGTTTCCCAGTTCACCGCTACGATCAACGGAACGACAACCAAGAGCGTTTCTATCTCCTCTATACCCGATCATTACACCTTCGGCCGCGCAGGTACGATCAGTGCTACATGTTCTTCTGCCGCCGGCAGGCAACAAGTCCAGCTGCAACTGCAGAGCGGCACCGCCAGCGCTTTAGGATGGCTCAACTATATCGAGATAACCACCGTAAGCGACCTTGTCATGACCGGTGATTACATGCCCGTGCGGACGACGAAGAACTACAAGAGCGCCACTCCGGTGCGATTCCATCTCTCGAACGCAACGGCGGACATTCATATCTGGGACGTAACAGACCTCAGTGCGATACATGAGGTGGAATATACGCTCTCCGGCTCCGAAGCAGTATGGACAGGCACACAAGCCGACGGCATCCATGAATACATCGCCTTCAACCCCAACGGATCACGGTTCGTCAAAGCAGAGACGGTAGGCGATATAAGCAACCAGGACCTGCACGCGCTGAGCGACATCGACTATGTGATCATTTGTCCGAAAGGATACGAGGATGTCTCAACGGATCTGGCACGCGCTCACGAGGAGAAAGAGAGCATCACATGGGAGGTAGTGACCGACCAACAGGTGTATAACGAGTTCTCCTCCGGTACACCCGATGCCTCCGCTTACCGGTGGCTGATGAAGATGCTGTACGACCGTGCGAAAAGCGGCATGGGACAGAAACCAAGATGGCTCCTGCTCATGGGACACGGATCGTTTGACAACAGAGACCTACTCAGGAACACATCCGGTTCGAAATTGCTTCTCACCTATCAGGCGGAAAACTCTTTGAACGAAGTGAATGCTTATGCCACCGATGACTATTTCGGATGGCTGGACGATAATGACTGTATTGACTCATACGGCAACTGGAACGCCAGCATGGGCAAGATGGATATAGGCGTAGGACGGTTGCCGTTCGATAGCCATGCAGAGGCGCGTACGACAGTGGACAAACTGATACGGTACATCCGCAACGAACAGACAGGCAAATGGAAAAACAGACTGGTCTATCTGGCGGACGACGGCGAGAACGGTATGCACACAAGGACAGCCGAAGAGAGCGCGGAAAGGGTACGGAAGAAGAATCCCGATTTTGTAGTACATAAGATCTTTCTGGATGCCTATCCACAGGAGGTGAACGCCAGCGGCGAGAGTTACCCGTTGGCACAGAACCGTGTGCTGAACATTCTACGGGAAGGAGCACTCCTCTTCGATTATTCCGGTCACGGAGGCTATAACGCTATTACCAACGAATCGATCCTGAACCTCAAAAATATCGAAAGCATGTCGAATAAGAACCAAGCTTTCTGGATGTTCTACACCTGCAATTTCTCCCAGTGCGACGCCGGCAAACGGAGTGCAGCGGAGTCAGCTGTATTGAACCCCAAAGGCGGCGCGATAGGTATTCTATCCGCCACCCGCACGGTTTATGCACCCCAGAACACCGACCTGAACCGCTCTGTATGCGACACCCTCTTCGGACACTCGGACGTCTTCCATTATGACATGACAATAGGCGAAGCTGTTGCAATCGGCAAGAACACCTGCAAATCCCAGGACGAGAACAGACTGGCATACGTGCTGCTCGGCGACCCTGCCATGAGGCTGAACTACCCGACGGATTACCAAGTAGAGACCACCACCAAAATAGACACACTCAATGCGTTGAGCGTACAGCATGTAGAAGGCAGGATCATCGACGAGAACAAGACCCTGGTGAGCGATTTCAACGGGAAAGTGGACATTACGGTGTACGACAAGATGCAGTCTATCCCCACGCGCGACAATGATAATGTGGGCGGCGAACCCCAAGTGGTAGCCTACAACGACTATCCCAATACTATTTTCTCCGGCTCTACGGAGGTGCAGGACGGTCTGTTCAACTATACGTTCATGGTGCCGAAAGACATCCGCTACAACTACGGCAACGGACGCATCGTGTATTATGCTGCGACCGCCGATAGTCTGGAGACAGCAGAAGCGGTGGGACACTATGAGGACTTTGTAGTAGGCGGTTCGAACAGTATCGTTCTGGCAGACACGGAAGGTCCCCGGATGCGTCTTTATCTCAATACGCCTGCTTTCACGGACGGAGGCAAGACCTACTCCACCCCGCGTTTCTTCGCCGAACTGGAGGATGATCACGGGATCAACACGGCAGGAGCAGGTATCGGTCACGACCTGATGCTGATTGTGGACAACGATCCCAAACAGATATACACGCTCAATGAGTATTTCACGGCGCAGAACAACAGCTATCAGGCAGGACAGGTAAGTTATCTGATGGAGGCGCTGCCGGACGGTCCGCACAGCCTCACTTTCCGGGCATGGGATCTGTTGAACAACAGTACGACACAGAGCCTGAACTTCATCGTCCAGGCAGGTATCGATCCGTCGATATACTCTGTAACAACCTATCCGAACCCTATTCGTGCTGCCGGCGTACTGACACTGGCTGTCAACTACGACCAGCCGGACGAACTGCTGCAGACCGAAATATACCTGTTCGACATCAACGGACAAATGGTGTATAGCCATAAACAGGACAACCCCGATGCTGTAGCAATCAATCTGCCTTCCCTCGGTTTAAAACCGGGCATATATGTATATCAAGTTAAAATCAAATCCTCATCCGGCAAGTATAGTACCACCGCCGGGAAAATAATTATTTTATAGCCTATGAAGCATATCGCATGAATTGTAAGAAAACGAAAATTACTAACACAAACAATATACATTAAAAGATGAAAAAAATTCTTATTTCTCTCGCAGCACTGACGCTTTCCTTATCACTGAGCGCTCAGGCTGAACCGACACCGAACCCTGTTATCACTTCCATGCCGTCGCTATCTATTGCACCGGATGCACGTGCCGCCGGTCTGGGTGACGTAGGTGTGGCTACAGAAGCGGATTTTAACTCGCAGTATTGGAACCCCGCCAAGTATGCGTACATGTACTCGAAAGGCGGTATCACTGCGAACTACACCCCGTGGTTGCGTAAACTGGTAGGTGACATCGACTTGGCTTACCTCGCCGGTTTCTATAACTTTGGCGACCTCGGCGGCGGTATTGGTGCCAGCTTCACGTATTTCTCAATGGGCGATGTGGCTCTGACCGACCTGAACGGTACCAAACTGCAGGACGTACGTCCTAACGAATGGGCTCTGGACCTCAGTTATTTCCGCAAACTGCATGAGTATGTTTCTATGTCCGTTGCTGTTCGTTTCCTCTATTCGGACCTGAACAACGGCTACAACAGTTCTATCGGCGGCGGCACGGAAATGCACCCGGCATGGTCTATGGCAGCAGACATCGGTCTGTACTACCGCCAACCGATTGAGTTGCCGATGGGCGAGAGCCATTTCTCCCTCGGTTTCACGCTGAAGAACCTCGGTGGTAAGATGAACTACGCCGACGACGGTAGCAGCAACTTCATCCCGTCCAGCATGAACATCGGTGTAGGCTACGAACTCCCGTGCGACAAGTACAACTTCCTGACCTTCAACCTGGAGGCAAACAAGATGCTCGTTCCTACCCGCCGGTCCAAATACACCGCAGGTTTCGACGCCAACGACGAAACGACCTGGCTGATGAACCAGACAGACTACTCTGCGCTGAACCCTGCTCGCGGATGGCTGATGTCTTTTGCTGACGCACCGACAGGACTGAAAGAGGAGTTTGACGAGGTTCGTTGGGGTGCCGGTATCGAGTACTCCTACAACAAGCAATTCTTTGCACGTGTAGGTTACAGCTACGAGAACATATGGAAAGGTAACCGCAATGTGATCACCTTCGGTGCCGGATTCCACCTCTCCATCGTTTCGCTGGATGTATCGTACTGCGTAGGTCTGGCTTCGTCCAACCCGCTTGATCAGACCATGCGTTTCACGCTCGGATTTGACCTGGCAGGAATCAAAGACTTGGTGAACAACAGAAAGAAATAATGTTCCGAATAGGCTTTGGATATGATGTACATCAGTTTTCCCCTAACCGCAAATTGTGGTTAGGGGGAATTGAAGTACCGTACGAGCAGGGGTTGCTCGGCCATTCGGATGCCGATGTAGTGATTCATGCTTTATGCGACGCGCTGCTTGGCGCCGCAGCAATGCGCGACATCGGATACCATTTCCCGGACACCAAAGGCAATGAGTTCGAAGGGATTGACTCCAAGATTCTCTTACGCCGCGTGATGGCAATGCTCCGCGAAGCAGGACACGAACTCGGCAACTGCGACATCACCATCTGCGCCCAGGCACCCAAACTGAATCCGTATATCGAGGCTATGCAGGGTTGTCTGGCAGAAGTGATGGGAGTAGAGCCGAACCAAGTGAGCCTCAAGGCAACGACGACCGAACATCTGGGTTTCGTAGGCCGTAAAGAAGGGATAGCAGCATATGCAGTGGTGCTCATTATTTGATGGTTTGAAGGTTTGAAAAGTTTATTTTTAACCATATCGCTCTCGTTACTCTCCGATCTCTTCCAACTCGGCGGGACACCGCATGTCGTCTATCAAGACAGCGTTTATGAACGCGTAGTGTTGACGGACAGCACTTCATTAGAGGTCTATCGCGGGGATTCGATCCTTGTTGTCTTCACAGCCTGTGCGCCGCAGTGTTCTTCGTGCGCGCGTATATATAATAAGGAGTGGCAGCTGATCCAGACTGTCACCCCGCCCTTCACTTCCGTCTTTCCGCTTGCTACTATTGAGAATGGCAAGATCGTATGGAAAGACAACGACTCTTGGGAATACTAAGAATATTCTAAGATTTTAGATTTCAGAACTATAGGCTAAAGCGTATAACTTCAGCTGTTTGAGCATTGCTGCCACACCATTTGAACGCGTGGGGCTAAGGTGCTCGCGCAGACCTATACGATCAATAAAATAAAGGTCCGCCGATAATACCTCACGGGGTGTATGACCGCTCAACACATGAATGAGCAGTGCCACCATGCCTTTCACCAACTGGGCATCCGAATCACCGTTTATAATCATCTTACCATCTTCCATCCGGACAGTAAACCATACCGGAGACTGACATCCGTCAATCAGGTTCCGGCTGTTTCTATCGGCGTCCGGGAAAGGATGATTGTTCAGTTCTTTCGCATAATCTATTATCAGCTGATAGCGATCGATCCAGTCGTCGAATGCCTCAAACTCCTCTATTATTCCGTCTTGTAGTTCGTTGATACTCATCTCTTTATAAATTCATATAGTTCTTCTGCAATTCGTTCGTCGGATTGCTCGTCGCATATATCCACATCCAAAATGTGATTCGCTTTGGTATAGAATGGCTCACGTGCCTCGAGTTGCGGAGCGATGAAAGCCAATAATTCTTCCTCCGTGCGTCCCTGCAACACCGGTCTGTCGCTGAGATCTGTCAGGGCAAGCCTTTTCGCCAGATGCTCCGGTCTCCAGCGTATATAGATACTGGTGCCTAACTCGCGCAAACACTCCATATTGTCCTCCCAGCACGGATAGCCGCCTCCGGTAGCATAGATGATCTTGTCAAATGGTATTTGGTCTGCCAGATCCTCAACTACATATTTCTCTTTCTTACGGAATTCCTCTATTCCGAATGTCCGGATATAATCTGCCGTTGAGAGTCCGTGTATCTCCTTGAACGCATCGTCCAGATCGACAAAATGCCAGCCGAGTTTCTCTGCCAGCAGCCGTCCGGCAGTCGTCTTGCCGGCACCCATATATCCTACCAAATAGATGGGAAGTGTCATTCCTTTATTACCCCGTTATCGAAAAACAGTTTCCTGCCCGGATACGACTCCGGCCAATGAGGGTTGTGCGTGGACATCAGCACTGTAATACCCGCCTGCGAGATAGAATAAAGCAGATCCATAATCTCACGGCCGGTTTCCGTATCGAGGTTTCCTGTCGGCTCGTCAGCAAGGATCATTTCCGGAGAATTAAGCAATGCTCGAGCTATCACGACACGCTGCTGTTCTCCTCCTGAAAGTTCATACGGTTTCTTGTAATCCTTGGTCTCCATTCCTACTTGCTCCAGCACCTCCCGCACATGATTTTTCATGAGCGTCTTGTCTTTCCACCCCGTTGCGCGGAGAACGAAAAGCAGGTTCTCTTCCACTGACCGGTCCGTCAGCAGTTTATAATCCTGGAAAATAATACCTAACCGCCTGCGCAGGTAAGGCAGCTTGCGGCGGCGGATTTTTGTCATGTCATACTCCAGCACTTGCGCTTCGCCGGATGTCACCGGCAAGGCTCCGTATATAGTTTTCATCAACGATGACTTACCGCTGCCTACTTTGCCAAGCAGATAAATCATCTCGCCGCTCTGTACCTGTAGGTTCACGTCATGCAGCACAATCTGGTCTGCCTGACGGATCTCTACTCCTTTATAATTGATTAATTCTGCCATTAATCCTCATTCTCCAGTTGTTGCTCTACCTCCGCTAAACGCGCTTTCAACTCCTCTATCTTCTTGAGCATGTCATTCACAATCTTGTTGGCTGTCTTGGATTTGCCGGTAAAGAAGAGTATGTTGTTCTCCGCCGTTTTTATCTCCTGCTGCAGTCTCTCGCGCAGTTTGTGCAGGTTGTTGCCTCCCGCAGCCATCAGCCGTTCGGCACGCTGCTTACGGCGTTCCTCACGCTCCTGTTCGCGCGCTGCCTGACGCTCGAGATACTCTTTATGGCGTTGTTCGCGAAGTTTGCGGCGCTCACGGAGTTCGAGGAAGAACTCTTTCTTGGTAGCAAAGAAACGGTCGCATTCCGCACGATAAGTTTCGTAGATAGACTGGTTGTGTTTCTTCGGAGCAAAGCCGATCGTACGCCACTCGTTTTGAAGGGACTGCACTTTCAGGGTCAGTTCTTCCCATTGTTTGGCGTTCATCGGTTCTCCGTTGATGATAGGTTCGTTGATTGCTTTCAGTTGGTCGATAATAGCCTGCTTACGAGCCAGATTCTCCTGCTCTTTCCGGTGTAGCTCGTCGAAATAAGCCTGATGTTTCTTATTGATGACGGTGGATGCCGCTTTGAAACGCTCCCATAACTGCTCGCGCAACTCTCTGGCTACCGGACCTATCTCCGCCCACTCGTCATGCAACTGCTGCAACATGCGGCTGGCCTCGACAATATTCTCATTGCTCTGCAATTTCTCTGCGGCTTCGCACAAGAGAGTCTTAAGTTCCAGATTCTTCTTGAAATCCAGATCCCGCAACTCGATATTGATCTTCACCAGGTCATAGAACTGCTCTTGGTATTGCTGGTATGCCTTGCGGATCTCCTGGGTATGAGTTACAGGAACAGCCCCTATTTTCTTCCATTCGGCCTGCAACTCGCGCATGCGCTGGAGATTAGCCATCACGCCGTCAGCCGTTGCGCCCTCCACCAACGCTTTCATCTCGTCCAGAATAGCCTGTTTCCGAGCCAGATTATCCGCCTGCTCCTTATTCTGAGCCGCCGTCACCTCGGCGCGACGGGCTTTATAATCCGATAGCAGAGCCTTGAATTCCTCTTCCTCCCGAGACGCCTCTTCGGCGATTTCGCTTACCTCCTCACAGGAATAAAAACGCGTTTTGAGGTGCTCCACCTGATCTTTGATTGCAGTGATCTCATCTGCTTCCAACAGCTGCTTCAGCTCGTCAATAATGTTTTGTCTTGTACTTGCCATAGATAGATTTATTTAATCGCAAAACCTTTGCGCCTGCAAAGGTACTGCTTTTTTTTGACATATGCAAGCGTTTTAGCGAAAAAAAATGTCTAAAATTCTTGCATATGTGCATTTTTTGTTGTATCTTTGCAGCCAAATTAGTGTCTTATGAAAGTACGTGAGAAAATAGACGGTTTGCGCCGGTTGATGGCGTCGAACGGATTAGCGGCTTACGTGGTGCCGGGCAATGACCCGCACGCAAGCGAGTATATGGCTTCGCACTGGTTCGAGATGCAGTGGATCTCGGGCTTTAACGGAGAAGCCGGAACAGTAGTGGTCACGATGGACCGCGCTTTGCTATGGACGGACAGCAGGTACTATCTGCAGGCCGGCATCGAGTTGCAGGATTCGGGCATTGAGCTCATGCGCGAGAGCGATATTGACTGCCCATCTGTGATAGACTGGCTGAGCGAGAACATAGACGGAGTGGTCGGCGTTAATCCCGAGATGTTCTCGGTCAATAGTTTCCGCGAGTTCCGGTCGGACTTGAAATCGATTGACCTCATCAAGCCGCTTTGGACAGAGGACAGACCTTCTATACCGCAGGACAAGCTGTACCCCTATTCTGCCGATTTCGCGGGGGAGAGTGTGGAGAGCAAGTTGGCGAGAATGCGAGAGAAAGTTTTCAAAACCTCTTCGGCGGACGCCGCTTCAACGGAAGAACACTCCGGGGCACTCATTATCAGCGCTTTGGACGAGATAGCATGGCTGCTTAACATCCGCGGAAACGATGTGGAGTTCAATCCGGTTGTGATCAGTTATGTTGTACTGGAGAAAGATAAATGCACGCTGTTCGTGGATGCGGCAAAGATTGACTCTCCAGCCCGTAATTATCTGGATTTCAATAATATCGACATCCGTCCCTACGAAGCGGTGTTCGAGTACATTCATGGTCTGCGAGGCACGGTCTTTTACGATGGTGCACGCGTGAACGAAGCTCTGTACGAAGCTATCCCGGAGGCATGTAAAAAAGTGAACCTCACCTCTCCTATCCTGATTGACAAGGCGAAAAAGAACGCAGTGGAACTGGAGGGCGAACGTATCGCCATGCGGCAGGATGCTGTGGCGCTTACCCGGTTCTTCAAATGGCTGGAAGAGGAAGCTTTTGCGGAAGGCAAGACACGGACGGAATGGGAACTGATGGAGAAATTGCATGAATTCCGAGCCATGGGAGAGAATTTTGTGGAAGAATCTTTCGGTACGATTGCAGGATACCGGGGAAATGGAGCGATTGTGCACTATGCGGCTACGCCGGATAAATGTGCGGTGGTCAAGCCGGAAGGTATGCTCCTCCTCGATTCAGGAGGACAATATCTGGATGGCACTACGGATATCACCCGTACCGTATGGCTGGGAGGACGAATACCGCAGCAAGCCAAACTGGATTACACCTATGTCCTAAAGGGACACATCGCGCTGGCACGTGCCCGTTTCCCGCGCGGGACCAGAGGAAACCAACTGGACGCATTCGCAAAGCAATACATGTGGGAAGCCGGAATTACTTTCGGTCATGGCACAGGACATGGCGTAGGACATTTCCTCTGCTGCCACGAGGGACCGCAGAACGTACGCACAGACAATAACCCAACGCCGCTCGAGATCGGACATATCGTTTCGGACGAACCGGGTATTTATCGTACAGACAAATGGGGTATCCGGACGGAAAACCTGATCACGGTCATTCCAGCCGCACGGACCAAGGCCGCCACGACGGAGGACGAATGGCTCGCTTTTGAGACCCTCACGCTCTGTTTCTATGACACCTCTCTGATTGAGATGAGCCTGATGACTGAAGACGAGATAGACTGGATCAATGCGTACCACGTACGCGTCTATAAAGAGGTTGCGCCGCTCCTCAACGACGAAGAAAAAGCATACCTCGCTTACAAATGTCAGGCAATTGAGATTTAAAACTCACAATAACTATTATTAACAATTTAAATTTTTACCATTATGAAAGCAGATTTGATTAACGCATGGTTGTACAACGAGGGTTACAAACACGAGACCGACTCTGACGGAGATGTACATTTCCGCTATAACGGCAAGCACATTTATTTCACGCCGGACGATGACGACACATATTTCCGTCTTATCATGCCGAATATCTACGAGTTGGAAGACAACCGCGTAAAGGTGCTGGAGGCATGTAATACCATCACCCGTGATTATAAAGTAGTAAAAGCATATCTGGTAAAGGACCGTCTCTGGCTGTCTATCGAGATGTTTGTGGATTCAACTCCGGAGGTCGGTGATTTCTTCGAGCGTTGCTGCCGCATACTGATCTCGGCGTACGAGGACACGGCAAAAGAAATTTTTGGTGAATAATAACTATGGCAGCACTTTCACAATCGGATAAAATTGGCGGTTATACCGTCCAAAGCCTAATAAAAGCCAACCACTACACGGAGACTTATCGTGTGGTGGATAGCGATAGCCGGCCTTTCTTCCTCAAACTGTTCATTCTCAACAACCTTCCGGCAAAATTAATGAACCCGGATACGAAGTGTGTACGGGAAATTGAATACTGCCGCCAACTGAAGCATCGGAATATCGTCAGTTATGTCAACGATGGGGCAGTGGACAAAGAAAGCGGTTCTTACCAATACTACCTGACGGACTATTTTGCAGGTGTGGTATTGGCGGACAGACTGCATACTCAAGGAACGATGAGCGAGGAGGAGGCTCTGCGGACCTTCCGTGCCATACTCGCCGGCTTGCAGTACATGCATGCTCAGGCTACGCCGATATGCCATAATGATATCACACCGGCGAATATCGTTTTAAACGATGCCATGGATGGAGAAGCCGTAATCATTGACCTCGGACATACCAGCACTCCTTGCGCCGGCATAGCCGAGTTCGACACCAACGATCTGGACGTGCTCTACCACGCCAAAGAGACCATGGTCGGCATCTTCGACCAGCAGACGGATATTTTCTCCGCCTGCGCGGTGCTCTATGCGATGCTGACAGGCGTGGCTCCTTGGCAACTGGACGTTGCGAGCGAAGGCGACTACAAAGAGCGGTTCAAGGCGATGTGGCAGTTCCGCCAAACGCATCCACTGGAGATGCCGGAGAGCTGGAGCGCCAAAGTGAAAGCTATTCTGAGCGAAGGGCTGGCTCTCAAGTCTTCCGACCGGTTCAAGAATGTCAATGACATCCTTGCCATCGTGGACGACAAACAGCCGGCAGAAGGAGGGCAAGGCGGCAAACGCACCGACGCCGGCAGTAGTTCGATGGGCGACGGCGGCAAGCGCGAAGGATCAGCGGACGGAGATGACGATCTGCCTATAGAGATTAGAAAAGGTGGAGGAAACGGATTTGCGGACATTGCCGGAATGCAGGAATTGAAAGACTATCTGACGCAGAAAGTAATTTTCATGATCCAAAACAAAGAACTGGCGGAGCAATACCGAATCACACCTCCGAACGGCATGTTGTTGTACGGTCCTCCGGGGTGCGGAAAGACCTTCTTCGCGGAGAAATTTGCGGAAGAAACCAATTTCAATTTCATGCTGGTCAAATCGTCCGATATTGGCAGCAGCCTGGTGCATGGAACGGAAGCAAAGATACAGAAACTCTTTGCCAAAGCGGAGAAAAACAGTCCTATCGTCATTTGCTTCGATGAGTTTGATGCCTTGGTTCCTGTACGTGGAGCACATGGTAGCGAGTATCAGTCAGGGGAAGTGAATGAGTTCCTTGCGCAAATGAACAACTGCGCAAAGAAAGGTATCTTCATCATTGCAACCAGCAACCGACCGGACAAGATCGACCCTGCGATCCTGCGTACAGGACGTATCGACAAACAGGTCTTTGTGCCGCTGCCCGATCTGGATGCACGCACAGAGATGTTCAAGATGTATCTGGCCAAACGTCCTACTTCGGAGGATATCAATATAGATGAATATGCGGCTAAAACAGAAGGGTATATCGCTTCGGATATCGCCTTTATCGTCAATGATGCAGCCATGACTGCCGCCTTCACGCGAAAGCCCATCAGCCATGAACTGATGTGTACTTCGCTGAATAATATCAAACCTTCGCTACAGAAGGAAGTGATTGACGAATATTCGCAGATTCAAAATAAAATGAATGGCGTACAACGCCGCGCTATTGTGCAAGGATTGTAAAATATTGAAAGTAAAAAAAGATTATGAAAGAAATAGAAAATCCGAAAGATAGACTTTTTAATCCGTATATCATCGAAGAACGCCAACTGAACATTACCCAGTTGGATGTATTCAGTCGCTTGATGATGGATCGTATCCTCTTCCTCAGCGGAGAGGTAGTAGGTGACACGATGGACACACTCGTTGCCCAATTGTTATTCCTTGATTCCCTCAACCATGATCCGATTCACCTGTATATCAATTCCGGTGGCGGAGAATGCTATTCGGGGCTGGAGTTGATCTCCGTGATGAAATTTATCAAGTCGCCGGTTTATACAACCGTTTTGGGTCTGGCTGCCTCTATGGGTGCCGTGATCGCATCGAGCGGAGAGAAAGGTCATCGTACCGCCCTGCCCTACTCACGATTCATGATCCATCAGCCCAGTTCCGGTATCGGCTACTCGACATTCAAGGATCAAGCTATCCATCTCAAAGAGATGGAGAACCTGAAACTGGACTTGTACAAAGTGCTAGCGGAGAACAGCGGCAAGTCCTTAGAAGAAATCGAGCAACTTTGCGACCGCGACAACTGGATGAAAGCAGACGAAGCGATCCAAATGGGCTTCCTCGATGAAATCGTCGAAAGAAAAGACTAATTCTATTAGTATCCCGAAAACAAAAAATGGCTGCCACCCGGCAGCCATTTTTATTAGAGCAGTTCGACGGATCTGTTCACAAACTTGGCAAGTGCTTCGCCTTTCAGTTGACCGGAAGCCAGAAGCGCGATGTCGATCAGTTGTTTCAGACGCTCGTCCTCGTTCGCCAAGGAATAAACAGTCTTTATCACTGTCTCTTTCTTGGTTTCCTCTCCTTCCTTCTTCTCTACCTCCTCGCTCACTTGCTCGCTCGTCATCTTAGCCGCTAACTCCTGTATCAAAGGGTGAGCCGTATTGACCACAAGGTTATATTGATCAGGCATCTGACCATAGAACGACATGCCTTGCTGATGGGCGGACATCTCTTTCATACGGCGCATGAACTCGTTCTGCGTCAAGAATACAGGCAGTGCATCCGCCGCCGCAGGTTCGCAGGTTACGTAGTAATTCAGTTTCTCCGCTTTCGGGATAAACGCCTCAAATGCCTTGCGCAGACCCTCGCGCTGCTCATCGCTATAGTCGTCTTTGGCATTTTCGTCCTTGCGGATGAGGTTCTCTATCGTATCGCTGTCGATTCGCACGAAACGCAGTTTCTCATTCTTTTGTTCGGCCTGACTCATGGTGTGAACATCCAACTCGCCATCCATCAACAGCACATCGTAGCCTTTTGCCTTTGCGCGTTCGATAAACGTATAGTGTGCATCCGGATCGTTGGTATAGAGCAATACCAGATTGCCGTCCTTGTCCGTCTGGGCTTCTTTGACCTGCTCTTTGTATTCCTCAAGGGTTGCATATTTACCGTCGAGGTTCTTCAGCAATGCAAAATCCTTCGCTTTCTCGTAGAACTTCTCGTCGGTCAGCATGCCGAACTGGATGAACATCTTGATATCATCCCATTTCTTGGCGAACTCTTCTTTGTCCGCTTTGTATAACTCTGCCAGTTTGTCCGCTACTTTCTTGGTGATATAGCCGCTGATCTTCTTGACATTATTGTCGCTCTGCAGATAACTACGGCTGACATTCAGCGGGATATCCGGACTGTCGATCACGCCGTGAAGCAGCGTCAGATACTCAGGAACGATGTTCTCTACTTCGTCCGTCACATACACCTGGTTGCAATAGAGTTGGATCTTATTGCGGTGTACATCCAGATTGCTCTTTATCTTCGGGAAATAGAGGATTCCGGTCAGGTTGAACGGATAGTCCACATTCAGATGAATATGGAAGAGCGGTTCCTCCATTTGCGTGGGATAGAGTTCGTGATAGAACTTGTCGTAATCCTCATCTGTCAGATCTGCCGGCTTACGGGTCCAGGCTGGATTGATATCATTGATGATATTCTCTTCGTCCAGTTCTACCTCCTTGCCGTCCTTCCACTCTTTCTTCTTGCCGAAAGCAATCTCTACCGGCAGGAATTTGCAGTATTTGCGCAGCAGTCCTTCGATCGTGGCGTCCTCTAAATACTGGCTGAACTCGTCATCAATATGGAGAACGACATCCGTTCCGCGCTCGGCCTTGATAGTTTCCTCCATCGTATATTCAGGATCCCCTTCGCAGCTCCAATGAACCGCTTTGGCGTCCTCCTGGTAACTCAGCGAGAAAATCTCTACTTTTTTGCTGACCATGAAGGCGGAATAGAAACCGAGTCCGAAATGACCGATGATAGCCTCCGTGCGGTCTTTGTATTTATTGACGAATTCCTCGGCACCCGAGAACGCGATCTGGTTGATGTATTTGTCAACCTCCTCGGCTGTCATGCCTATTCCGTGATCGGACACGGTCAGCGTCTTCTTCTCCTTATTGATAATCACGCGCACGCGTAAGTCGCCTAAATCGCCCTTCACTTCACCAACCGAAGACAGGGTCTTCAGTTTCTGAGTCGCATCAACCGCATTGGAGATCAACTCGCGGAGAAAAATCTCATGGTCCGAATACAAAAATTTCTTAATGACGGGGAAGATATTGTCTGATGTTACCCCAATATTACCTTTGCTCATAATATGATTGATTTGAATTTAATTACTATATTCCGATATATCGATATGCCGATATACCGGTACTTTAAAGACAAATCTTGTGCCAAGGGGTATATTCTGCCATTTTGGCAGACGATCAGTAGCCTTTGTTCTGCGTCAGGTTTCCGTTGGTCTGCAGCGCCGTTTGAGGGATCGGGAAAACAGAGAGACCGGGATCTAAGTCGAATTTGCCAAAGCGGATCTGATCCTGCCGATGCCAGCCTTCCCACATCAGTTCGATCCACCGCTCGTAATAGATATTTTCGAGTGTCGCATCGCGGGGTTCGATCGTCTGGTTAAGCGCCAGCGCTTCGCGCAGACGGACCAACTCAAACTCAGTCTGTCCGTCTTCGCCGTTGCGCACCTTCGCCTCTGCCATCATCAGATAGACGTCCGCCAGACGGAAAAGGACTATATCGCTGTTGCGCAACTGGCCGTCGAAGATCGTTCCGGGATCGTGGGCATACTTACTCATTCGCGCGCCTGCCGTCGCCACATACGGACTACCGGTCAGGTTCATCTGTACCTCGCGGGGATAATAAACCAGCGTATCGCCGGAGGAAAGAACCAACGGTACTCCCCGCACATGGACGATGCCGGAGAAGAAAGTAGTCGAGAAACGGCAGTCCGGATGGTTCGTGCCGTAACCGAACACATCCAGCGTCTCCTGGGTTGCACAAGAACCGTTCTCGCCGCCGTAACCCATCGCCGCGGCGTGCTGGTAATGGAGACTGCGGAACAGGTTCTTGAACCTATTCCGATACACATTCGGATCCATCGGAATGGTGAAAATATTCTCCGTCGCGTCTTCGTTGTACGTCGAGAAACAGTTCAACTGGCTCTCGCAGAGCACATATCCGGCTTGGGAACTGAGTATCTGCTGACCATAGAAATTGACTGCCTCCCACGCGTTTTTCTCTCCCGCCTCGCCACAGGGCAGTTGGATGGTCTTGCCGTCCAGTCGCACCTCGTCCGTCCAATCGTCATCGCGCCAGACCTCCGCATTGAGCGCCATTTTCATCAGCATAAAATGCACCACCGGCTTGGTCACACGACCGTAGTCTCCGTCGCGGCTGTTGCTGCGCTCGTCCGGCAGATAGAGCAACGCAAACTGCATCTCATCCCATGCGAAATCAAACACTTCGCTCCGTTCGGACTGGTAGATATCATGCACGGGCATGGTTATTTTGGTCACTATAGGCACGCGCCCGAACAGGTCCAGCAGGTACATATACGCCATCGCGCGCACAGCACGCACCTCGGCGTTATAACTCATCGACTGATCCTGGGTCAAGAGATATCCGTATTCGTCCAGAAGCGAAAGCGAATAGTTGCACAGCCCCACGAGTTGGAACAGATACCGCCATGAGTTCTCGCAGCATTCGTTGTCAACCGTCCATGTATGCTCGTGCAGATCCACCCACAGACCGCCGTCCCACCAGTCGCCGCCGCGCACAGGAATGATCGCTTCGTTGGACGCAAAAGTCTGCAGATCATACACGCCGCGATACGTTCCCTGCAGCCCGTAACCGTCCGTGCTGCCGCCTATATGGCTATACAGCGACAGAACCGCCTGCTGGTACAACGCCGACGCAGATGTGATCACGTTCTCCAGCGGTTGACCCGAATGGGGATCCTCATCCAGAAAACCGCACGCACTCATCAGAACCACCACCGGCAGCATAAATAAGAATCTTCGGAATCTCGGTAACTCGATATGTCGATATGTCGGTCTCATGGCTAAAACTGTATTTGCAGCGACAGACTATACGTCCGGCTCACCGGGTACGAACGTTTGTCGTCCACTCCTAAGGTATTGTTGATCACCGTACTGTTGATAATCGGCGTCAGTCCCGAGTAACTTGTTATTGTCGCTAAATTATTGACCGAAACAGAGAGCCGCAGCCCCGAAAGCTGATACTTGCGCTGACGGGCTGCCTCGGACGGCTGGTAAGTCCACCCCAATGTCAAGTAGTCTATATTGAGATAATCGCCGCGCTCCAGCCAGTAGTCCGTCACCGTCAAGTCGTCTATATTGCGCTCCGCAGCGCCCTGCATCACGTTGTAATACGGCATCGAACCCATATTCATATAACTCAGCGCCGTTCCGTTGTATATCTTGTGCCCGAAAGCGCCGTTCAATTGAATCGAAAGGTCGAATTGTTTGTACCGGACGGAAATATTGCTGCCCAACAGCACTTTCGGCGTCGCCTGACCGCACACACGCCGGTCGCCGCTGCCGTCCGACAAGTCCACAAAACCGTCGCCGTCCAAATCCTCAATCTCATACACCCGCTCGCCCGTCGAGGTCGTCGTCAGACCCGTGCAATGCGGCAGATAGAACACACCCAGCGAATATCCCGGAATCTGGTACACCACATCCGTGTTGCCGCCGTGCAGACCCGCTCCGTTGACCGACGCAATCGGCGTATAAGTCGGAGCGGTCAGATACTCGTTCTCGTAATAACCGTTCAGCGAAAGCAGCTTGTTCTGCTGCCACGTCAGGTTAAATCCGATATTCAGATCCCAGTCCCGCGTCTTGACTGCCGCCAGACCGAAACCGATCTCCACACCCTGGTTCTGCATCTTGCCCAGGTTCGCCAGCATCTTGTCGTAGATAAACGGCGGAACCGGCATCGTGTAGTTATACAGCATATCGTAGATATACGAGTAGTAATAATCGGCGGTGAGGACCACGCGGTTATGCCAGAATCCCCACTCCATGCCCACGTTCGCCGTCTGCGTCTTCTCCCACGTCAAGTTCGGGTTCTCGTTCCGCGCGATACCCAATATCACATCCGGCAGACCTTCCGACTCCGTGATACCGGTCGGCGTCATCAGCCTCAGCGACTGATAAGCCGCGATACCTCCCAAGTTACCGGACAGGCCCCAGCCGGCGCGTATATTCAGCCGCGTCAGCCATTCTTCGTCCCGTAGCCACGACTCGTTCTTCATGTTCCAAGCGATGTTGGCGGAAGGGAAGAAACCCCATTTATGCCCTTTGGCTGCCACCGAACTGGCGTCGCCGCGAGCCGCGATCGTGAAGGTATAACGACCGAGAGCCGTGTAACTGACGCGTCCCATGACGGAAGCCATCCGCTGCTGCTCATAACTGCTGCCGCTGCCGTCCCAAAGACGCAACGCACCCACGGATATATTGTCGTACCCGTACGCATTGGACGCCAAGCGGTTGATCGTCGTGTGGAAACCCGTCAAGTGCTTGCCCTGCAACTCGCCTAACACATCCGCCTCGATATGGTGTCCCGACTCCCAGTCATGGTCATAGTGCAGCACGAGGTTCGTCAGCCATACATGGCTCTTGCCCGCCTCGCGATAGACCTTGCCCGTGCTCTCCATATACGTCGGATAGAAATGGCTCTCGTCGTCCGCATCGTAACTGTAACTGCCGTAAATAGCTGCCGTCAGACCGTAGCCAATATCGCCTTTGATCCGCAGGTGCGTATTGAAATACATCGCCTCGTTGTGCTTCTGTATATCCAGCAGACCCATCGGATGGCTTATCTGACTCGCGTCCGCATAGCCGCTATAACCGCCCGAAGCGTTGCGTTCATTAGGAAAAGTGGGATTGAATGCCGCCGCCGAATAGAACGTCTTCTGCACGTCGTTCAGGTATGGTTGTGTCCCAGCGCGCCGAACAGACCCAGATCGAACGTCAGCCGTTTGGACAACATGTGTTGCGTCACATCCACTTTGGCGGTCAGATTGCGCGTCCCCATCTCGCGGACGATACTGTTGTTCTGGCTGAAACTGATCGCGCCGCGATAACTGCTGTTCTCCGTTCCGCCACCGATCGCCAGATGGTGGTTGTGAACCAGACCGGTGCGAATGATAGCCCGCTGCCAGTCCGTCGAACTGCCGCCGTCCGCGATCGCCATGCCGCGGCTGCCCGCCAACGAGCGGTACTCGTCCGCATTCAGCATCCTGAGGAACTTATCCGCGTGCGCGAAACCTATATTACCCGCGTACGAGACATGGATCTTGCCTTCCGCCCCGCGGCGCGTACGCACTTCGATCACACCCGCCGCACCGCGGGCTCCGTACTGAGCCGTCTGAGCGGCATCTTTCAGTATAGTGAAACTTTCTATATCGCCCGGAAAAATAGTAGCTAACGTCCGCAGATCGGACGACATGCCGTCTATCATCACAAGCGGTTCGTTACCCCCGGTCAAGGAGTGGTTGCCGCGCACTCGGACCGACGAAAGCATCGCCTCCGGATTCGTGTTCGAACCCACCGTCACACCCGCCGTCTGACCGTTCAGCACATCCAGCGAGTTTGTCAGGTGACCCCGTCGCGATGTCTCCACACGAAGCGTATCCGCCTCGGACACCTCCGGACCGACTATCTCCGCATGCACTGCAAGCGGCAAGAGCAACATAAGTATTATCGGGACAGTGCGTTTCAATGGTATCAGGTACTGATTACTCATAATTTGATTGCAAAGGTACACTTTTTTTTGCATATATCAAAATTTTTCTGTACCTTTGCACGATTTTTTCGCGTTATGAATGAATTTTTAGAGACAGAAGAACAGATATTGAAGATGCTCAAAACCGTCTTTGACCCGGAAATACCCGTAAACGTATATGATCTAGGGCTCATTTACGGCATCGAGTTGAAGGACGACGGGGTTTGCGAGATCACGATGACATTGACCGCGCCCTCCTGTCCGGCAGGGGATTTCCTCGTAGAGGATATCCGCCAGAAAGTAGGATCCGTAGAAGGGATAAAGGATGTTAATGTGAATATTGTCTTTGAACCCGAATGGAACAAAGACATGATGAGCGAAGAAGCCAAACTCGAACTCGGTTTCCTGTAAATGGTAAATGACTAAATGGTAAATGGCATGATCTATTTCTTAAGCGATGCACATCTTGGCAGCCTGGCTATAGAAAGAGGCTGGGCGCACCAAAAAAAACTGATTGACATGCTGGAGGAGATGAGCAAAGACGCCGTCTCCATTTATATGCTGGGCGACATGTTCGATTTCTGGATGGAATATTTTATCCATGACAAGAGCAAAAGGCAGTTCCATCCTTTCTGCAAAGAACTGCGCAAACTGGCTAAGAAAGGCATTCACGTACATATGTTCATCGGCAATCATGACCTTTGGACATTCGGTGGTCTGGCTCAACTGACCGGCGCGGAAATACACTATGAGCCATGCACGATTATCCGATACGGAAAAGCCATTTTTCTGGCGCACGGAGACGGACTGCTTCCTGAAAACTGGGAGAAACTGTATCCGAAAGAAATCAAAAAGAAAATCAAACGTTTTATCAAACTGCGCGAGATTTTCCGTTCTCCGTTCCTCCAGTTCTGTTTCCGTTGCCTTCCTCCATCCTGGGGAAACCATTTCGGATACAATTGGGCTAAGAAAAGCAGGCTGAAAGAACTCGCTAACCCTTGTCCGTACAAAGGCGAAGACAAAGAAGAGTTGGTACTTTTTGCCAAAGACCAGGAGAAACAGCAAAATCACCGGGACTACTATATCTTCGGACACCGGCATATCGAGCTGGACCTGCAGATCGCTTCCGGAAGCCGGGTTGTCATACTGGGAGACTGCTTCAAGCAATGGACGTATGCCAAGTTAGACAACAAAGGAAACCTCACCCTCCATAATTTTTAATTCGTAATTTTTAATTTTGTCTATGCATACGAGAGAAGAACAACTGAAAGCGTTCGGCAGGCTACTGGACATTATGGATGACCTGCGGGAGAAATGTCCTTGGGACCGGAAACAGACTTTTGACAGCCTGCGCCAGAACACTATCGAGGAGACGTTCGAATTGGCTACAGCCATCAGCCGCCATGACATGACGGAAATCAGCAAGGAACTGGGAGACGTGCTCCTGCATGTGGTTTTCTATGCCAAGATGGGATCGGAAAAAGGAGAATTCGACATCGCCGATGTTTGCAACCGCCTCTGCGACAAACTCATCTTCCGCCACCCGCATGTTTACGGAGAAGCAGCCGCACAGAACGCCGAAGAAGTCAGCCATCTGTGGGAACAGGTCAAACTGAAAGAGAAGGGCGGCAACAAGACGGTATTAGGAGGTATTCCGGACAGCCTGCCTTCACTCGTCAAAGCATATCGCATTCAGGACAAAGCGGCTAACGTAGGTTTCGACTGGGAAAAACGGGAAGATGTATGGGCAAAAGTGAAAGAAGAGATTTCCGAGTTCGAAGCCGAAATGACCGAATTATCAAATGACCAAATAAATGACAAAATGGTAAATGAATTTGGTGATTTGCTATTCGCAATGATCAATGCTGCGCGTCTTTATAAGATCCGTCCGGACAATGCGCTGGAGCAGACCAACCTCAAGTTCATCAAACGGTTCAACTATATCGAGCAGCAGGCAAAAGAAAAAGGCAAGGACATCAAAGATTTGAGCCTTGCCGAAATGGATGAACTTTGGAACGAAGCCAAACGGATTGCCGATTAAGGTTTTCTTACCGCAATATTGAATTGCAAAGCTCCTTGCGAATAGGGAGCCTTGGCTGACGAGGTAAGAGTGAGATTGATTTGATGGGAACCGGCTTCTACCGGCACATAACTCAACGTTGTCAGACATGCGGAAACGCTGTCCGGAATAAAGATCAGTTTGGCATGCGCAGGATCGGATTCAGCCTTTATACCGCCTAACGTATCCGGCCAGTTAAGCGACAGATGCACTTTCGACTCATCTGCACTCGCAACAAAAGAGACCAGAGGGTCATAATACCCGTTGAGCAGCAATCCCATCCGGACCGTATCGCCTATATTAAGCGAATCGTCCAGCATTATTGTGTCACACACACCCGAAAGATTGGTACGAACCAATTGTCTCGACACATTGATACGGGGAGAGATAACAGTCGTCATATCACACGAAACAACCGCGAACCCTATCGCGGCGAACATAATAACAAATAAGAATTTACGAATATGCATATCTGATTTGATTTAAGAGTGCGGCATAAAAGACTCGAACTTTCACTCCTCTCGGAACCAGATCCTAAGTCTGGCGCGTCTACCAATTCCGCCAATGCCGCTCGCGTTCGGCAACAAGTGTGCAATGGTCCATACCGCTCTGCTAAATGGACAGGCAACTTGTGCCTCCGCTCTCCGGTCTGTGAACACTTCGTTGGTTTCCATCCCGGTTGCCATGCGGAGAGTTCCACCGAAAAAGCGTGCAAAGGTACAAAGAATTTTTGAATTATGCAAGAAAATACGCAAACTTTTTATCATATTCTGCCAAATGGCATCAAAATCGTGCATCGCCGTACGCCGTCACCCGTCGCATATATCGGGGTTACAGTAGGGGCTGGCACAAGAGACGAGGCACCGGAAGAAAACGGAATGGCGCATTATATCGAGCACTGCGTGTTCAAAGGCACGGCTCATCACTCCGCGCGCCAGATTATCCATGCCATCGAAGGAATTGGAGGCGAGATTAACGCTTATACGACCAAGGAAGAAACTACTTTCTATGCCGCTATTCTTGCCGAACATGTACAACTTACTTTGCATCTGATCGCGGAAATGCTTCTCCAGCCGACCTTCAAGAAAGAAGAGACCGACAAAGAGCGGATGGTTATTCTGGACGAGATAGAGAGTTACAACGATAGTCCGAGTGAACTGATATACGATGATTTCGAGAGTCTGGTCTTCGCCGGAAGTTCTCTCGCCATGCCTATTCTGGGTACGAAGAAGACGCTGCGGCATATCTCCTCAAAACCCGACTATCCGCTTAAATGGATGCAGACCCACTACCGCCCCGAACGGATGGTGATCTTCTGTCAAGGGGATGTCAAACCGGAAAAGATCTTCAGGCTCGCAGAAAAAGAGTTCGGACATCTGTTAGGCAAATCCGGTCTGTCAGCGAGTGAAACGAGCGGTCTGTCAGCAAAGCGGTCTGTCAGCGCCAGCGGTCTTACAGCGACCGAAAGGGAGCGGTCTTTCCGTAAGCACACCCACCAAGTCCACTCCATGTTGGGCGGAAAGGCATATCCGCTGGGGCATGAAAACCAACTGGCAATGTTTCTGCTCAATAATATTTTAGGCGGAGGCAGCCTGAACAGCCGGCTGAATCTGAGTCTGCGTGAGTCCAAAGGACTGGTCTATACGGTTGAATCAACCTATACGCCCCTTTCCGATACCGGCTACTGGTGCGTCTATTGGGCGTGCGACCCGGAAGACTATGAACAAAGTCTAGGACTGGTCCACAAAGAACTGGATCTGCTATGCGAACGCCCGCTATCCGAAGCGGCATTGCAGAAAGCGCTGGTACAACTCCGCGGGCAACTGGCCATCTCCGCCCAAAACCAAGAGAATAGTGCGTTAGCCATGGCAAAATCGATGCTCTACAGAGGCTCTGCACCCGAATGGCAGGACATAATGCGAAAAATAGAACGGACCACTGTACAGCAAATCCAGAATGTAGCAAAAGAGATATTTAATCCCGCTAACTCTTACATTTTGACATACGAATAATAAATTTCTTTCCATTTTATTTTATTTTTGGCACTTTTTGGTAACCAAATGTTACAATTCAAAGAAAAACGCATAATTTTTGCAGTTTTTCCTTGAAATATTTGGTCATATCAAAAAAAAGCAGTATCTTTGCGCGATTTTTCATTTATGCGCGTGTGCGTATTCCATATATTATATGCATATACGCACGCGAGGCTGACAGTTGAAAACTAATTTAAACAAACAACAATACATGATGAAGAAGATTTTTACACTACTCTTTCTGGCAGCATTGAGCCTCGGCTTATATGCGCAGAAGCAAGTAAGCGGTGTGGTTGTGGACAGCAAGGGCGAACCGGTAATCGGCGCCAGCATTCAGGCGAAAGGCACCACACAGGGTACGATCTCGGATTACGACGGTAAATTCGAGATGGAAGTACCGGAGTCTGTGAAGACTTTGGTAATTAGTTTCGTCGGTATGGCAACCCAAGAGGTAGCGGCCGGCAAGAATTTGAAGATCACAATGCAGGAGAACAGCGAAGTGATCCAGGAAGTTGTCGTTACCGGATTCGGAAACGTTTCGAAAGGTTCTTATGCCGGTTCCGCACAAGCCGTTAAAGCTGAGGATATTGAAAAGAAAAGCCCTTCAGAACTCTCAAAGGCGCTTGCCGGAGAGGTTGCCGGTGTTCAGGTTATCAACGGTAGCGGTCAGCCGGGTACAAACGCTACTATCCGTATCCGCGGTATCGGTTCGTTGAACGGCAGTTCTGCTCCGCTCTACGTAGTGGATGGTGTTACCTACGATGGCGACATCTCATCCATCGATCCGGGCGATATCGCTTCTACCACCATTCTGAAGGACGCTACGGCGACTTCCCTGTATGGTGCGCGTGGTGCCAACGGTGTCATCGTCATCACCACCAAGAAAGGTACTTCCGGTGACGAAGGTCATATCGACGTAGATGTCAAATACGGAGGTAACATGCGTTTGCTGCCGCTGTATGATGTCATCACCAGTCCGGAGGAATACGTTACATTGGCTTGGCAGAGTATCTATAACTCTAACCGCTATGTGAATGGTCAGCTCCAAAACGCTGCAATCAAATCCACCAATGCCATGTTGTACACGGGCGACTGTCTGCCTAGTGGATACAACTTGTGGCAAGAGGATGGAAAGAACCTGATTATCCCCACCGATGGATCCGGATTAGTGAATCCGCAGTTTGATATGGCGATCCCCCGCAGGGTTGGATACGAGAATCTAGAGTCATGGAAAGACGCTATCTTCCGCGTAGGCCAAAAAGTTGACGCCAACGTTAAAATCCATGGTGGCAGCGAGAAAGTAAAATACTTTACTTCTTTCGGTTACCTAATGGATGAGGGTTACTATCAGTCTTCCGACTTCAACCGTTTCTCTGTTCGTTCGAATGTGGATTTCGAGCCGAAGAAGTGGCTGAAAGGTAATGTCAACCTGGCATACACATACTATACGATGAATAACCCGGATCAGGATGGCGGTGGAGCCATGAATAATGGTTTCTACTATGTCAATGCTATTCCTTCTATTTATCCGGTTTATATGCGCGACGGCGAAGGCAATATCGCTATCGATCCGCGCACAGGTCAGAAGATGTATGACTATGGTAATGAATTACACCGTACCTTTGGTATGGGTATCAACCCTGCCGGTTCACTTCGTTTGGATAAAGAGAATCAGGTTCAGCATGAGGTGGATGCGAAAACTTCGCTGGAGTTCAAACTCTACAAAGGTTTGAAATTCACGCTTAATGCCGGTCTGCACTACTATAACAACCGTTATTCGCAATTAACGAACCCATACTACGGCGACGCAGCAGGTATCGGTCGTATTGCACAGCAGTATTCAAACTTGTTCACGGTTTCGGCGCAAGAGATGCTAGAATATAACGGAACATTCGGTGATCATACAATCCGGGTAATGGCAGGACACGAGAACTATCTTTATTTGGCGAATGCGGTCGTAGGTGAGAAATCTTATCTGGCAAGCGGTAGCAGTCTGGAAATGGGTAATGCCATCAAGATCAATGACTTGACCGGTAACAGCACTCGTTATGCTTTGGATGCATACTTTGCGACCGCCATGTACACCTACAAAGAGCGCTATACCATTACCGCCAACTATCGTGCGGATGGTAGTTCCCGCTATGCCAAAGGTCACCGCTGGGGTCACTTCGGTTCCGTAGGTGCCGCTTGGACCTTCACCAACGAGGATTTCATTGAGAGCAGCGACGCAAAAGACTGGTTGAAAGATGGTAAACTGCGTTTGAGTTGGGGTGTTTTGGGTAACCAAATCAATTCACTATACAGTTACACGAATATGCATGTTATTGAAAACCTGAACGACCAAATCGTATTCATGGAGTCCAGCAAGGGTAATCCTAATCTGACTTGGGAGCGTTCTAACATTGTGGATCTCGGATTGGAATTCAGCATTGGAAAATATCTGGATGCAGAGATTGACTACTTCTGGAAGTTGACAGACAACATGCTTTCTCCGCGCGCAGTAGCTCCTTCCGTAGGATTTAGTTCAATCCCGACGAATGATGCCAAGATGGTAAACCAAGGTGTGGAATTCGGATTCAAGGTACATGCCGTAGATATGCGTAATGTCAAATTAGACTTCATGCTCAACGGCGCACATTACAAGAACTACATGACCCAGATGCCGGTGGATTACACCGATATCAATGGTGTAGAGCATCGTATGACCATGAACGGCGCAATGTCTTTGGGTCACTCGCTGTATGACCACTATACATACCGGTATATGGGTGTTGATCCGACAGACGGACAATCTCTTTTCGAGGCATACTATGATACCCGTGACGGCGATTTCATGGCAAACAAGGGTAATAACGAGTACAACTATATTCCGTCTCTGCATCAGTGGATTTTGGATCAGAAAAATGCCGGCGTAGAGAATCCGGAGCAGTATCTGGCAACAACGACCACAAAAGATGCCACCACCGCTGCAGCTCAATATGTCGGCAAGAGTTATCTGCCTGACTTGAGCGGAGGTATCGGTTTTGACCTGGAAGTATATGGTGTGACGCTGTCTGCGACATGCTCATATCAGATTGGCGGTTATGGTTACGACTACACTTACATGTCTTTGATGGCCAACGATCAAGTGGGACGTCATAACTGGCACGTTGATGCACGCAACGCGTGGACCGAGAATAATACGAATACTACAATTCCTCGTTTCTCGAATGGCGACGGTGAATATGACAAC
The DNA here is from genome assembly GCA_017471285.1 of Paludibacteraceae bacterium. Lineage (GTDB taxonomy): Bacteria > Bacteroidota > Bacteroidia > Bacteroidales > Paludibacteraceae > Colicola. The sequence goes on along the minus strand of JAFUUZ010000052.1, from coordinate 7,527 downwards.
TACGCAACAGAGGCTTCTACCCGCTTCCTGACAAGCAACTCGTTCCTGAGTCTGAACAACGTTCAGGTGGGATATAATTTCCCGAAGAAATTGATCCAGAAGATTAAAATGCAGAAACTGCACCTGTATTTGTCAGCTAACAACTTAGCTATCGCCTCCGCACGTCGCGGCTACAACCCGATGACATCGTTCACCGGTTCGTCCGACACTCACGGATACAGTCCGCTGACAACAATCATGGGTGGTGTTAAGTTCACATTCTAAACCATTAGCTAAGAAAGGATAAAATTATGAAGAAGTTATCTTATATATTAACACTTTCAGCAGCCGCATTGATAATTAACAGCTGCGCAGACAGTTATTTGAATCAGGAGCCCGGCGGTAGTTCCATTACTGAGGATCAATACAAAAAAATGGACAATATCATCGAGGGTACCGTGAAGGGTGTTTACCCGTTGCTGTATGCATATGGTGGCGACCATGACTCTTTCGGTCAGCGTTCGATTGATATGTACGGAGACCTGCTTTGCGGCGATATGGCAATGAAGCGAGCCGGATACGGTTGGTTTCAAACAGATGAGTTGGGGCAGACCTATGAGCGCCGTGCAACATTCTGGGTATATTACTATGATATCATCCGTGCATGCAACAAAGGTATTAACATGCTGGAGACAGTCGGTCTTCCTTCATTGACCTTTGATGCAGATACAATGACGTATGAGCGTCTGCAGCATGGCATGTTTTATGCAGAGTTGCTGACGATGCGCGGATGGGCATATGCCGGATTAAGCCGCTATTTCGTGGCTACCGATGCTGCGGAGACGGATCCGTGTATTCCCATCTACACCGAGGAAGATACTCGTGCAGATACTATTATCGGTGCTCCGCGCGCCACGGTAGGCGACTTGTATCTACGTATAGAGCAAGATTTGTTGACCGCTATTCAGTATTTTGAGGTTTATGACCTCTTTGTTGAGCGCGACAACAAAATCGAGGCAAATGCGGATGTAGCCCGTATCCAGTTGGCATACTCATATTTGAATAAAGGAGATTATACCAACGCTCTGAAATACGCCAAAGAAGCCATTGATAAAGGCGAACCTTCGTTGTTGCCTTTTGCAGAAGTGTTAACTACAGGATTTAATAATGTGGAGCACAAGAACTGGATCTGGGGACAGGATGTGACGGTATTGAGCACAACAAGTCTTGCTTCCTTCTTCGGTCAATGCGATATCTATTCCTATAGTTATGCAAGCGCAGGAGATGTCAAGGGTATTGACAAAAATCTGTACGATGCCATTCAAGCATGGGATATTCGTAAATCATGGTGGAACAACTATGCTACTTCCGGCATACGCGGTGCTAGCACCTATGCATACGCTCCGGACGGCAAGTTCTATTCTGCAAAAAGCAAAGAGATTCAAGGTGACCGTGACTGGCTGAGCGACAATGTCTATATGCGTTGGGAGTTGGCATACCTGATTGCGGCAGAGGCTGCTGCACGCGGAGACAATCTGACGGATGCACAAAATTATCTGTTTGCCATCACAGACCTGCGCGTTATTCCTACCGAGACCACCAGTTATGACACATGGAAAGCCGGATTGACAGACAAGGAAACCTTGTTAGCAGCCATTAAGCACAACTGGCGAGTAGAGCTTTGGGGCGAAGGATATGGTCTGCAAACCTTCCGCCGCTACGGTGAAAATGTTACTTTGGGCGAGAACCACAAGCGTGCTACCAAAGATATCACTCCTACAACCGCACGTGTGTTTACCTTTGAGATTCCGACATCGGAGCAATATTACAACCCGTTCTTCCGCGTAACGGACGATGTAAAGAATTTACGAGTAAAGAACTAAATACTAAATAATCAAATTAGTCCATTTATTAACTTTAAAAAAACAACAGTATGAAAAAGTATTTTATTATTGCATTTGCGTTCGTTGCAGGTCTTGCGATGACGAGTTGCAACGACAAAAAGAACACGCCTACTGAAAGTGCAAAGATTTCCTTTGTTCAAAAAGCCTATGAGCTTAGTGTAGGAGAAACGCAGCGTCTAAGCGTAACTATCACACCTTCGGGCACTCAACTTCAGGTAAAATATGCGTCATCTGATGCCAGTGTAGCCAGCGTATCCGTATCGGGTATTGTGACCGCAGAGGCAGAAGGCGAGGCTATGATTATCGCTACGGCAGAAGGTGCAGAAGGCGACACCTGCTACATCAAAGTAAGCGATGACGCTGTTTACAACTCACTTGAGATAGCCGGCTATGGACTCTTCGGAGAAGGTTGGCAAATGATTGAAGGCACAGACTCAACCCTCACATGGCCAGACGGTACCAAGTACGACGTACAGTTAGGTCAAATTACTCTTATTGCATGGGATGGTAATCTCGTGTACTCGAAAGGTTCAGGTTGGGGTGGCGCAGGTCTTGCTATTCAGGCTCCGGTTACATTCTGGGTTATTACCGGTGCTTATACAGAGGAAGATCAAAAGTATATCGGTGCATATATCGGTCACGGCGGCTTCGAGATCTATGACCTTAAGGGCAAACCGGCACATGGCGCAGGTCAATCCGGAGCGGTTAATGTACAGGATTACGGAGATTTCCTGAAGAGCTATATTGCAGCAACAAAATCTGAGGAAGTAGATTGGGATAAGATGGAGAGTGCCTTCACGGGAGCCCAAGTGATTTATGCTGACTACTCAGACTCCGAGAATCCTACCTGGAGCGACAGCTATGGACAATTCTACGGTCATATCAACTCCTGCTATTTCTTCGATGCAGATGAGGAATTGGGTTTCGACGCAGGATGGTTTGTTAATGTTAGTTGGCATGATTTCACATCCGGACGATATTTCGGCATGGATGTTAACCGCGATGAGGAAGGCTATTTGGAGAGCGTAGTAGAGCCTTACGATTTCGTAACGGTTGACCGCACGCTTCAGAGCGAGAACTGGGAAGATTGGTATAATTATTTGACCCAAGAATCCAGCCGCAAACCGCATATCATCAGTTCAGCTACCATCCACAAAGAATTACCTGCATTTGCTAAGTGGAACAAAGCTCTTGACAAGATGTACAAGAAATAATTTTAATTATTTTCTAAAAAAAATCCTGCATACATTTGCGTATGTGGGATTTTTTGTACCTTTGCAGCCGTATTATATTGGAAAAAAGGACAAATATACCAAAATACGCGTTGGAAAAACGGACGAATTAATTACATATATGCTTAACAAATATATTGACAAACTAATAAAAGACCATTTCCAAATCATTCACATGCCATGTTTTTACATCATCACATTACAGAAAACGCAGTTATATACCATCCATATCTACCATAAACATCACTAAATGGTCAAAAATATATCTTTTTGCTTGCATATTCCGATTTTTTGTAGTAACTTTGCACGCTAATTTGGAAAATTATACGCATATGAAAAAATATTTGATCTGTTTGTTAACTACATTGGTATGTAGTGCAAGCGCTTGGGCAGTAATGGCATCCCCGGAGCCGTTTGAGTACACGAAACCCGACGGAACCAAGGTAATGGCGCGCGTTTATGGAGATGAGTTCCACTCCTTTATCGAGTCTCTGGACGGCGAGTTACTGGAAGGACGCCGTGATATAGAAGCGATGGAGCGCGCGACACAACGTCGCAGCGCCGCTCGTCGTATCCAAAAGGGTGCCGGCTTACCCGCCTTCACCCCATTTGGCTCACCTCGCAGTCTAGTATTGCTGGTAAGTTTTTCCGATCTGGACTTTGAGCAGAGCCGTGAGGATTTCCAGGATTTGCTCAATAAATCAGGCTATAATTACAATGGAGCAACCGGCTCCTGCCGCGATTATTATATCGCCTCCTCGGATAGTCTGTTCATGCCTCAGTTTGACTGCTATGGTCCGTTCAAAGTGAGCCGCAACATGGCATACTATGGAGAAGACGAAGGCGACAGGCACGATATTCATTCGGGCGACATGGTAGCAGAAGCTTGCCAATTGGCTCATGATGCCGGCGTGAATTTCAAAGACTATGATGTGAACGGTGATGGATTGTTGGATAATGTGTTCGTATATTACGCCGGCAATAATCAGGCAGAGGGAGCAGCCGAGACAACGATCTGGCCTCACCAAGGCAATATTACCTACAAAAATATTCGACTGGATGGCGTACTGGTCAACTCCTATGCATGCACATCGGAATACAAAGGCCGTTCCAAGACACGCTGTGGTATCGGCACATTCTGCCATGAGTTCGGTCACGTGATTGGTCAGCCGGACTTCTATGATACGGGATACAACTATTACAGTATCGGTAATTGGTCAATCATGTGCCAAGGAAGTTACAATAATGATGGCAACACGCCTCCTATATTCAACGCCTACGAGCGTATGTACGAAGGCTGGTTTACACCGAAGCAGTTAGAGTTGCCGGGCAGATATTCACTGCCAGCATCTACCAATCACGCCGAAGCCTTTCTAATTGCCGCAGGGACTCATAATTTATCCGGTAAATCCCCAAATCCAAGCGAATTTTTTATTTTAGAGAACCGCAATGGGAATTACAATGTATGGGATTCCGGTCTGCCGGGTCATGGTATGATTATTTGGCATGTGGATTATAGTGCTTCCGCATGGACAAGCAATACACCTAATAACGGACCGACTATCATGCGATTCCATCTGGAAGAGGCAAACGGGATAAACTGGAAAAAGCGTGCTAACCATGAAGATGGGCGCTCAAGCGATCCGTATCCGGGTACAATGAATGTGACATCGTTTGTACCGACATTACATAATGGGACCCAGCTTGCTCAACCCATCTTCAATATAGACGAGAATAGCGGAGTGATCAGTTTCACCTACATCAGCGAAGGCGGCTCTAATCTGCGCGCGAATGTAGATCAGATAGAAGCGACCACTACGCTTGACGACAACAACAAAATTATTAGTTGGGTGCCCCAGATGTTTGAGTTACTGGGTACCGGTATGGATCCCGAACAAGCAATCACACTACGTGTCAACGGGTCGGATTTCAAGATCTACGCTGGAGAGAGAGCCCCAATGCGCACCAGTAGCAATTGGAAAACAAGTCTTTCCCTTTATGCTAATACTGACTCGACCATCCAACAACCGATATGGGTTAGTTACGCACCTAAAAAACGAAATTGCTCATCCACCAACAGCATACTAAGTATAACCGCCTCAACCGCCAGCCTTTCTATAGCATTAACCGGTTATGCTCCGCGCCACACTTACGTAACTACACCACAGACATTGGCTTGCAGCGAAATCACGCCCTATTCCTTTGTTGCCAACTGGCAAAACGTAGAGGATGCCGAGTGTTACTATTTCACACTATACCAAGTCTCCGATGGAGAAACATCTTTTACCCAAGGATTCGAGAACTTTGACAGTTATGACAAAATCCACGAAATGGGCTGGGAGAGCAATACAAATCTGACAACAACTTCGGACAAGAAAGATGGCACACGGGCACTTTATTTTAAAAACTTCGGTGACCAAATTACATCAGAAACGTACCCTACTCCCGTAACGAAGATGAGTTTCTGGTATAATTCCTTTATCTCCACAACCGATACAATCGGCGTGTTGATAATAGAGGCACATAACGGAACCGATTGGGAGTTAATAGAGAATAAAGTGCTGACTAATCGTGCCAAACGCGAAACATCAACGTATGAGTTTGAAGAAGAGAAAAACTATCGTTCATTCCGCATGACATGGATGGACAATGGCGGTTCGGGTATTGCCTTTGATGCGTTTACAGCAACGACATCCAAGCAAATCAACTATATCTATAAAGGCCGTGATGCCTATTATGTACCTTACGAGACAAGCAAAACGCACCACTATACTTTTACCCAATTGACACCAAACAACACGTACTACTACCAGATTCAATGCTCCGACCTTGACAAGGGCTGCGAGGAACATATCACGACTCTCTCTGATCCGATAGAAGTGATTACTATTGATGGAAAACCATTAGATGGTTCTCAATTGACTATTGCATATGACAGCATCAACTACACTCCGGCTACACATGCCATCTATATCACCAATGCCAAAAGCGGAGATTATCTCTATTTCTACAATACCGAAGGAGGACTGGTGTATAGTTTACCTGTTGAATACGGAATGTATATCTATCCGCTGGATCTGAATCGCTTCAATGTAGGCGAAGTATATCTGGTTCAACATGCCGTAGGAGGTAAGTTAGGCAGGAAGAACAAGTGGGCGAAGTTCGTTTTCTGACGCGCCCCCATTTTACCCCACATTTTTATTAAATTGTTAATAACTCGCGTAAGTCATTGAATTTACGCGAGTTATTATATGCATGTCATTGTAAAAAACATGTTAATAAAACAATTGATAATTTTTTTGTGGGGAAATGTGGGGAATATCAAATATTTTTACTATCTTTGCAGCGGATTTTAATCGAAAGTGGTGCATGAGTACTTTTATCGGAAATATAGAAGGTCGTTTGGACGAGAAGGGACGTATATTCGTTCCGGCCGTTTATCGTAAGATATTGGCAGAAGATGAGTCCAAACGGATCGTTATGCGTCGCGATACGGACAACGAGTGCCTGATGTTCTATCCGGAGAGCGTCTGGAACGAGAAAGTAGAGCAACTGCGGCAGACGCTGGATGAGTGGGATCCGGAGGACCAGTTGATATTGATGCAGTTCATGGCGGATGCGGAGTATTTAGAGATGGACGGTCAGGGTCGTATCCTGCTGCAGAAGAAGAACTTAGAGACCATCGGGGCACAACAGGACGTGCTGTTTGTAGGCATGCTGAACCGCTTTGCGCTCTGGGCGCCGGAGAAATTCGCAGAGAAACGATTGAGCCAGACCGAATTAGCGGCAAGACTGCGGGCAAAAATGAAGAAAAAAGAGGACAAATAGGCGGTTCTCACCGGGTTAACAGTAGGACGACCTTATATGAACAACCCGGTAATCCCCCCCTAATAACCCCCTTATCACCCCCTAATCACCCCCTTTCATAAGGGAAGATTGACGAAAAATTAAGAAAAAACACATGGAAGCGATTTATCACATACCGGCAATGCTGCAAGAGACGATAGAGGGCTTGGCTGTCAAGCCCGGCGGGGTGTATGTGGATGTCACTTTCGGAGGAGGAGGACACAGCCGCGCCATCCTTGGAAGGATGGACGCGAATGTACAAAGGGACGATGTACAATGTACAAAGGAAAGCCGGATACTATCCGGCGTAACGGACGAAGCTTCCAACGGCGGCAACAATGCCGCCGAACGGGACAAAGAAGAAAACAAAGAGGGGCACCTGTACTCGTTTGACCAGGATATCGAGGCATATGAGAATGCAGTAAATAACCCCACCCCGACCCTCCCCTCAAGGGAGGGAGAAGGGATACAATCAGGCACAATGGGTGAAGGTGCATTTGCCAATAACCCGAATTGGACGTTTGTACACAGCAATTTCCGGTATCTGAAGAACTGGATGGACTATT
>JAFUUZ010000051.1 GCA_017471285.1 Paludibacteraceae bacterium | reverse complement strand
ACGCCTCATAAACGGGGTGTACACTATTTCCGTACATGCGCCTTTTTAACTGCCATAAGGGGTGCGGTGGACATGGCGAAAGAAGGTCGGAAGTGCCGGAAACGCATTGTGGTAAGACCTTCGCGTTTTCGGAGAGGATTGCATGAGTTATACACGTTCCATTTCCCGAAACACTGGTCTGCGGCGTGCGTAGCGAACCGCGAGCTGATCAAGGAAGCGCAACGTCAGGCGCATGCACTGGAGCACGATCATTCCATAGAAGCCCTCGAATGGCGCGTGCGGTTCTTTAACCATTATTTCAGGGTTTTCAAAGGCGGCGCCAAGCCTGAACCGGGCATGAAACCCTACTCGCGTTTCTACCAATATACCTACGTCGCTATCTACCGCCAACTCCCAGCGGAGCGCAAGAAAGCGCAGGAGCCGGAATCCGTTTCCTTTGAACCGGTAGAGCCGGAACAACCCTTCCGCCTCAAAAAACATATCATCAATACGGGCATGCCTACCTTTTCAGACCTCTTAACCAAGCCAAGCAGAGACCGTTGGGACGCCGGTTTACCGCCCCCTATATAAAATTTTGCAAATTTATTTGCATATTTCAAATATTTTTAGTAATTTTGCACCCGAAAAAAATACGAACAAATGAGAAACATAAAATTACCATTTTTCCTTACTTTTATGATAGTCTTGCTGTCGGTCGTACCGGTTGCATGTGCTCAAGATCATGATTTTAACAATATGGAGAAAGAATATCCGTTGCTGATGCAGCGTTATGGCACCCGTCTGGAGAGCCGCAATGCGCATTATATCTTCGCGATCGACATCTCCAGTTCGATGACGCAATACGAGCAGGTGGTACGCGAGAGCTTGAAGACCTTCGTTAATGCCATCCCGGACAAGGATCAGGTGACAATTATCGTGGTATGCGACGAGAACACCACCAATTACCTGAATTCCATCAAATGTATCACGATCGAACCGGCTGTTCGTCAGTCGATTACAGCTGCCATCAACTCTCGGCAGTTTAAGTTCCTGCGCCGCAACGACCCGCATGATGGGTCGGATATGTTCACGATGACAAGCCGTGTGCTGGAGGCGATGAACGTAGTGAACAGCAGCGATCTGACGTTCGTCTATCTGCTGACCGATTTCGAATACTGGACACACCGGAATAAATTCAACAAGGGCAACGAAGACTGGCTGAGCCTGAAACCGCTGCTGACGGAGAAGCATCGCGGAGCGATGTGCAAATACGGTGTGGAGCTGGCGCAGAGAGGCGTGAGCCATCCGGAGGCGGTGATCAAACCGGAGCTGGACGCTATCTTCGGTCCGATAGACTACCAGCCTGCCAGCGACGCCGCGATTCTCAAACAATGGTTCGGTCATATAATAGATGAGATTCGTGCGCAGAAGATCAACAGCATGCTGAAGGCTGACTGGCAGCAATGGCTGGCGGAGCGCAAATTAGGAATCTCTATTTCTGACCGCAGGGTGGAGATGACGCTTCAGAATCCCGACACGAATCTGGTATCCGGTTTCACAGCCGAAGCGATCTATACCGTGGAGAAAGAGCCAACATGGTATCCGTCGTATATCCAAATTGATTCGGCAGACGTGACTGTCACGGTGAACTACGAGTCGAAATATGCGGAGGAGATCCACAAGCTGCAGGGTCTATGCAAAGTGAATCCGAACGACGAGGATGCCGTGAACCTGACGCGCCGCGAGACGATCGCCGTGCCGTATGTAGGAGTTTGGAACTCCACCCTGCCCAAATGGGCCTGGGCACTCATCATTCTGCTGATTGCGATGATCATCATCTCGCTGATCTGGGAAGCGCTGCAGAAGCCGCAGAAGAGGCTGACGAGCATCCAGGTAAAGAAACAAGGCAGCAACGGCGCCAACACCTTCAACGGCGATACGGACTATCTGCCTTATACCATAGGCGAAGGGGGCGATCTGAGTATCCCCGGCGCTGCATGGCGGCTGAAGATAGAGCCGCGGCGGTACAACCCGATATTCAATATCTTCCGCAAAACGGGCTATTACGGCACGCTGGAGAGCGGCGATTTCGCCGATATCATCAATGAGACAACGGACTACAAGATCGCTACGCTGCAGGTAGGCAAGACAGCGTTCCTATTCCGCTACAAACATGCTCCGATGGTGCGGCTGGAGATCACCGAAGGCATCACCACCTATATCATCACGATTTCATAAATTTAAAAACCTGTTATAACGCATGAAAACTTATTTTATCGGTTTAGGCGGTTGTGGACTGCAAACCGTAGCCAGCCTTTCAACACGTCTGAAGAAAGATCAGAACTACAATCCGGACGACTATGCATTCACCTACGTCGATACGGATATGTTTACCTACAGCCGCATCAATTCGGACTCCATTGTGATTCCTGCAGCGGATTTTGTGGATATGGGTCCGACTGTACCTCTGGCTATCTATAACGGCGCAAAGACCACCGACCGTCCGAACGCGAACACGAAACGACTGCTGGAATGGGCCATCGAGCAGAAACCGGGTCATATGGTGCTGCCGAACCATCCGCTGAGCGACGGCGCTACGGCGCAGCGTAACGTAGGCCGATTCGGTATCTATAATTTCTACGAAGCGATGGAGCGCGAGTTGACCGCCAAGATCAACCGTTTCCGCGAACTGACACCGGACGATAACGGACGCCGAGACGTGGATATTTGGGTGATCGCTTCTTCCTGCGGCGGAACAGGTAGCTCCATGACGCTCGACGTGCTGTATATGATCAACCGTCTGGCGCACCATGTAGCGAACGGCGAACCGAACGTCAAACTGGTGCTCTACATGCCGCAGACCTTCGTGGATCTCAACAGCTCCAACCCGAACCACCGGTTGAACGGTTATTCATGCATGGAGGAGATCAATTTCTTCCGCTCCAATTTCGAGAACGGCAACGGCAAGAGCTTCGAGCCGTACGCCGTTCGTCCGACAGCAGCCGGCACGGAGATATACGATTTCCCGCTATACCAGTTCCTGATCCCTGTATGCGCCGAGAATAACTTCGGCTCGAAGATGAAAGTAGATCAGTTCTACCCGACCATCGCAGAGATGATTTACTATCTGAACACGGGCAACGGGCGCGCTTTCGTGAAGAGCAACCTGAGCAATATCTTAGCGGAACTCCTGCAGAAGAGCGACACCAGTTCGGGTATCACCTCGCAGATGATCGGCTACGGATTCCGCGCAATCAAGAAAGCGAACAAGGAGCTGCAGGAATACCTGACACGCCGCGCATTAACGGAGGTGATCAATTACGGTCTGCTGGACCAACGCCGTCCGGCGGATTTCGACCAACTGAAGGTAGAGTTCGCGCAGAACGCGATACTCAAGAAGCTATTCTCGCTGACGGAGACCGTGCTGGACAGCGACGTGACCTACCGCTATAACACGACGGCGGACGCCGATGCGCTGGAGAACCAGATTCAGGCGGCTGTCAACAACGCCACCAAATACGACCCGAACGAAGTGTCCTCCGACGTGGTACGCGCTATCAGCCTGAAGCTGGACCGCCTCTATACCACCGAGAACTACGACGAGATGAAGAAAGCCGTATATGCCATGATCACAGGCGAGATCGACAAGCGGGTGAACGAATTCATCCTGATGTACGGTCTGAACAACACCTACGACCTGATCAATTTTGTCGATGATTTCTATCTGGAGCCGCTATGCCGCTATGTGATCAGCACGCTCCTGCCGGACGCAACAGGCAAGGTGAACGCCGCCAAAGCCGCTTGCGCTACCTACGCCAAAGGCGGTCTGCTGCTGGCGCTGAAGAAAGCCGAGATGAACCAGGCGCTGAAGAAATACAAAGACGCCGTAGGCCGCGCTATCACGCTGAGCATCGCGGTACAGGTCATTCGCGAACTGACCGAAGCGCCATCCGGCTATCTGGAGAAACTGCGCAAAGGCGACAACACCAATTACGCCGGAATCCGCAATCTGCAGAAGATGCTGGAGAGCGACGGCATCGATTACAAAGACGCCTACGCTACGCTGGCGAAAGAGTTCCGTGCTACGGAAGACGATATCATGACCGTTTATCTGCCGTCCCTCGCCGAACTGGCTACGGGCGAAGACAATACCGACTGGGCTGACAATAATTTCTTCGACCAGCTATACTGCGAGAGTGTGATCGCACAGCAGGATATCACCCGCGGTCTGGAGAAACTACGCGTGCCGATGCGTACCTCCGCTTCCGGCAAGGGACTGAAAGATATCATCAGCCGCATCGACCCGGATAACAACCTGTTCATCAACATCATCAAGTCCAAACAGATATCGCTGCCGACCAACAAAGAGACGCTGATCATCAAACCGATCAAGCACGTGATCGACACAATCGTAAACGACAAGAGCACCTCTGCCGGACAATGGATGAGTGAAGAACTGAGCGAAGCTATCCAGAATCCGGAACTACTGCCGAAGACATTCAAACGTACGACGGATCTCTTCAACAGTTTCCAGGACACGAGTCGCGTGCCGGTATTCTTCCCTCTCCGCAGCGACGTATCGGTACCGGACAATATGCGACTGATGTTCGTCGGCAACAACGAAGGTCTCGCCGCATCCCTGGGCTACGACCCCAACAGCAAAGAGCAGCAGTTCATCCATGACTCGTCGATGAGCGACCGATTCATGATCATGCGTATGCCGGCCGGATTCGAATTCAATATGTACAAGTACTACCAGAGTTACAAGACCTTCTATATGTCCGACAAATATCTGGAGAAAGTACGCGGTCAGTTCTTCGGCTGCCATATCCACGCTGCCTTCAACAAGTACGGCCTGACATTGCCCAAATCGGAGCACAGCTCCACAGCGCCGAAAGAGAGCCTGACCGAGCAATTGGCATCCCGACGCATCGAATCGCTCATCAAGAGTCTCTATTTCCAGCACGTGATCAACCTGCTATGGGAGAAAGACAAGAGCGCCTACAACAACCTGTTCGGTCTCTCCGGCTCCGCGGCAGAAGTGGACACAACCGGCATGACGCCGGAGATGCTGCAACTACTGGGCATGGAGATCGCTCCGGCGGCAAGCGCAGGCGAGGTGAACCAGTTCATCACGCTGCAGTTCGACCCGAAGAGCATCAGCGTACATCTGCAACTCCGCCCCGTGACCATTAATCCGAAGACCAAATATCTGGCGATCGACAACAGCGGCGTGCAGAATTTCGAATTCGACAAAGATCATACTCAGCAATGCAAGGCCTTTGTGGAATACCTGATGACCATCCCGGAGAGTCTGTTCGCAGTAGCCGACTATCTGGAGCAGAAATTCGATATCCGTACCAACGAGCAGATGAACAGTTCGCTGATGGGTGTACGCGACGAAGCGAAGATGCGCTTGCTGAAATCGATCGAAGGCGGCGCGGCTACCTTCGCCTTCTGCTGGCTGCTTTGGAAGAAACATAATAACTCCGAAGACAAAGCGTTTATCGAAGTGATAGACCAAGCGATCAATTCGTTATAAAAGCACTAAATCAAGACTGTTATGGTTCCTTTTTGGATAGTTAATTTTCTCGAAGAAGATGCGTGCGAGTCGTTCTTCCAGTCGTACTGGGATTCGCTGCTGCAAAACACGACGACACAACCCGCTCCCCTGAAGTTCTTCCATATAACGGACGGCAAAGCGGATGGAATGACGAAAGAGAAACTGAACGAGATTGCGTTTCAGCGGCTGTCGATGAGCAGTTCGGAGACGGAGAAACTGATTCCGGCCTTCACCGCCAACCAAGGCAACAGCATCAATGTGATTTTTGTAGGCGACGTGACGCAGGCGAAGACGATAGAGCGTTTTCATACCTGGGCGAAATACCTGCAAGAGCAACGAATGGCGGATATCAACCGTCCCTGGTTCTCCATCAGCAGCGTACGGATGTACGGCATTCTGCTGCGCCCCGAGTCTGTGACCGTGGACGACAAAGCGATCACCAAAAGCATGAGCGGTTTTCTGAACGAACTGAGCGCCATGCAACAGTTAGGAATAAATGACCGCCCGTTCGAGAAGATCCTATTCCTGCAATCCCCCATGACGGAAGAGGGACGTACGGCCGCCGAGCAATCGGTCAACATCGCCGCGCTGCATATCGCCCGCACCGACGGACAATGCTTCAACGAATACGACATCCAGTATTACGACGGCAACGCTACCGCGGTTTTCTTCGAAGCCGATGTGCAGCGGGAGATAGATGCTTACAACCTCTCCGCTATCGTATTAAAGGACATGACGACCAATACGGACGAGCATTTTCTCGACGTGAAGGAAGCGCGTGCGTTTGTGGACGACAACCAGAGTTTCATCGACACCTTCAAACCGATGAATACCAAGCGGTTCTTCATCAGCGACGGACCGCATATCCCTGGTATGGAGATCACACGGTTCCACACATCGCTCCATCTGCATCATATCATCCCGATTTGGCGCGAGTACAACTCCCTGCATATCGAGAAGGTAGTCAATAACGTCACGCAAGAGCTGAACAGTTTTGAGAAAGACTTCATCCGTTCGCTCAACCAGCGGCAACATAAGTTCATTTTCACCAGTTCGCACGGCTTGCAGGAGCTGGTATTCCAGATGTTCTGCGACAAAGGCAACCCGCGCTACAAGCATATCAGCCTGCCGCAGAGCATGAAAGTGCTGGAGCATTTCCAGATCAAGATCAGCGATGCGTTCAAGAGTCTGGAGCGCGTTCCGGAGGCCTTTGTGCTGCCCGGCGATTTGGCAAAACTGGTGAATAAAGCCCAAGGCCTGGCGCTCTCGTCCGACGCGCTGCGCACGCAGCTGCAAGATGAGATGAGTAAGCTGGAGACCTATAAATGGACCAATCTGATTTCGTCCGGAATAGCCGGTTTGGCAGTCAGCGCCGGTCTCTTCCCGGTGATCGGATGGTGGAGTATGTTCGCCTATCTGCTGGCGTTCCTCTCAGGCGCTATAGCATTCATCCTCAAGATCAAACGGCTCGAGCGGCTCAAAGATTTATTCGTCGGTGTTCGGCTATGCGAGATCCGCAAACGTCTGGATACGCTGGCGCAGAAACTGCACGAGAAGACTGTGGAGGAGATGAAGCAATACATGCGATGGCTGCACGAGAAGAAATTGGTCCGTCTCCAAAACGAGATGAAGCTGATGACGCCTCCGGAGTTTCATTTCCGCCAGAGCAAAGCCTTCCAGCCGCTCTTGTCCGGTTCGTTCGGCCATATGCCGCTGGTAGCCAATGTGCCTACCGTTCAACTCTATTCCGATGTGGACGGCGGTACAATCGGTATTCCGGATCTGGAAAAAGGATACAAGAGCAGCGTGCAAGGCTTAGTCAAAGAGCTGATGTACAGCGACGAGACAATCGCCGACACCGAGGAAGAGAACGTACAATTCCAAGCGCATCAGTCCAATCTCTCCACCCGCAGGATGCTGCTGTTGCTGGACGTATCGGGTAGTATGTCGTCCGACATGAAAGATCTCAAGAAATACGTGCACGAACTCGAAGCCATCGGCGAGATTGAATGGATCGCATTTGACGAGGACGTAGTAGCCTCCAGCCGCTCCACTTCCATCGACAGTCTGAAAGCCGGCGGTGGAACGAATTATATCCCGGCTATCGAGCGCGCCGTAGAATGGTCGCAGGCCGGCGAATACGATATGATTATGCTCCTGAGCGACGGATGTCCGTTTGAGGAGTTGGACGATATCGTAGCAGCAGCTCAGGAACTGAAGATGCCGCTTAATACTGTAGCTGTCGGCGCGGCAGCGGAAGATGTGCTGGTCAACATCGCGCTGCGGACAGGCGGTAAAGAGGTAACGGTGGATAGCTTTGACCAGATTCGCACACCCGACGTATGGCATAATGAGATTCTGCCGAATATCGAACTGGTCAATAAAGGCGAGTATTCGTTCGGAGAGTTGATGAAACATATCCAGCTGGATGCCTGTGCTTCGGCTCTGCATAAGTTCGCTCTCAACCGCATAGGCGACTATAGTCTGACCCTCCCGGCTATCATCTGTGGCTATGTTAATAAGCCCGGATTTGCTGAGTGGCTTCAGGTAGCTTCGCAGCGTAATACGCTCTCGCTGCAAGCGGAGCAGATGCGTGATGTGGCTTACTTCGCCGCTGCGGAGAGCAACGAGTACCACAGGCTGGAGGAGCAACTCTTGAAACTGTGTAACCTCAACAACACCGCCGCGCAGGTGAATGCATCAAAAAGCGAGCCCGATACCATCGTCTCGCTTTTGTCCATCCGTCCATTAATTGCCATGAGCGATCTGCAATGGGCTTCGGTTATGCAATTTAAGGATTAAAGTTTCTTGCCGTCGGAGGAGTAGAGTATGCCGTTGCGCTCAATGACCAATTGACCGTTACGGAACATCTTGACGGTTCGAACCCCTTCGTTCGCGGAGGGGTTTGTTATTCCCTGAGGCTCAAAACCGACGAACTTACCCATATAATACGGCGCGCATACGTCCGCTGCCGTTTTGCCCCCCGTGATCTGTCCTGTCCTGTTGATGGCATGACCGCTTTGCGTCGCGTTCTCGTTCCAGAAACCGCGGTTCTGCCATGACACGATGACGGTTCCTTTGGACGTGTTCCAGTTGGTGTCATCGCCGTTGCCTGCTTCTTCCGGGAACCAATAACTGATGCCCTCTACGTTCTCCAGCGGCTTTAACGCGTCCACTAAATCCTTGACAAAATTATACTGTCCTGAGATACCGATAGAGGTATTTCCGTCTGCTGCACATGTCCATACATCACGGGTGTCATAGTTTACGCCCTTGCTGGGCCAGTATTGGAAGTTATACGCGCATTCCACGATATGCACTTTCTTTTCCGGAAAATCCGTGGCTAAGCGGTTGATAGCTTTGACAAGATTGTTCTTGTCTGTTTTGTTTGCCACTTGGGCGTCCGTCAGATACCCATGCCAGAAGGGGTAATAACTCAGCCCGATGACGTCAAAATCCACACCGCCGTTGATCAGTTTGTTGTAGTAATAGGCATTGTATCCGCTGTTGGTCGGGCGGTCCGTATGGATGATGATCCGCGCTTCCGGACATACTTCCCGTACGGCGTTGCACCCCGCTTTCAGCAATCCTAAATAGCCAGTCCAGTTGCTGCTCGCGTCTTCGTATGGCTTCACTTTGATCCCGCAGAGCCCATACATAATTTCATTGCCGACTTGTACCATATCCGGCGTGGCATTGGCTTCATTGAGCGCCGTCAGTACGCGGCGCGTGTAAGCCCCTACGCTGTCAGCCATCGCTTCTTCGGACTTGCCTTTCCACGCTGCCGGAGCCTGGATGTGCGTCGCATCCACCCACGTGTCGGAATAATGAAAATCCAGCATGAAATTCGCCCCTGCCGCTTTGATGCGTTGACCCAAGGCGGTCACATACGCCAGATCCTGGCAGACAGACGGATTGGCTGTCCCGTCCTGGTCCGCACGGGTCGGGTTGACGAAGATACGTACGCGGAAGGTGTTCCATCCGCAATCTTGAACAAACCAGGTGATCAGGTCGCTGATGTTCTTGCCGTAGGCGTCTTTATATGCCGAGTTATGTTGTTCATAGAGCGGCAGTGCAGAGATGTCGCCGCCGATGTAACGTGTCTCTTGCGCGTGTGCACATACGCATGCGAGCGCGATAATAAATAAGGAGAGTTTCTTCATGTTTTTGGGTGTTTGCACATATTTGGGCGCAAAGATACTGCTTTTTTTTGAAATATGCAACATTTTGTAAACTTTATTTTGCAAAAAGCAGTTTTTTAGCTCTTTTGCAGCATTATACTTGTGTGAATGATAAAAATGTACTACCTTTGTGCGATTTTTGTTACATTTTGTAAATAAAAACACAAAATAACTAACATTATTAACTAAAAATTCATGTTTATGAAGAAAATTTTATCCCTTTTGTGCGCTGTAGCGATTGTATTCAGCGCAAGTGCAGCTCCTCAGTTGAGCAAGAAAGAATTGGATGAGAAAGCAGTTACAGAGTTGCTTAACACCAAGAAACTTTCTGTAAAACACGCTAAGAAAAGCTTTGAGCAGTTCAGAACTCAAAAGTTTGAAGGAGCCAAATTGTTGAACAAGGCAGTAGCGCGTGCTCCGAAGGCAAAGAAGGATGTTACTTTTGACATCGCAGTGTCTGATATTACAGCCTCCGCTGCTACTATCGCTGTGACTCCTTCAGATGCATCTGCTTCTTACTATTGGACGTATGTAGAGACTTCCGAAGCTTCCGGTAAGAGCGATGCGGAATTGGTTGCATTGCTGACAGGCGACATGGATTATATGATTATGCTTTATAACTATTTCTATGGTATGGAAGTGACATATGCAGATCTTTTAATCCAAGGCGCGGATACTTCTTCTGTTTCCAATCTTTCGCCTGAAACCTCCTATACTGTAGTGGCAGCCCAATTAGATGATGAAGGAAACTTGGTTGGTGCCGTGGCTTCTGAAAGTTTTACTACGCTTGAGCTTATCTTGCCGGAGGGTGGCAATTTTGTAGCAGTTTCGGCTACGGAGAAATTCTATTCCACGGATAATGATGTATGGGTTAAAATGGCAGACGCAGACGGCAACCAATTCAACTTTGATATCGTCGTTGCTGATGGCTTACAGGCATTGGAGTCCGGCGTAACCTATACGTTGAGCGATATGATTGAAAACTACAGTTATGCTTCTGTATCAGGTGCTAAGATTCCATATGCTTCTGCTTCTCTGACTAAGACAGTTCAGGCTAATGGTGATTACTCTATCGCCGCTTCTTTCGTGGATACCCTTGGCAATACATGGAATATCAGCTACCAATATACGAAACCGGTTCAGACCCGTCAAGAGTCTTTGACCTTTACTAACTTGGAGTTGGATTTGTATGACGGAGCATGGCAAATCTCCGGTTTCAATGCAGACGAAACCCAGTACGTCTCTCTCGCAGCTTACACTGATCAGATATCCGGAAACTATACGGAAGCAGAATTGGCAGCTGATTATAGTTATATCTATACGGGCCTGGCCTTTGATGCCGAAGGCAATCTGGAGAGCGGAAATAAATTTGCGCTCATAAGCGCAAACCTGAATGTTGCTTACAATGAGGCAGATAGCACCATTATTATTACCGGTACCTTCCTCGGACAAAACGGCGACGATGTACCTGAGTTCACTCTCAGCCTCTCCGGAAAAGTTCCTGCTCCTGAAGTATCGGATATGACCTTCGAGTTCGCTTCCGGTGACGAGGGTATCACGGTTACTCCGTCGAATAATGACGATGCTTGGGATTGGATTATTGTTACTGCAGACGTATTCGCAAACTACGGAGCAGATCAGATTGCTGAGAGTATCTATGGTGAATATGGAAACCAATATGCTGCTGCCGGAGAGGCTCTTCTGGCTTGGGATGAAGAGATATCCTGGTACACAAATGATGAAAAAACCGGCGATTTGATTCCGGGCGACTATGTTCTCGTTGTATGGGGTGCTGGTGCAAGAGAGATAACTACTCCTGCTGCATACTTTGAGTTTAGTGTGTGGCCGGAGGCTATCGACAATACTGCTGTCGAAATCAAGGCTACCAAAGCAATCCGCAACGGCCAGCTCTTGATCATCAAGAATGGTGTAGAATACAACGCACAGGGCACTATCCTGAAATAATCCGGATAGAATCTTAGTATTCTTTAAAAAGCAGTTGCTTCGGCGGCTGCTTTTTTTTGTTATTAAATTTGCATATCTCAAAAAAATGTTGTATTTTTGTACCCGTTTTTAAAATAGACTGATATGAGAACCTTTTGTCTGAATACCTTTATGGCGGTAGCTGTCCTGGCTTTCGTTGCCTGTACCCCGCAAAACCAACCCGAACAGAAGCCCGTTCAGGATCTAAAATTTGCTATAACCGTGGATTCGGTCGAACAAACAGAGGCGCGAATTGGCATCAATCCTTCCGATTCTGTGGCTACCTATTATTGGAATGTGTTCGTCGCGGAGTCTGTTGCGGGAAAACCGGAGGACTCGTTGCGGTTGGAAATGGAGAAAGATTTCATTGAGTGGTGGAAAACATCCATCGCCAGCGGATATGCTATTCCTTATTCACGATTGCTTTCGAAAGGAAACACTTCCTATCGTTATACCGATCTGGCGGCGAATACCGATTATGTCGTCCTCTCGGTGGCAATGAACGACAGCGCGAGGGCATCCGGAACGGTCGCAAAAGAGTATTTCACAACCTTGCCTATGGTGGAGGATTCGGTGGTCACGATAGCCACCACTACCGCGAAACTGCATGATTGGACGAAGATGAATGGAACTTTCATGCTGACTACCATGGACCAGGGGATGTTTGTTTCTATTTCCGTGTACTCCGATAAACTCGAGGGAACCTTCACGTCCAAGGATATGGACCAGACCGCCTCGTATATCACGCTTAAATCTTCTTACGATATTATAGAGTTGGAATTTACAGGTAAAAAGGAAAACGAAAACTATGTTTATGAAGGCTGGTTCATCACGGTGAACAAAGTCAAATATCGCTTCCGTTTCCTCTGCTCCCTTTGATGTTATTTTAGCTGAAACGAAAGTAAAGCGCGAAGCAATTCGTGCGGTTTAGTCTGTGACCTTAAATTATCTAAAATGTTTACCGGCTGTTGTAAATAACTTTTTATTTTGGACAACTTTTCGACTTTTTAAAAATCGCAAAATGCTGATAATAAATAAAGTAACAAAAAGTTTTGGACAACTTTTCAAAATTGTTAATAAATTTTGTTGTCAAAAAATAGAATTTTTTTCTCGAAAATATTTGCGTATATCGAAAATTTGTTGTACTTTTGCACAGATTTTCGGTCACTAAGAATTTTAGTTACTATATAACAGACATATTATGGAAACATACATTATCAAACGTGATGGTAAGAAAGAGTTGTTTACCATCGACAAAATCAAAAATGCTATCTCGAAGGCATTCTTAGCAGTTGGTGCATTTGCGACGGAGGAAGCGCTGACTTCCATCCTTTCGCATCTGCGGGTTCATAACAACGTGACCGTTGAGGATATCCAGAACCAGGTGGAGGTTGCGCTTATGGCGGAGGGTTATTATCAGGTGGCTAAAGCATATATGCTTTATCGCCATCAGCACACCGAGGACCGCGACACGCAGCGTCGTCTCGATTTCATGATGAACTATGTGCAGGCTTCCAATGCGGCGGAGGGATCGAAATTTGATGCGAACGCGAATGTGGAGCATAAGAACATCGCTACTCTTATCGGTGAGCTGCCTAAGCAAGGATTCATCCGTCTCAACCGCCGTCTCCTCACCGAGCGCATCAAAGAGATGTTCGGCAAAGAGCTCTCCGATCGGTATATGAGCCTCCTCAACCAGCATTTCATCTACAAGAACGACGAGACCAACCTCGCTAACTATTGCGCCTCTATCACCATGTATCCGTGGCTCATCGGTGGTACCAAATCCATCGGCGGCAATGCTACGCCTCCGCACAACCTCAAATCCTTCTGCGGCGGATTTATCAACATGGTTTTCATGGTTTCCTCCATGCTCTCAGGCGCGTGCGCTACGCCCGAGTTCCTTATGTATATGAACTATTTCATCGAGCAGGAATACGGCGAGGATTACTACAAACGCGCAGACGAGGTAGTGGATCTCTCTACCCGCCGCCGTACGATTGACCGCATCATCTGCGACTGTTTCCAGCAGGTCGTTTATTCGCTCAACCAGCCTTCGGGCGCGCGTAACTTCCAGTCCGTTTTCTGGAATATCAGCTATTATGACCGCTATTATTTCCAGTCCCTCTTTGAGAACTTCCGCTTCCCGAACGGCGAGGCGCCTCACTGGGACAGCCTCAACTGGCTCCAGAAGCGTTTCATGAACTGGTTCAATGAAGAGCGTACCCGTACGGTCCTCACCTTCCCGGTTGAGACCATGGCACTTCTCGCGGAGAACGGAGATATCAAGGATAAGGAGTATGGTGATTTCACCGCGGAGATGTATGCGAAGGGCCACTCTTTCTTCACCTACGTCTCGGACAACGCCGACTCGCTCTCTTCCTGCTGCCGCCTGCGTAATGCCATCACCGACAACAGCTTCAGCTACACCCTCGGTGCCGGAGGTATCTCTACGGGGTCCAAATCCGTGCTGACCATCAACCTCAACCGCGCTATCCAGTATGCCGTGCGCAATAACATCCCCTATCAGGCATACGTCGAGGACATCGTCGATCTGATGCACAAAGTGCAACTGGCTTATAACGAGAACCTCAAATCGCTCCAGGAGAAAGGTATGCTGCCGCTCTTCGATGCCGGCTATATCAATATCGGACGCCAGTATCTGACTATCGGCGTGAACGGGCTCGTTGAGGCGGCTGAGTTCCTCGGTATTGAGATCAAGGACAATCCGCAATATGCCCATTTCGTTCAGGAAGTGCTGGGTATCATCGAGAAGAAGAACAAAGAGTACCGCACCAAGGATGTGATGTTCAACTGCGAAATGATTCCGGCGGAGAACGTAGGTGTCAAGCATGCTAAATGGGATCGTGAGGACGGATATGTTGTGCCGCGTGACTGCTACAACAGCTATTTCTACATCGTGGAAGATACATCGCTCAATGTCTTGGACCGCTTCCGTCTGCACGGACGCAAGTATATCGAGCACCTCACCGGCGGTTCGGCGCTCCACTGCAATCTGGAGGAGCACCTCAGCCAGGAGCAGTATCGCCAGCTGCTGCGCGTGGCGGCGGTTGAGGGATGTAACTATTTCACCTTCAATATCCCGAACACCGTCTGCAACGACTGCGGACATATCGACAAACGCTATCTCAAAGAGTGTCCTTGCTGCCATTCCAAGAATGTGGACTACCTCACACGTGTCATCGGTTATATGAAACGTGTGTCGAACTTCTCGGAGGCGCGCCAGAAAGAGGCGGCTCAGCGCTACTACGCAGAGAAAGAGAAGGCTCCGCAATGCTGAAGGTAGCATCATACGACATCGTTTTTCAAGAGATCCCCGGAGAGGTGACGTTGGCACTCAACCTCTCCGGGTGTCCTTGTCATTGTAAGGGATGTCATTCTACCCATTTGTGGGAAGATATAGGTGAAGTGCTGGATGAAGAGCTCCTCGCCGGACTGCTGGACCGCTATGGTAAAATGATTACCTGCGTGGCGTTCATGGGCGGTGACCAAGCCCCGGAAGAAGTCGCTCATTGGGCGGAATATGTGAAATCTACCCCCTCCCTTGAGGGGAGGGCAGGGGAGGGGTTTCCCCTCCGCACCGCTTGGTACTCCGGC
>JAFUUZ010000050.1 GCA_017471285.1 Paludibacteraceae bacterium | reverse complement strand
ATGTTTACGCTCAAGGCCGCGTAGGCCGTTATTCCTAGTTGTCGCATAGAGCAGGGTTTATCTAGGTTTATTTTCTCTCCCCCTGCCAGCGGTTTTCTAAAAGCCGAAGGCGCGTTTTCGGTTACTACAGCTTCTTGGAAGCATCGTAGGTTTCAATCGTCTTGGTGACGATGGTGCAGGTAGTGTCACCTCGTTGGTAATACTGGCTCTGCGTGGTGATGGTCCTGGTGACGTTACAGGAGCTCAAACCCCAGGCTATCGCCAGACAACTGAGGAGAGCGGTCACTGCCGTGGTCACGATCTTGTAAATTTTTTGCTTGTCCATGTTTTTTTCTTTTTTTAGGTGGTTTTTTATAGATGACAAAACTGCCATCGGGTAGTTGCTGCTTCATGACGAAGCCCTTTTTTCTGAGCCGTTGTGCGACCTCTTTAGGGTCAGCACCGGGCGATAAAATAACTTTTCCCATCGTGCAGAAAGAGTGCTAAACGAGTCGTAAACGAGTCGTGAGTAAATGTATTTCGAAAGACGGTGCAAAGATAATAGTAAAACCCCTTTTAGTGTTCCTCAGAGAGTGAAAATTTTATCAGAAAATCGTATTTTTTCCGTTTTTTTGCTTCTTCATAGAACCATTTAAGGATTTTGCGAAAGCGTTTTTCCGTGATTAGGTGCTTCAGAGCTACCTGTTTTCGTGCGTCTTCTCCCCGGATTCCGTTAGCGCGTGCTATGAAATAGTCATCCACTACCGCTTGGTTACGTACTTCTATCTGATGCCGTTTCTCCGACATCCGGTACTCATTCGGGTCACGTACCAAGTAGGGTACGTCGTATAAAGGATAAAGATTATTTACCATTTTTTCATTTACCATTTTGTCATTTTTATTACTTTTTTACATAGATTACTTTCTGGCCGGTAGGGTTAGCCATTTTCCATCCGTCTTGCTCCAGGGTGGTGCCGTATTTCGCGTAATAATCCGCGTACGACATGACTCGTTGCCGCTTGCGAGGTGGATAGGCATTGTCGTAAATGGCATAATACGGATTTTCGCTTACGAACTCGCCAGCCGCCAACTTGTCACGGATCGTGCGATAGATAGCCCGTTGTTTCTCTAAATCAAAGCTATCCCATAGCCGCCTGCAAGCCCCCATGCGCCGACAGAATTCCCCTTGCGGAGCCAGTAATTGCCATATCCATCGAAAAGAATCCATAAAACTTTTTACAACCCGCCTGCCTGCCATACACCCGCCTTTGATAGTATACGCTATGCAGATATAAGGCAGGCAAGCGTTTTTTCTTTTTAATTTTCTTTTGCTTCTTTTCTTTTATCGGCTTTCTTTTTGAGTACTTTAAAGGTGTACGAGATACTATCCGGTACACGCTTCGGGTGCTGCAAACGCCACGACTTAAGCAGACCTTTCATCTCGCTTGTCAATGCCGAAACACTCGCCTTGAGCGTCCTTTGCTCCTCAACTTTCGCACGCCATTGAGCCGCGATAGCATCGTTGTACTGGGCTTTCTTCTCGGCGAAGTCGAAGGTCTCATCTACCTGCAACTGGTAGAACTTACCCTTGTGCTCAAACTCGCTACCGACAACCCCTTGTTCCGCCATCAGTTTTTGCGCTAACTCCACCGCGTCCGGCTTGATCTCAGCCATCCGCTCCTTGCAAGCGTCAATGAGTTCCGACAGTGCCCGAGTCTCCTCGATAGCATCTACATGGTTTAATACTGCGTCATTTGCGTTAATAAACGCTTGTGTGAATTCGTATGTGTTCATAATTCTTTCTTGTTTAAATATTATTTTTTTTGTTCATTGCTCCAAATAATCGTGCCCTTGTGGCTAAGAAATCGGCTTTGGACATCAGCACTCCATGTGATGCGTCATCTCGTATTCCATCTGCTCACCGGGATCACCCACCGTGAACTTAGGTCCAACCAGCAGTTGGAGCAGTTCCTTTCTGGACAATTTTGCGTACGATGATTGGGAATGTACCGCCTTATACGCGGCCATGCGCTCAAAGTATTCCAATAGGACAGCCTGCGCGAACATCGTCGGGTCAATCTTCTTGTGACGCAACTTGCGTAAGAAGCCGCCGTCACGATGATTGAGCCAATCGGGAAGGATACGGAGATTGATGACGGAGGCGTTGCGTATGTCGCCGTTAATGTGATCCACTTGCCAGCCTTCGGGGATACCGCCAATCCATGCACGAGCAACAATGGTATGAACGGAGGAAGGACTTTGATGGCCGCGGTGGTTCACCAGCGGGTACTGCGAGTGACGATTGGGCTTGCACACGATAGGCTTGCAACCGATACGGTGCTGGCGGGTCCAAGTGCCATCGGAGTTCTTACGGAAGATCAGTCCGGTGTCAAAACTTGCCCAGAATCGGGAGACGGCATCGTACGCGACGAGTGTGCCGTCCGGTAGGCTATCCACAGTCGGAACAAACTCCGGATTCGGATAGATCAGATAATTTTTCTTTGCCATAACTTTAATGTTTTTTTAGGCGTTATTAAAGTCATGACAGCGCTGTCCACCGGTGCGAGTTTAACGCGGTACCATTCTCGCTATCCGGCGTTTGACGGTGCAAAAGTACTGCTTTTCTGGGACATGAACAAACTTTCGTCTTTATTTGTAAAATGCTCAAAATCAGCACTTTCTAAATCACAAAGACCAAGTATTAAACCACACTGAAAACAATCTAAACCGAAATGACTTTTCGATTTAGAAAACCATTTAAAACTAAATTGCTTAACCCTAAAACTAAATCAGAAAACTAAATCCAAATCGCTTTTACGATTTAGAAACCAGGCATCAGGGCACAAAAAAAATGCAAGAATTTAGAATTTTCTTGCACTTTTTTCATCTCAAACCACCGTTCAAGCGATTTTCTCCCATTTTTCGACCAATTTCACATAGTCCGCATCGCTCTTTGTGAGTTCGTTTTTCTGCTGATTGACCGCCGGATTCTTCGGCACAGAAAGTTGTCCACCGGCATCTGCATAAGTCTTCGTGAAATACGCCACAAATCCCTTATCCTCGTGCGGCTTGCACCACAGCATCAGAGATGCGATATATTTAGCAGGCAGCGTCTTGCGCGTATAATCCTTCGGCAGGTACGTGTCGAAGTTCTGTATAATAGTTCGCACGCGTCGGATATATTCACGGTCGTAGCCATCAAACAACCACAACTCTTGCGCCGTGAACTCACCTCTCCGCGCTTCCTCGACAATCTCTTTGGAAGCGAGTGCGGTTGTCGCGGCTTCGGTCAAGTTGTGGAACCCCCGCTTCGCAAACTGCTTCTCATCTCTTGATTCACTCCGCATCTTGATGGCCGGATTATTCTCCGCCAAGAAATCCCGCGATTCGAGATTGATGGCATTGAGCATGTCTTTGATCTTGGCGCGGTGCTCATCCTTGAAAATATGGTATCGCTCCAGACACTCATCCGGACTTTGCCGAATCCGCTCTTCTTCCTCCAAGATATCCTCGCACAAATCAAAACTCTTGCCCATATAGTCCATGAACCGCTTCATGGCTTCGTATAACTCCCGCACTTCCGGCGTGAACTCATCCATATCGAATATCGGCAGCGTATATTCTTGTCCGCCTATGGTCGAATGGGAGTACAGGTCCAAAGTCTGTTGCTCGGCATGTGCTGCACGACGTGCTGCCTTGTTCTGCGGCGCAAACTGACGGAAGATCTGTATCATCTTGGACATGCCCGAACGCATCTTGCGCAGCAACGTCATCGCACTGGAGAAACAAGCGTTATTGCGTGTCGCGAACTTGTCATTGAACGTCTTGCCAAATTCGTCCAACACCAGATATTCCTCCTCTAATTTGTTGGTGATTTCTACCAACTCGTTGCGCATATGCACGATCTTATCCTTGCCGACGCTTCGTTTGCCCATCAACGCAGCCAAAAAACGGTCTTGATTAAAACCGTCCACCAGCCCCGCCACATATTGCAGGTTCTCCAGTGTCTCTATTTGGCTCCAATAATAAGGCATGTAGTCTTTATACAGATGGGGTAATGAATACTCTCCATTGACCGGCATCGTCTTTCTGAACGAATCCCTTCTCTTGCAGTGACTGGAGCATCTTTTGTAGTGCCGACCGGTTAATACCAACCTCTTGCTGCAAGTATGCCAATGTGGCATTGGATTCAATCTGCAACTCGCGCAAGATCTTTGCATATGTCGGCGTACGGAACACCACGCGCTCACCATCATACCACCAGATATTTTCGTCCTTCTCCGTTACAAACAACACATCATTCTCGACCTCTTTGGTGATAAGGTTGAGCATGTGCTTATGGAAAGGACGAATCTGTTTCAGCGATGCGTGTGCTCCGGCAGAAGGAGTTCCGCCTACTATCAAATCAGCTTGATGCAAAGCCTCTAAATAATCTTGCTTCGTGCGACTACGCACTACGATCATCGGCAGCCCGTGACGCGATAGAATATAGTTCACCATCAGGCGTGCAATACGACCGTTACCATCCTCGAACGGGTGAATACGGATATAACGATAGTGGAAGACAATAGCCAACTCAATAGGTGTCAGTTTGCCCTCTGTCTCTGCTTGGTTATACCAATCGACAAGGTCGGTCATCAATGCAGGTGTTTCTTCCGGCGACGCATACTCAAAGCGGTCTCCGTAGCGAGTAATCACCGAGTTTGGACGCGTCTTGTATTGACCTGCATGGATGGTGTAACTAGTCTGCACTCCACCCGGCAAAGTACGATATACAGTATAATCTTCGCGCAAAAGCGTTTTGTGCAATGTCCGAATGAAATTTTGAGTGAGGGGTTGCTTGGTTTCCGTAGCTTCCGTCAGCATCATCTTCAATCCCACATTGCTGGCTTTCATTTCTTCGTAATCGCGAAAATCAGCCTCGCCAGCAACCTTTCCAAACAGCAATAATAACTCCGTCTGACCATAAGTCAAGGTATTTCCCTCGATATGGTTACTGTTATAGTTAAAATCCACCGTGAACCGACGGCTCAGTCGGTCGCGATCCGTCTCGGACAATGGCTGGATATTCTGCCATCTTTCCAATGCACTTTCCAGTTTCTTGCTTTCCATATTCTTTATTTACCACCTTTATTAGTGGTACAGTTACCACCGAATTGGCTGCAAAGTTACTGCTTTTTTCTGACATATACAAGTTTTTCTTGAATTTTATTCGTTTTCTTCGTCTTTTTGCTGCAATTTTATGCAGATTTATGTAAAATTTCCGCGAAAATCCACACATTTTATTGAAACAATGCAAATAAATTTGTATATATGTAATTTTTTTTGTACCTTTGCACCCAAATTGAATCTATCTACCAATGCAAGCCCCCAACAGATATCTTCCATAAAAAATATCCGTACAATGAAAAAAAATCTAATTCTATTGAGTTTACTATCCGTATGTGTGCTTTCCGGCTGTGTGAAGATGCCGGAAGAACAGCACACCAGTTATGAGACTATCACGCTCAGCCGCGAGAATGTGTCAGCACCAGTAAGCTGGAGCGCCGCCATCCGCGGAACAGGCGATGTGTCCATCGTGTCGCGCTGCACCGGAACGCTGAACGCTATCAAAGTGAAAGACGGTCAGCGTGTTAGGAAAGGCGATGTGCTCTTCCTGATCGACAGCCGCAGTGCGCAGAACGCGCTGGTGCATGCTCAGGCAGACCTGCAGACCGCGATAGCCAACCGCGACAATGCGCAGTTGGAAGCGGAAAGTAACAAAGAGTTGGCTCAGCAAGGGATCATCAGCGACTATCTGCTGCGCAAGAGCCTTAACATCCTGCAGTCCGCAGAGGCCCAAGTGGCGCAAGCCCGTGCGGCAGTACGCGACGCAGAGTTACGGTTGGATTATTGCACGATCAAGAGTCCGGTGGACGGATTGGTAGGCAACGTGATACCTCACGTAGGCGATGTGATTAACGAAGGTATCACTCTCACGCACATAGCCGGCGTGAGCGAGATGGAGGCGAGTTTCTCCCTGACCGAGAGTCAGGTCCATTCGCTGGTGAGTGAGTTAGGCAGTCTGGATAAAGTGATTAAGATAGCTCCTCCTGTGACCCTGCTATTCAAAGACGGCAGCGAATACAAGCATAAAGGAAAAATCACCAGCCTCTCCGGTATGGTGGACCAGCAAACGGGTTCGGTGACCTGCTATGTGACATTCCCCAACCCGGACAGCGAGTTGTTCTCCGGCATGCAAGGCACAATCGTGATGCCCTTCGAGTGGGAAGACGCAATGCTGGTACCTCTGACCTCCATCGTCCGTATTCAGGATAAGACGCTGGTGTACAAAGTGGGTGCAGACAGTCTCGCCACCAGCGCTATCGTAGAGATCGAGGAGTTGGGCGACGGCGTACGTGCCGTGATTCTATCCGGAGCCGAAGTAGGCGAAAAGATCGTAGCCAAAGGTGCGGCGAATGTACACGAAAATGACAGAGTCATTTGGTGATTTACCATTTGGTCATTTACCATTTACCATTTATTGGGTTATTTAATCATTTAAGCATTTATGGCAAAGGGAAATATATTCGTAGATAGAAAAGTGATGGCAGTGTGTATCTCGCTGCTGATCGCTTTAGTAGGCTTTATATGCCTCAAGACGCTGCCTATAGAGCAGTATCCGGATATCGCGCCTCCGACGGTGATGATCAGTACGTCCTATTCCGGCGCGGATGCGAACACTGTAATGAAATCCGTTGTGATGCCGATAGAGGAGGCAGTGAACGGCGTGGAGAACATGGCTTACATGACTTCCGAAGCCACCGCTACCGGCGAGGTGAATATCAACGTCTTCTTCAAACAAGGCACGGATCCGGACATGGCAGCGGTGAACGTGCAGAACCGCGTGTCGGCAGCGTTAGGTCTGTTGCCGCAAGAGGTGACGAGGGTAGGTGTGAAGGTAGAGAAACGGCAGAACAACATCCTGCAGATCTCCGCTTTGGTGAGCCGCGACGGTAAGTTTGACAACGACTTCATTGCTAACTATATCGATATCAACGTCAAGCCCCGTCTGCTGCGTGTAACGGGTGTTGGCGCGGTGCAGAACTTAGGTAACACCTATTCGCTGCGTATATGGATGAAGCCGGATGTGATGGCGCGTTACGGCTTGGCTCCGGAAGATATCTTCGCCGCTATCGGCAACCAGAACATGGTAGCCGCCACGGGTTCGCTTGGTGAGCAGAGCGGGAATACCTATCAATATAACCTGGAGTACAAAGGCCGTTTGCAGTCGATCGAAGAGTTCAACGACATCGTGCTGCGCACGACGGGCGGCAATGTATTGCATCTGCGGGACGTGGCAGAGGTGGAGTTAGGTGCCCTGTCGTATAGCTTCTCGTCCCGTATAGACGGACAACCCGGTGTGGCATTTATCATCAACCAGGCTCCGGGAGCCAATGCAACCCAGGTGAACGCCGCTATCAATGATATCTACAAGGACCTGCAAAAGACCATGCCGGCAGGTATGGAGTTCACTATTCTCCAGACCTCCGACGACTTCCTCTATGCTGCTATCCATAACGTAGTGGAGACTTTGATCATTGCTATCCTGCTTGTGATTCTGGTCGTTTATTTCTTCCTACAGGATTTCAAGGCTACGCTGATACCGTCGATCTCCATCATCGTATCGCTTTTAGGTACGTTTGCGGTTGTGAAGATTGCGGGTTTCTCGCTCAATATCCTTACGCTCTTTGCCTTGGTGCTGGCGATCGGAACCGTGGTGGACGATGCCATTGTGGTCGTCGAGGCGGTAATGGCGAAGATGGAGCACGGCTACACCTCGGCGTACAAGGCAACGAAAGACGCGATGAGCGAAGTGACCGTAGCTGTCATCAGCTGTACGCTGGTCTTCATGGCGGTGTTTATCCCTGTGACCTTCATGCCCGGTACGAGCGGTACTTTCTTCACCCAGTTCGGTATCACGATTGCCAGTTCGGTGGGTCTGAGTTGTATCTCGGCGCTGACCCTCTGTCCGGCATTGACGGCAGTTCTTTTCCGTCCCAAGAAAGAGGCGCCGAACGGCAAGAAAAGTTTCAACCAATGGGTCAAAGAAGCCTATGAGGCGGGCTATAACGCCGTCTTGAACAAATATAAAACCGGTGTGGCTAAGTTCCTGAAGAAACCCGGCCGCGCCTGGATATGGCTGATTGCTGCTGTTGTAGCCATGGTACTGGCTATGCGTGCGCTGCCGGCAGGACTGGTGCCGCAAGAGGACCAAGGTGTGTTTGTGGTTGACGTGACAGCTCCCGCCGGTTCGCCGCTCGTGGAGACCGACAAGATTATGGCGCAGGTAGAGGAACATGTGCTGCGGCTGGAGGAAGTGGAGAGCTATGCCAAGATTTCCGGATTCGGTATCGTCTCCGGAACAGGCGTCAGCTACGGTACACTGGTAGTCCGTCTCAAGCCATGGGACGACCGTAAAGGACTGGAGCACTATATCGATATGGTGATGGCGAAACTGTACCTCTCATGCGAGGATATCAAGGACGCCCAGATTTTCCCCACGCAGATGCCTCAGATTCCGGGATACGGTAACAATAACGGTATAGACCTGCAGATGGAGGATCTGCAAGGCGGCGATATGAGCAAGTTCAACGAGGTGACCAATTCCTTCCTCGCCGAGTTGCTGAAACACAAGGAAGTGCAGATTGCGCAGTCGCTCTACAGCGAGTCGTTCCCCAAATACAGAGTGGATGTGAATGCCACGCAGTGCGACCGCGCAGGTATCTCGCCGGATGTGGTGCTCAACACGCTCGGCTCTTTCTGCGGTAGCGCGTACATCAGCAATTTCAACCAGTATGGCAAAGTCTATCGTGTGATGGCAGGTGCGGCTCCGGAATATCGTCTGGACCCCAATTCTCTCAATAATATCTTCGTGCGCATAGGGGATGAGATGGCACCGATCTCGCAGTTCGTGACGCTCACTCCGACCGTAGGATCGGCTTCGCAGAAGCGATTCAACCTCTACCAGTCTATTGCATGTTACGTCCAGCCCAATGCGGGTTATAGCGAAGGCGATGTGCAGCGCGTGATTGAGGAGGTGGCAAAAGACCATCTGCCTGCCGGCTATGGCTATGAGTACGGCGGTATGAGCAGGGAGTTGCAGGCCAACAGCAAATCCAACCTGACGATACTGATTTATCTCGTCTGCATCCTGTTGATCTATATGATTCTTGCTTCTCTCTATGAGTCGTTCTTCATTCCGCTGGCGGTGCTGCTGTCCGTTCCTTTCGGACTGATGGGTTCGTTCGCGTTCTCATGGCTCTTCGGCCAGCAGAATAACATCTACCTCCAGACCGGTGTGATCATGTTGATCGGTCTGTTGGCGAAGACGGCTATTCTGATCACCGAGTTCGCCGTAGAGAAGCGCAAGCAGGGTATGCCGATTATTGAGGCTGCTTTGGGTGCATGCGAAGATCGTCTGCGTCCTATTCTGATGACGGTAGTAACGATGATTGCCGGTATGATTCCTCTCATCATAGAGGGCGGCGCGGGTGCTAACGGTAACCGCGCGCTGGCTATCGGCGTGACCGGAGGTATGGCGGTAGGTACGCTGGCGCTTGTCTTTGTGGTACCGGCGTTCTATATCATCTTCCAGAAACTGCATGAGCGTTTCCAGGGAGAAGAACAACAACCCCTCCCTGACCCTCCCCTCAAGGGAGGGAAATCATCCGCGGCAAATCAAATTGCAGTGGTGATAGTTCTTTGTACATTCGTATTCTCTTCCTGCGGTATATTCAAGAAATACGAACCGGCGCAGAAAGCCGAGCCGGACAGCCTGATAACGGCAGTGAGCAACGACAACTGGCAGAACTATATCACCGACCCGGTGCTGCAAGGACATATCCGCAAGGCGCTGGAGAATAACGTCGATTACCGTTCGCGCCAATTGGCTGTGCAGGAAGCGGATGCACGTCTCAGAGCCGCTAAGTTAGGCTTCCTGCCGACCTTGGCAATCTCTCCGGCTAACGTAGGTGTAATGGGTACTTATACGCCCGGTGCCGGCATGTCCGGCGCGACCTTGACCTACCAGGTGCCGCTCTCCCTGAACTGGGGCGGAGAAGGATTCGGTACTCTGACCAACCGCAAGCGCCAGGCGCAGGTGCTCCGTGAGCAAGCGGAGGACAACCGTGCTGCCGCGCATGCAAACCTGGTAGCCACGATGGCCCGAATCTATACCCAGCTGCAGTTGCTTGATTATCAGGCTGTTATCATAGACAGCACCGAGGTCATCTGGCAGCAAGTGCTGGAGATACAACGCGTGTTGGTGAAAAACGGGCAGGCTTATTCGCCTTCTATCGGTCAAATGGAGTCCTCGCTGATCAATGTGCAGATCCAGCGCAAGCAACTCCTGGAACAGATCAATTCGTTGGAGTTGTCCATGTGCCTGCTGATGAACGAAGAACCAGGCACGGTAGCCCGTTCGCCGTGGAAGAGTTATGAGTTTGAGGTATTCACGCTCGAATCCGTGCCGGCATCGCAACTGAGCAACCGTGCGGACGTGCGTGCTGCGGAACGCAATGTAGCGGCTGCATTCTACCAGACCAATATGGCGAAAGCGGCATTCTGTCCCGCGCTGTCCCTTTCCGGACTCATCGGATGGACCAATAACGGCGGTGTAGTGGCTAATCCCGGTCAGTTGCTGATGAATGCGGTGCTGGGTCTGGCGCAGCCTATCTTTGCCGGCGGCAGACTGCAGGCAAACCTGAAGATAGCCAAGTTGGAGCAACAAGAGGCTGCCAACCGCTATGTGGAGACGATGCTACGCGCCGGAAACGAGGTGAATAACGCGCTCTTCCGTTGCCGCAACGCCCAAGAGCAGGACACGCTCTATCAGCGCCTTCTTACTATACAAAGCGAGTCGTATGACGGTACGCGCGAACTGATGAAGAAAGGCAAAGCCTCCTATCTGGAGGTGCTGACGGCGCAGGAGAACTACCTCAAGGCGCAACTCGCCGATGTGACCAACAGGTACAACGGCTTGATCAGTCTTATTGACCTGTACGTAGCCCTCGGCGGAGGTACGAAATAAGAGGGGTATGAATAAAAGAAAAAGGCCTAACGGAGCGTTAGGTCTTTTATTTTGATATCCGGATGGCGGTATTGACGGGCAATGGCAAGGCTGTTGCCTGTTCCTGAGAAATATACAATCATATTCCGATATTAAATCTGTTTGTGGACGTATAAGCCGGGCAGCATCGTCTTCTTGATTCCGTCGATGCACGGACCGAACAGATACAAGGGGTACGGACTCCATTCGTCGCGGGTCCATTCCACGCTGTACCGGCGGGGATGGATATCCACGGCGGTAGGGTTGCTCTTGGGAATAAGCGAGTTAGCCACCGAAGTGAAGAAATCCGCATGGTTCGTAACGACCTTATAGGGGATGTTATCTTCCTTGTGAACCCGTACGTCAAGGCCATGGTAGAGGAAACCGAACGTGCCGTGCGCCGCGCTTTGGTCTCCCTTGTAGGAAGCGTCGATCTGATCTACATGACAGGTGAATGTGACACCTACCAGCGGGCGGATGAAGGGGTTGAGATCGCCTAACTCCAGATCTTTTCCCGACAGCGTAAGATCGAAGGACGAGGCTTTGTCCATGTGTATGTCATAGTGTGCATTCACCATACCTTTGCCGCTGAACGGCGCTTTCACCCGGTTATGCCATACAGCACCGGGGCGGTTGGTGACATTCGTGAGCCATGCGCGGATGTTGTTGCAACGCATCTTGCCGCAGTTGACATCGGTGGTGAACAGGTCCACATCTATCTTCCGGGCAAGCGCTTCTACGTAGTTTATTTGGAAGATCAAAGGCACTTGGCGTAGGAACTGCTGCGGAGTACCGAAAGGTTTCTTGGGTTTCAGCCTCTCGTCCCGGATAACATGCATCCGTTTGACGTCCACCCGAACCGAGTCCAGCGTGCAGTCTTGTGCCAATACCTTGCGAATGGGGTTGAGCGGCGATGTGGAGAGGCTATTCAGCTCCAAGTCGATCCATGTGACAGGCTCCTGCGCCAGGTCCGCCATCTGTTTATGCGTGACGGTGTTCCGGATGCGGGTGTAGCCGAGTGCGAGAGGACCTTGGTCCTCCGTGGCAAACGAATGTACCTCCATCGCCATCAAACCGTCCGGCAGGTTTATTTGTGCCGTCGCCAGCGTGAGCTGATAGACGGAGTCGTTATAAGTGAAGACGGAATCCGTGAAATTATATGCTATATCATGGCATTCCGCCGACAGACTGTCCGTCGCCAGACGCAGCGGCGAATGAGTGCTGCGCATACGGGCGCACAGGTCATCCATCTCTATATGCCTGATCTCCAGACGTTTGAGCCATGACTGCGCTTTATCCAGCGTGCTGTCTCTCGGGAAAGTAGGGAGTATCGATTCCGGATGGTCTTCATCCAGAAAGACCAGTACCTGAGGGTCGTCTACCGTTACCTTGAAAATCGAGAGCCGGTGTTTCCGGAATAACTCTACATAATTGATATTCCATATAGAGAGGGTAGGAATATGCATCGCCAGGCCCGGTGCGCGGTCGTTGGTCTCTTCGTCTTCCAGCGTGAGGCTGTTGGTCGAGAAAGTGATATCCTTCACGATAGCGGAACCGCTGAGGAGGTTCAGATATATACCTCCAACCATGGCATCTGCGTTCGGCAGACGGTCGAAAGTCTTGCTTACTTCTCGCTTCACCAGCAGCGAGGCGATGATATCAGCGCTCAAAAAAAGAGCGATAACCAACACAACAAGGGAGCCGAAAACCCACAATGTGATTTTAACCGATCTTTTCACGATGCATCGTTAATTAAAAATCGGAGACAAAATTACAACAAAAATTGCACATATGCAAGAAAAATAGCATTTTTTTGCCGGCTGGCAAAAATATTCGGACGATTTATTCCAGACTATTGAGATCAATGAGATGGTTGACAATCGCGTAGATCGTCAGTCCGGCTGTGGAATGAATATTGAGTTTGCGGGTGATATGTTTGCGGTGTGTGACCACGGTATGCATAGATATGCATAGCACATCGGCAATCTCTTTATTGCTCAATCCGCGCACCACCTGAATAAGCACGTCCCGTTCGCGGTCGCTCAGCTCCTCTGTCTCTTGTTTGACGGTACCGGTTTTCGCTTTGCGGATAGGGTAGTGGGTAAGAGCCGGACGCAGGATATCGTCCTCTATGGCGCAATGGTCCGCAAAATCTTGCTCCGTATGCCATAGGTCGGACATGACGCTTATCAGCGGATAGGTTATTGTTCCCCATGTGCCGGAAGAAGGAGTGGAGGAAGAGGGGAAATATTTGATAATCAGGTTTTTAATCTCCGTCAACTTGGATGTGATACGTTCGTCGTCGTGCTCATGTTCCTCAAACAGACCTTCGTTCTCATGCTCGATATGGGTGCGTATCTCTTCTACAAACTCGTCATAGCACCGCAGAATCAGGCTCGGTATCTTGGTTGTCGGATCAACGGGAATAATCGCCTCAATGAGCGAGCGGCGCAGCCGTGGCAAACGGAAATCGAGAAAATAGGTATGCGCGTTATGCAGGTATCGCTGCAACGTAGGAATATCAATATCCGCCGGAAGAGCGCGCTGCTTGAATACCTTATAATTGACTACCGCCAGGAATGTAGGAGTATGTACGTCATGTGTCTCGCAGGCCTCCTGAATGGTCTGTTCGCCCACACCCATCTCCAACCCGAAACGGCTGATTATTTGTATCGCATCTTCCTCTTGCGACATCAAATCACTGATCTTATCTGAAGCTTTGTACATGACGTTTTTGATTAAAAACGCTGCAAAATTACAAAAAAAATGTGATATAAGCAATAGCAGGAGCCATTTTTTTAGATAATTCACTATTTTTGGTGATTGTGTGTTTCCCGAAAAATAAGTAATTTTGCATCGTGAAAAGAAATAAGGTTCATATAAAATTATGTATAAGCAAACAATTCTATTTATTGCATTGATTTTATGTGCGTTGTGTGTCCGCGCTGACGACTCGATCAAGGTGAGCGCAGCCGACCTGCAATCGCTTATTCAGCGTGTAGAACGGTTGGAACAGCAATCGGTAGCGCAAAATACAGACACTGCAAAATCCCAACAAATGGTTACTGATGAGGCAAAGCCTCAAAAAGCCCGTACGCGTGGCCGCTTCGTAATCGGCGGATACGGAGAGGTGACGGCGAGGCATTGTTTCTATTCCAATAACTACCTTCGTTACGGCCAGAACCCGCAACGCTTTGCCGGAGACCATTACGGCGAGTTCGACTTGCCGCATGTGGTCATTTATATGGGATATGACTTCGGTAAAGGATGGTCTGTCGGCACGGAGATTGAGTTCGAACACGGCGGAACGGAGAGTGCCATTGAGATTGAGGAAGAGGAAGGCGGAGAATATGAATCAGAGATTGAACGGGGCGGAGAGGTTGCTTTGGAGCAGTTCTGGCTCCAAAAAGCCTTCAACCGGTATGCTATTATCCGCGCCGGCATGCAGGTTATTCCGGTCGGGGGACTGAATGCCCACCATGAATCGACAGAGTATTTCGGCGTCTATCGGAACGAGGGCGAGTTCACCATCATTCCTTCTACATGGCATGAGGTGGCGCTCACTTTCATGGGCTCCACGAAAAACGGATGGCACTATCAGGCTATGTTCCTGCCGGGACTGGATAGCGACCGGTTCAACAGAAAGAACTGGATCAAACCCGGTGCAGGAAGTCCGTATGAATTCAAATTAGCGAACGTGTTTGCCGGAGCTGCCCGCGTAGATTACACCGGTGTTAAGGGGTTAAGGTTGAGTTTGAGCGGTTACTGCGGCAACTCGTTTCGCAATACGCTCTCCAAATCGAATGTCGAGTTGGACGCAAGTGCCTACAAGAATGTCAAAGGAACGGTCACCATCGGAGCGTTCGATTTTGCCTACAATGATTTTGGAGCAATCGTGAGGGGCAGTTTCACGTACGGACATCTCTCCGACGCTGCTGCTATCACGCAATACAATATCGCCATGCGCAAAGGAAGTGTCTCCAGCCAGCAGTGGGTGGCTTCGGACGCACTTGCTGCAGGTATCGAAGCCGGATATGACTTCTTCTCGCTGAATGCCAAACTGAAAGAAAAGAACCAGAAATTCTATCTCTTCGCCCGTTACGATTACTACGATTCGATGTTCCGCTACGACGGCAAACCGACCGATATGTATCCTTGGTGCGGACGCCATCGCGCAGCCGTGGGAATCAACTATTTCCCGATCAAGCAAGTGGGAGTGAAGGCGGAGTTCTCGTACGGAATACTGAAACAAGGAACGCGCACGGACGGCACGCGCGGAAAACTATACAACGATGAACCGCAGATAGCAGTAGGCATCGTCTATGCCGGCTTCTATCAAACCAGAGACGAATAAACACTACCGACTGGCAACTATGACAAAAACAAACATATTAACAACAAATTAACGTATTATGAAAAAGATCTTGAAATTGGCACTATGTGCCGCATGTGTCATGGGAATGGCTGCATGCAACAATCAGACGACCGAGGTTAAATCGGACAAAGAAGAGGCGCTGGAGCGCGCTATGGCGCCGTATGTAAACAACACGGTCATTGCTACCTACAGCGCAATGGCAGACGAAGGTTTGGTATTGCTGGATAAGTGTAAGCAGATTCTCGTCAAAGTGGATGCAAACGAGGATTACAGCACGCTGCTGGCGGAAGCCGGCACGGCGTGGCGCGCGATGCGCAAACATTGGGAGCAGAGCGAAGCGTTCCTTTTTGGACCCGCAGCCGCGCATAATATTGACCCGCATATCGATTCATGGCCTCTTGATTTCAACGCTATGAACGCCCTGCTCAACAACGCTGCGCAGATGAAGCAGATTGAAGAAGAAGGCGGTGCTTACGTAGGCGACAAACTGGGCTATGCCCTCAAGGGCTTCCACGCTGCCGAGTACCTGTTGTTCGAGAGCGAGCTGCAAGAAGGCAGAGCTATCGGAACGGGTAAGACACACGCTGATAACCTCACTCATGCGGAGGCGGTCTATCTGCTGGGAATCGTGGAGGACTTGGCGCAGCAGGCTATCCTGCTTGAGGACTGCTGGTCGGGAGGAAATATCAGCAAGGCGAAAGAGGCGGTTATCACTGATAGCGAAGGCGAGTCGATGAGCTATGGCGAGGACTACGGTTCCTATATGATCAATGCAGGAAAAGCCGGTTCTATCTATGTGACCTATCAGCGTGCAGCCGAAGAGATCATCGGTGGCTGTGCGGACATTGCCGGAGAGGTCGCTGATCTCAAGATAGGCAACCCTTATACCGCTGCTGACCCGGATTATCTGGAGAGCCCGTACAGTTGCACTTCTACTATCGACTTTGCGGACAATATCCGTTCTATCCAACATGCTTATTGCGGCGCGCAGACAGGAGACTACGCTATCTCCAATTATGTCTATCGCCAGGATGCAGAACTGGATACCAAAGTGCGCAAAGCTATTGATGAAGCCATTGCAGCTATTGATGCTATCGAAGATTTCGAGCATAACGCTACAGACGCCAAAGTTGGAGTGGCTCAGGACAAAGTGAAAGTTCTGGAGGGGCTTCTCAAAGACGAAGTACTGGCGCTCTTGGCTAAATAAAAAGAATCATTAAAAAACAACTATCATGAAGAAAGAATTTTTATTCATAGCTCTGGCAGCGCTTGCGCTGGCTGGTTGTCAGTCGGAAGGGAACAATAAGCCCGAGACCGACATGCCGGAGTGGTATTATACCGGAGGCAAGTTGGGTACTACTACGACGACTTCTTCCATGGCGTTCCGCCAACCTACGCCGGCTACAGACGACGCAGGACTGGGTACGATGTTCGCCCAGGGCGATAATATCGCGGAGAAAGATTTTGTGACCAACGCAAGCGGTCGCCAGCACGGTCTGGGTCCGGTCTATGTACGTGCATCCTGCCAGCACTGCCACCCCAATTATTCGCACGGTACATCTGTTCCTACAGGTACCTATAACGCCAAGGACCAAGGCAACGGAACCCTTCTGGTGGTCATCAATCCTGCCACCCAGGCATATGTACCTTGGTTAGCCGGCATGCCGCAACTGTTCGGTGCCAGACCGTTCAAGGCTCCGCTCGATCCGGACCAGATTACGGTCCAATGGCTTACCGCCAACGACGAGCATGGCAATACGTTCCCGGACGGAGAGACCTATGAACTGCGCTATCCCGAGGTGACGATGCCGAACACGGCGGTATATGTGTATAACCAAGGTTACCGCGACCCGGACGGTCTGCTGGAGAGCCAGGGATACAAGGTGCTGTTGGAGAACACCATCG
This sequence comes from Paludibacteraceae bacterium, assembly GCA_017471285.1. Taxonomy (GTDB): domain Bacteria; phylum Bacteroidota; class Bacteroidia; order Bacteroidales; family Paludibacteraceae; genus Colicola. The sequence goes on along the minus strand of JAFUUZ010000050.1, from coordinate 30,430 downwards.
GCGTCTATGGAACCGGTTTGCTGGACGCTATACCTGATCAGGACATCATCGACCAATATGCGAAAGAAGCAGCAGACGGCAAGCTGAAGAATGGGCTCAACCCTGCTATGTGGGACGGAAGTGGTATTGCCCAGGGTGGTTATTACAAGAACGACCCGCAATGGGGACCGAAGCGTTTCACGTACGCCCTCTCGCGCGGACCTCTCATGGACGCTGCCGGAGCTAACGCCATCTGGAATATCACCAACGTGACCCGTTCCGACCGCAAATACCACTACCTCGACCTGAACGGTACTATTTATGCCGAGTATGCGTCCAAAGACAAAGAAGTGCAGGAAGGTTTTGCTGAGTATATCGCTCAAATCGACCCGAACAACGAGCACCCGGAGTGGCGCACGGAGGACATGGAAGCCAATATCAAAGAGTTCCTGACCTCCAAAACTCTGCCGGCTGAGATGAGCGACGACGAGTTCACACAAGTGATGGTTTGGCACCGCGGTCTGGCTGTTCCGGCAGCACGTAACGTGACGGACAAACAAGTGCTTCGCGGTAAAGAGCTGTTCTCGCAGATCGGTTGTGATTACTGCCATCGTCCGTCCTGGACCACCGGTCCGGACGAGGTTCGCGACCCGAATAATTTCCCTGTCACAGCCCAAATGCCGCGTTACCCGAACCAGAAGATCTGGCCGTACACCGACATGGTGCAGCACAAGCTGCATATGGAGAATGATATCCGTACCGGCTGGTGCCGTACCACTCCGTTATGGGGACGCGGTCTGCACCGCCAGGCCACGGGAGATATCTATGAGGCTCGTATGCATGACACGCGTGCACGGAATGTCATCGAGGCTATCATGTGGCACGGATATAGCAAGGAATCCGATGCGTATTATCCTACACAGCAGTTCTATAATTTACCTAAAGAGGACCGCGATGCTATCGTAGCCTTTATTGATGCTATCTGATATGGATTTATTACGTCCTTTCCGCGTTCGGAGGAACGTGTTTTCAGGTCTGTTGCATATTGCCCTGATGACAATTGTCATCGGGGCGTGTGTGACGCATTTCTGGGGCGTGCAGGGAGAGATCCATCTGCGCGCCGACAAAGCGGAGACACTTACTATTAACCCATCTGTCCTCACCGAAAGCAAATCCCTCTCGCTCTTCCTTTGGGATTTCCAGATCGTCTATGCCGAAGACGGACAGACCCCCGTGGATTATATCACGGAATTGAGAATACTGGATAGAAGCCGGTACGTCATGGCGAAAGCGAAAGGGGAGAATATGCCGGTTGACGAAGGAACTATCCGTATGAACAAACCGCTCAAGTACAACGGTTGGCGGTTCTGCCAGTCCGATTACGACAGCGACCGGATGGGAGTGGTACTCACCTATAACTATGACCCTTGGGGAATAGGTATCACCTACACAGGCTATGCCTTGCTGCTCCTTGCTATGATCGGTTTCTTCTTCCAGAAGAACACCTATTTCCGCGTGCTATGGAAGGAGCTGACCTCATCCTCCCGTTTCTTGGGGAAGGCCGGGGTATGCGCTTTTGCCGCGCTTATCGTTGTTCTGGCACTGGTGATGACCAAGGTCGTTACCCCCAAACCGCCGTTGCAACCGGTACTGCAAACGCCGCTATTAGGTATCCATGTGTCTGTAATCATGCTGGCATACACGCTTTTTGCAATTATTATGATCAACGGTATCATAGGAATCTGTATGAGCGTGGCAGAGAGCAAAGCAACCGGAGCCAGGAAGGACAGGCTGCAAATCTCCAACCAAAGATTACAGAAGTTATCCCAGCTATTTCTGTATCCCGCGCTTTTCTGCCTTACCACCGGTATCTTTATCGGTGCGGTATGGGCGAACCTGTCATGGGGACGCTACTGGGGATGGGATCCCAAAGAGACCTGGGCACTCATTACAATGCTTGTTTATGCATGCCAGCTCCACTGGCCGCTGATAATTCCCAAACTGCATATTGCAAAACACAAAGCACAAATAGTCTATCACATCATTTCCGTGATAAACTTCTTCTTTGTGTTATTCACCTATTTCGGTGTCTCTTACCTTCTCGGAGGATTACATTCCTACGCGTAGAATAAGCCACGTAGCTATACTGTGGGACAACGAACCGAGCACGATGAACACATGCCATATGGCATGATAGTAGTCGTGCTCTTCGTCTTTTTTGAAGAAATACGAACCGATGGTATAAAATACTCCTTCCGCAATTATCCAGAAAAACGCAGCGTGCGTCATGCCTTGCCACATAGGGTAGAGTATCAGCAGGGCAACCCATCCCATCGCCAGATACAACGCCAGCGAAAGGCGCGGATGCTTGCCCAGCGCGATGAATTTACCGATTGTGCCGGCAATAACGCAAGCCCAAAGGAAGATAAACAGACTCCATCCCATCCATCCGCCTACCACGGAGATACATATGAGCGAGTATGAACCGGCTATCATGGCATAGATAGCAATGTGGTCCAGGATCCTCAGCCGCGCTTTGCAGACGGGTTCTGTTACGGCGTGGTATAGGGTGGAGGAGCCGTACATCAACAGCATACCGGCTATAAAAAGGACAGTGCCGAGAACCTGAAAACGCGGAGACAGGCGCTGCGAACACGAAGCCAGCGATATCATCGGAGCTGATATTGCTATCGTGGCTATAAACGGTATTATATGGGTGATGGTGTTCGCTTTCTCTTCACCCGGCAACCGCTTCCAATAATCTTGAAATCCGCTCATTTTATTCCCAGTTTCAAATTCCGCTTACAAAATTACAACAAAAATATGACATACGCAACTTTTGTGTCATTTTTTTAGACACGGAGTTGCGAATCAATGCCACACGATACCGACTGAAAATTGTGTAAAAAAGGCAAATGAAACCGCAAAAACGGCGGATTTTGCTACTTTTTGCTATCTTCGTAACTGACAGAAATATAAATAGTTATAGCGTTTTTATAATAACAAAGTCTAGGACTTGTCTTTTGCAGTCTGCTGACAGTGTGTGTTTGCACTTGTTTTGTACTCCTTTCCGAGTGAGAAGGACAAATTAAAGTGACAAAGTGACAAAGGGACAAAGTACAATGTACAAATTAAAGTGACAAAGGGACAAAGTACAATGTACAAAGGACAAAGGACGGATGTACGATGTACGAAGGATTACGAAGGAAGTACGAAGGATGGATGTACGATGTACGAAGGGAGGGGAATTGGGGCTGTTGGGACGAGAAATTTAATAAAAAATATTAAATTCTTGCGTATGTGAAAAAATTGTTGTAAATTTGCACCCGATTTTAAATGCCTATGCAGAGAATCTAAAGAAACAATTGTTTAACCTTTAAAATAAAAAGTATTATGAACGTAACAATCAATGCCGTAAATTTCGAGATGGCAGAGAAACTCGAACAGTTTATCGAGAAGAAAATGAATCGTTTTGAGCGTCACCTGAATGCAGATGACAAGGTTGAGATCCGCATGAACGTAATCAAGCCGCAGACCAACGCCAACAAAGAGGTGAAGATCCGTATCGCAGGTCTGTTTGCGGAGAAGACTGCTGACTCGTTTGAGGAGGGAATCGACGCATGCCTTGCCGCGCTGGAAGGACAGCTGGAGAAGCGGAAGAACAGTTGATAATTGTTAATTGAGAATTGATAATTGAGAATTATTTTATGAGAAAAATTCAAGTACTATTGCTGGCATTGGCAGCCGTGACGATGAGTTCGTGCCTGTTCAAGACCGAGGCGACCGTTGATGTGTCGGTAAAGAACATGCTCGGTGTACCCGCAGGCGCAGGCGAGTTGGTATATAAGTTCAAAGGCTCCGACCTGAATGTCAGTAACCGCGAGAATGCGAACGGCAACGTAGCAACCGATGCATCGGGTGTGGCTCATTTCGAGCTCAAGTCGCCGAATGATTTTGTGCCGAGCGGAGTGGGGTATGATGATCAGCAGACCTTCATCTTCTGCACGTACGACAAGAGCGGCAATTTGAATGGTCAGACCGCTGTGACGGTAAAACCGGGCGAGAAGAAAAGCGTGGAAATCCGACAGAGTTCGCTCTAATACCCGAAGTATATGAAACGGATTTTTTCCTTACTGACAGTGTTTCTGCTGTGGGCGAGTATGCCTGCAGCGGGTGCATTGTCGGTGGGAGAAGAGCATCCGGAGAGAGAGGAAGCACAGCAGACGGAAGGAGTACTGGCGGGGAGGAATAATCTTTTATGGGACTATACAAACGGAGCTCCGCAGAACAATCCGGACAGGGGTTTGTCCTATTCGAGCGTAGTGAACGACCAAGAAGGCGTGAAGAACGGTCTGAAAGGAATCAAACTCAACAGTTCGGGCTGGTGCAGTTTTGAGAAAGCGCCCGTAGCGGGAGTGCTGAAACTGACGTTCGGTCCCCGCAGCGGAATGAATCCTGCCTCTTTGCAAATATCCTTTTATACGGGCGGCGAGAGCCGATTGGTACAAGCCGTAGGCGAGACATGCAAAGTAATCGGACTGGAGACGCAGAGTATTCCTCTGACAGCCGATCAGAACATCATTTACATCACCCGTCTGCTGAATGTAGAGACGGTACTCCAGAAGATCGAGTTCGTGGAAGGCGAGACGGCAGATCTGCATCCGTGCGAGGAGCCGGAGGAGATGTTACATCTCTATTCGGCGGACATGCGCACGGACGGTTTGTCCAAAGAAGCAGCCTATCTGATAGGGGAACTTCAAGAGGCGAACAAGCGGGGCGGCACCACGATCTATCTGCCCAACGGTGTATATGACTTAGGCGAGATGGTGCTGACCTCTATTTCGGCAAACGGTATCTCCATCATCGGCGAGTCGATGGAAGGCGTGATCATCCGCAACAAACCGGATTATCGTCTGGAGTCCATAGACCGGTCCGCTACGCTGCGTATATGCCGCGGGGTGGAAGGGACATTCCTTCAGAACCTGACGATAGAGAATGCTTTGGACTACTATCACGATGACAACGGACGCGGCGTGGCGCTTTGGGATCAGGGCACCAAGACCGTCTGCCGAAATGTGCGGCTGTTGGGTCACCAGGATACCTATTATTCCGACCGCGAGGGAGCAAAGAAATACTTTGAGGCCTGTGAGATACACGGCACCGTCGATTTTATCTGCGGAGACGGCGACGTCTATTTCCGGAACTGCCTGCTCTACTGTGAGCGACGCAGCAAGAGCGGCGAGGGAACAGACGCAGTGACCGCTTCCGGCGCGGGGAAAGACGACAAAGGCTATGTCTTCGAGGGCTGCACGATCAAGAGCGAATGCCCGGTGGTGAGCCTCGGACGGAGCTGGAAGAAACACCCCAAATGCGTCTTCCTCCATACGACGCTGGATTACTCGGCAGGCGAGTTCCGGCTAGAGGGCAAGGGCATTCAGCGATGGACGGTACAAGGCATGATGGCCCTGCCGGAACAGTTCGGCGAATACCGGACAACGGACCAAGAGGGCAGGGTGCTCTCGCCCGAAACGAACGAAGTTACCTTCGTCCTGGACGGCAAGAGCCGAACGATAAGCACCGTTCTCTCTGACGACGAAGCCCAACGATACACCCCCGAGTACGTCCTGGGAGAATGGGCAAATGAAGTGGGAAGACCGCTTCGCTGAAAGATAAAAGACAAAAGTTGAAAAATCACCATATTAACAAACATTAATTATCACAATGAAAAAGACAATTCTTTTGGCATTAGGCGCATTATTGAGCCTCAATGCATGGTCGTACACAGACGTGGCTGCCTCTGTCAAATGGGCAGACGGTACGGACAACGCCGTTGTGACTTCTGACGCAGCGGACGGAATCAAGACCAACCAACGCAAAGTAGGTATCGCACTGACGGAGGGTACGCGTAACAATTTCGCAGCGAACCCGGGTGAGGCGATGGCAACCTTCAATCCTGCCTCCAGCAAGCCCGGTACGGACGCTTCTGCGATGATTGAGTATTCCGTAAAGATGAAGAAAGGTGTCACCTTCACCCTCACAAGCGTGGAGTACGACGCTATCAAGCAAGGTACGGATGGTGCCTCTTATCACTGGTCGTACACCGTAGACGGCGTAGAGGCGACCCCGGTACAGGTGTCGCAAGATGACCTGTTGCGCGACAACAACACTACCGGTTCTCCGGCTTTACACCACACGCATGAGATCACAGCGACTGCCGGTCAGACCGTTAGTCTGCGATTCTATGTGTCTGGTTTCAATGCCGGCAAGCTCTTTTGCCTGAGCGATGTACAGATCAACGGCACGATCAACGGCGAAGAGGAAGTACGTACCTTCACGGATTTCAAGATTGATTTTCGTTCAGAGGAACCGACAGTCGTTTTGCCTGAAGGCGGTGTGCTGCCGAGTAATGTCAGTCTGTCAGATCTAAATTATCATGGAAACCAACACGGTATCCAAGGCGGTACGATTACGGTTAACGTAGATGGTCCGGTTAAATTTACCCTCGGCGGATGTTCTTGGGGAAATGGTATCGCCATCAGTAAAAATGGCGAGGCTCTGACGACTATTGATAACAAAGTAGGATGCGACAATAGTGGAGTAGGTAGTGGTTACACCAAGTTCGTGACTTGGACCTATAATGTAGAAGAAGCAGCTACGTTGAGCTTCGCGGTGAATGGTTATCTACCGTATTTCTTCGCGGAAGCATGCGATTTCGTGCCGCAGGTAGAGGTACGTTATTTCGACACGGACGGCAAGACCCTCATCGGTGAGCCGCAGATAGTAGATGGCGGTTCGGCGCTTGCTTATGCGTATGGCGCAGAGGATGTGACGGTAGCAGAAGGAAAAGCCTTCCGCGGATGGTTCAATGCTGCCGCTCCTACCGCTACGAAAGTGGCAGAAGACACTCCGCTGACGGAGGATTTGAGCCTTTACGCGAAAGCTACAGACGTAGAGATCGCCGAAGTGGGCAAGATCTTCAACTATGATTTGACCAAGAATTATTTCTATCAGGAGGATCATGAGACCGTAACGGCGAACAACGGTTCGTTCCATGACGGTACACACGGCTGGTATTTCAATGCGGATGGCAACATCCAGATTCAGGTAGCCGGCAATGCGATTGTGAATGTGACGCTCTGCACCTATTCGGAGACAGGCGACGTGATTTTGAGCAACGGCGAGACAGAGATCGGACGGACGGGTGTAGTAAAGAACGGAACGGAAGGCGTTACAGTAACACCTGACGGAACCGAGTATTCTTACAAATATACCGGCGAGGCAACGACGCTGACCTTGAGCTGGACGGCTAAACAGTACATCCACAAGATTGTGGTTTACAACGTACTGGATTTCCTGGAGAAAGATGAAGCAACGGGTTACTTTATGGTTCCGGCAGGTGACGTGGCATCGTTCCTGTTGGCACTGGTACAGGCAGAGAGCGGCGACAAGATCTTCCTGCCGAACGGCATCTATGACCTCGGCGAGACCTGCCTGACGACCATCGCAAAAGACAATATCGCTCTCATCGGTCAGTCGATGGAAGGCGTGATCATCAAGAACGCTCCGGACGCAATGAAGGAGAGTATTGACAAGACCGCAACAATCAAGATCAACAAGAACGTGAAGAACACGTACCTGCAGGATCTGACGATCCAGAATGCGCTGGATTACTACAAGAACAATAACGGCCGCGCTGTGGCTCTGTGGGATCAGGGTACTCAGACCGTTTGCAAGAACGTGCGTCTGTTGAGTTATCAGGATACCTATTACAGCAACCTGCAGGGAGCCGTGAAGTACTTCGAGGATTGCGAGATCCACGGAACAGTCGATTTCATCTGCGGCGACGGCAGCGTTTATTTCAAGAACAACCTGCTGTACTGCGAGAAGCGTAACTCGAACGGCGGCGGCAGCGACGCATTGACCGCCAACAACGGTCCTGCAACGGACAAAGGTTATGTGTTCGAGAGCTGTACCGTGAAGAGCGAGTGCCCGACCGTTTCGTTCGGCCGCGCATGGAACAACAAACCGAGCGTTGCGTTCCTCAATACCCTTGTGGACTACAGCGCAGGCGAGTTCGGCTTTGAGAGCGCGGACGGCAAGATCGCTCGTTGGACCAAAGAGTTGATGAACGCGAATGCATGGCCTCAGTTCGGCGAGTACAACACCCATCTGGCAGACGGAACGGTTCTGACGCCGGCAAGTAATGTGGTTACTTTCGTTGATACGAAGAGCGGCAATACGACGCAGAATATCGAGACCGTGCTGAGTGCAGATGCTGCTGCGGTTTACACGATGGAATACACGCTCGGCGCGTGGGCGGAGACCGCGAAGAATGATGCTACACAGGCAGTGGCAGAGGATATGGATAATATAGACCCCAATGGTATCTATCTGATTGAATGTAAGGAAACGAATACACCATATATTGTAAAGGGGATAGAGAACTGGCCGGAAGGATGTGAATATACCATCCGTAAAGCCAATGCGCGCGGTGGCTTCGGTTACAAAGCCGGAGAAGAGCCGAAAGAGGGCATTGACAACACGGCTGCCTGTAATTGCAAGGTAGAGAAAATCGTTCGCGACGGACAAGTGATCATTGTTCGCGACGGACGTGAATACAACGCCCTTGGAGCGGAGCTCAAATGAGAAAATGAGCAAATGAAAAAATAATTAAATGGATTGGTTTAGTAGTTTATTTTTTGGTACAGGCATAGCACATTCGATTTTTGTGCTGGCATTGGCGATCGCCGTGGGTATTTTCTTGGGCGCGAAACTCAAGTTCAAGGGAATAACCCTCGGGATCACCTGGATTCTGTTCTGCGCGATTGCGTGCAGTCATTTCGGCATGACGCTTGATCCGCTGGTAGAATCGTTTGCAAAAGACCTGGGTCTCATCCTGTTTGTCTATTCGATAGGCTTACAGGTGGGACCGGGTTTCTTTTCGTCGTTCGGCAAAGGCGGTCTGCGCCTGAATATGCTGGCGGCAAGTATAGTGGTATTAAGCTGTGTTACGGCGTACGTCATTCATCGTCTGAGCGGTACGGACATCGCTACGATGACCGGTGTGCTCTTTGGAGCAGTGACGAACACGCCGGGTCTGGGTGCTGCCCAACAGACATTCCAGGACCTGACCGGAATGTCCAATCCCGATATCGCGTCCGGCTATGCGATGGCATACCCTCTGGGTGTAGTGGGAATCCTGTTCTCCATGCTCGTTATCCGTTGGGTGTTCCGCATCAAGATGGACAAAGAGGAAGAGCAGGTGAAAGCGGAGAAAGGCGAGGTTCAGCAAGTGGAGCATTATGACATGAAACTGACGAACCCGCAGATCGACGGTCTGCATGTGCGCGACCTAAGTCTGCTGACCCATGTGACGATAGTGGTCAGCCGTGTGCTGGACAATGAGGGCAATGAGTTCATGCCCGACGCGGAGACATTGCTGCATGTAGGCGACCAAGTGCGGCTCGTGACGGACAAGAAGAACGAGCGCACGGTGCTGCTGCTCGGCGAACTGACCGATATCAAATGGGAAGAACAAGAGAAGAATATTCACCTGGTGAGCCAGCATATCGTGGTCACCAAGGACAAGATAAACGGCAAGCAGATTTGTGATTTGAAGGTGCGCGATGCGTTCCACATCACAATCACGCGTGTCCGCCGCGCCGGTATCGAACTGCTGGCAACGCCGGATCTGCGGCTCCAGTTGGGCGACCGCCTGACCGTAGTAGGTGAGAAGGAGGCTGTGGACAAGATCGCCAAAGCGTTTGGTAACTCCACCAAGAAACTGGATGCGCCGAACCTGGCGTCCCTGTTCTTCGGAATCATTTTAGGTGTGGCATTAGGATCTATTCCATTCGCGCTTCCGGGACTGTCGCAACCGTTCAAATTAGGTATTGCTGGCGGTTCGCTGATTATTGCAATCCTCATGGGCGCATTCGGTACCAAATGGCATCTGGTGACCTATACCACCACTTCGGCGAACCTCATGATCCGCGAGATAGGTATATCGCTCTTCCTTGCGTCGGTCGGTTTCGGCGCAGGCAAGAGTTTTATCCCGACCCTCATCGGCGGCGGTTATGTATGGATCGGTTACGGCGTGCTCATCACGCTGCTGCCGTTGCTATTGATAGGTATCGTAGGACGCAAATGGATGAAATTGGACTATTTCACGCTCATGGGACTTATCGCAGGCTCGACGACCGACCCTCCGGCACTGGCGTACGCTACGTCCCAGAGTTCGGCGAATGACCGCGCAGCGGTAGCGTACTCAACGGTCTATCCGCTGACGATGTTCCTGCGCGTGCTGACCGGACAACTAATGATTCTCTTATTTTTATGACGTAATCCCGTAATTACGTAATGACGAGTGTGAACAAAGAGATATTGCGGCTGGCTGTTCCCAGTATTCTGGCGAATATAACAATCCCTCTCGTGGGTATTGTGGATACCGCTATTGTGGGCCACCTGAGCGATGCGACCGCTATCGGCGGTATCGCAATCGGCACAATGCTCTTTGATCTGCTTTATTGGAATTTCGGATTCCTCAGAATAGGCACGAGCGGTTTGACGGCGCAGGCTTACGGGAAGGGACAAAGGGACCAAGTACTAAGTGCCAAGATACCCGATGAATGCAGGAAGATACTGATGCAGAGTCTGACCATAGCGCTAACGGCGGCTCTGGCGATCTGGGCGATACAGTGGCTTTTTGTCACGGCGGTTCTGGCTGTAGTGCCTTGTTCCGAAGAAGTGGCTTCCGTAGCACGGGAGTATTTCTATGTCCGCATATGGGCGGCTCCCGCCACACTGTCTCTCTTCACCTGCAAAGGCTGGTTCATCGGCATGCAGGACACGAAAAGCCCTATGGCGGTGGATATACTGGTAAACGTAGTGAATATGATAGCCAGTTATTGCCTTGCCGTCTATACCCCGCTGGGAGTCATCGGCGTAGCATGGGGCACCCTAATTGCACAATACAGCGGTCTGGTTCTGGCAAGCGGGATTTTACTAACCCGGTATTTCAACATATCGGTATTTTGTGACTTCGACAGCTGGCGTGCTGCCATGAAATGGCCGGAAATACGGCGCATGATGGCACTGAACGGCAACCTCTTTATCCGCTCGCTCTGTTTCATGGTTGTGTATGTAGGATATACCTCCCTGGCAAGTCGTTATGGCGACACGGAACTGGCGGTTAGCAGTATCCTGATGAAACTATTCATGTTCTTCTCCTTCTTCGTGGACGGCTTTGCCTATGCCGGCGAGGCACTGGTGGGGAAAGAGTGGGGGAAGAGCCTCTCCCCGGTCTCTTCCCCAAGAGAGGGAGAGAAGTTAAATGCCGTAGTGCGTGCGCTCTTCCTGTGGGCTTTGGCAGTAGGAGCGGTCTTTACCGCGATATACGGTTTCTTCGGGAAAGGGTCTATCGCTCTCCTGACGAATGATACAGAGGTGCTGAATGCCTCTGCCAAATACATCGGATGGCTCATAGCTATGCCTATTATCAGCACGCTTGCTTTTATGTGGGACGGTGTGTATGTAGGTGCTACCGCCGGCAAACAGATCCGCAACTCCATGATCTGGGCAGCTATCGGTTTTGTGGCCGGTTACGCAGCTACGTACCGCTTCGTAGGTCCGCAGGCATTATACATCGGCTATTTCGCGCACCTCGTCGCGCGCGCTATGTATCTGACGATAGAATGGGGGAAGGTGAAAGGTGAAAAGTGAAAGGATGAAAAAGTATTATTTAATAGCAGCAATCGGTCTTGTTTTGCTTGGTTGCAGCCGGCATAAAGAGGCGCATGAAGAAGCCCAGCCGATGAAAGTAAAGACAACGGTGATCGAGCCTCAAGAGGCTTCGTCCTTCTCCCGCTATGTAGGTTCGATAGAACCTGCGCGCGAGACTCCGCTCAGTTTGCAGAGCGCAGGACGTGTTATCGCCGTCGAAGTGAAGAACGGCGAGCGCGTGAAGGCAGGGCAGAAGATATTAGCGATCGACAACACGCAGGCAGTCAATGCCTTCCGGTCTGCAGAGGCTTCGCTCAAGCATGCCCAGGACGGCTATGACCGCGTGAGCAAGGTGCATGCCAAAGGGGTTGTCTCGGACCAGAAGATGGTAGAGATAGAAAGCCAGTTGACGCAGGCTAAATCGCTCTATGCTGCCGCCAAACAGCAGTTGAACGAATGTACGCTCGTTGCTCCGTGCGAAGGAATAGTGAGCGGTTTGGACGTGCAACGCGGCCAGACTATTATTCCCGGCACCAAGCTATGCACGCTGCTTGATGTGTCCGGTTTCTCCGTGCGTTTTTCCGTGCCTGAGGCAGAGGTCAAGAATCTATCCGCAACAGGCGAAGTGGAATGCAGCGCAGCGGATACCGTACTTCCGATCACCATCACCGAGCGTAACATGACCGCCAATGCCCTGACGCACACTTATGACGTCACCGCCCGTATCCAAGGGGGTGCCGGGGTTCTGATGAGCGGAATGGTAGGCATCGTGAGCGTAGAGTCGAAAGCAGAAAACCAAACGCCCAAGGCAGCGATAGTGATTCCTGCCAAATGCGTGCTACTTAAACCGGAAGGTCCTACCGTGTGGGTGGTAGAGAACGGCGAGGCAGTGCGGCGTTCTATCGTAAGCGGAGGCTATCAAGCCGACGGCGTGCAGATAAGCGAAGGACTGCAGCCGGGAGACACATTGATCACAGAGGGCTACCAGAAACTTTACACGGGGTGCAAGGTAGTCTGTAGTTTGTAATTTGTGGTTTGTAATTTGTAATTTGAGGGTTTGAAGACGCAAAAGCACATATCAGGGGCGATGAGGCATCACGGATTAGTGATGGCTCTCTTCTTGGGGCTGATGGCATTTGGCATATGGTCGCTTCCCAAGATGAACAAGGACGAGTTCCCGCAATTCACCATGCGGCAGGGACTCCTTGTGGCGCTTTATCCCGGTGCAACGGCGGAAGAGGTGGAGCAGCAAGTGACCATTCCACTGGAGGACTATATCAATTCGTTCGAAGCGGTAGACAAGGAACTGACATTCAGCAACAGCGAGGACGGGATAGCCTATCTCTATGTGATGCTTCGTATGGACGTGCTGGACAATGACAAGGCCTGGAACAAGATCCGCGCCGGTCTGCCCGTGCTCCAGAAGACGCGTATGCCTGCCGGCGTGCTGCAGACCGTACTGATCGACGATTTCGGTAATACGTCATCGCTGTTGATCGCCGTAGAAAGTCCCGAACGCAGCCCGCGCGAACTGGAAGAGTATGCCCAAAAGATTTGCTCCCAACTACGCACTATTCCCGAAATGGGCAAACTGCGGATCATGGGGCAGCAGAAAGAAGAGATAGCAATCACCATAGACACCGAGCGGCTCTCCCAATACGGAATTAACCCGACGGCGCTGCAAGCCCAGATGGCGCTGCAGGGTCTGCGGACTGTAGGCGGCGAGAGCGACAGACAAGGAGGATTGCAAGTCGTGATCCCTTATCAGTCGGAATACGAGATGCAGGAGCAGATCGTGTGGTCCGACCCTGTGACAGGCGCTACCATACGTCTCAAAGACATAGCTTCTATCGAACGGAAGTACCCAAAGGCAAAACAGTTCGTGGAGTTCAACGGCGCGCCGTGCCTGATTCTGAATCTGGAGATGGTACCCGGCAATAATATCGTGGCTTTCGGCCGCGAGGTGGACCGCCAGTTAGCGGAGGCTGCTGCTCTCCTGCCACCGGATATACAGTTCCACCGGATTACCGACCAACCCAAAGTGGTGAACGACTCGGTTATTTCGTTCCTCCGGGACATTGTTATCTCTATCTTAGTGGTAATAGCAGTGATGCTAATGCTCTTCCCGCTCAGGACGGCTCTGGTGGCGGCGACGGGACTGCCCGTATGTACCGCTATCTGCATCGGGCTAATGTACATTACAGGCATAGAACTGAATACGGTCACTTTGGCGGCACTGATCTTCGTGTTAGGAATGATAGTTGACGACTCGGTGATCGTGATAGACGGGTACACCAACTATCTGGACAGAGGTCATTCGCGGTGGTACGCAGCCAATGTGAGTACGTCCATGCTTTTTGTGCCGATGTCGCTTGCCACGATGGCGATCAGCGGCATGTTCTTCCCCATGACGCGTATCATTACCGGACCTCTGGGTGAGTTCGTGCAACTGTTTCCATGGGCGGTGCTATTTGCTTTAGTAGCCAGTATCTTCTATGCTACATGGGTGACGCCGTATCTCTCTTTCCGCTATATCCGCGTGCGCAAACCCGAGGAACTGAATTTTGTAGAACGGGTGCAAAACAAGTTCTTTAACTGGCTGCAAGGGGCGTATAAGAAAGGCCTGGAGGCCTGTTTCAACTATCCGGTGATTGTATGGACAATGCTTATCGGCGCTACTGCGATAGGTGTATGTCTCCTGCTATTCCAACTGAACCTTCAGCTGCTGCCCAAAGCGGAGCGGGAGTTTTTTGCGGTAGAGATCCATTTATATGACGGCGCGACACCGGAAGAGAGTGCCGCCGTAGCGGACTCGTTAGCGAACATATTGCGGCGCGACGAAAGAGTGGAGAGCGTGACCGCGTTTATAGGTCAAGCCTCACCGCGGTTCCATGCCACCTATACGCCGCAGACCCCTGCGCCGAACTACGCGCAGTTGATCGTCAATACGAAGTCCGGCAAGGCGACAGCACAAGTGCTGCAGGAGTACACCGGACAATACGAGAATTATTTTCCGAATGCCTACGCGCGTTTCAAGCAACTGGACTACCAGGCGGTGAAGAACCCGCTCGAAGTGCGGATACGCGGTGACCGATGGGACGAGATGGCGGTATATGCCGATTCGATCATGCAGTTCATGATCTCTATGCCGGAGTTGCAATGGGTGCATACGGATTTTAATAATACAGCCGCATCGACTCGTATCGTGCTCAAAGCAGACGAAGCAACGCGGCTTGGGGTTACCCAGACGATGCTGTCGCTCTATCTGCGGGAGGCTACTCAAGGAGCAACCATAACAACGCTCTACGAAGGATCGTACGGCGTGCCGGTAGTGCTTTATACCAAAGATGCCGAAGGCATGGATGCTCAGGATTTAGGGGCTATACAAGTGCCTACCGCTCTCCCCGGAGTATGGGTGCCGCTACGGCAGGTGGCTTCTCTCGAACCCTACTGGCATCATACTTCTCTGGAGCGCCGCAATGCCGTGCGGACGATTACAATAGGAGCGGACCTGCGAGGCGCAACGAGCCAGGTGTCTGCGGAGAAAAAAGTGAAGGAATGGATAGAGACGCATATCACCGACCTGCCGGAAGGGATAAGTATCAAGCCCGGCGGTCTGACAGAGATCAACGATATTATGATTCCGCAGATCCTTTGGTCGGTAGTGGCAGCTCTGGCAGTAATGCTGGTTCTGTTGCTCTATCATTTCGGCAAGATCGGTCTGGCGTTGCTGACCCTCTCCAGCGCTATCTTGTGCCTCTTCGGCTCAATGACCGGACTATGGCTTTTCCGGCTGGATATATCCATCACGGCGGTGCTGGGTATCGTGAGTCTGATAGGTATTATTGTGCGCAATGCGATTATGATGTACGAATACGCGGAGGATGCGCGCAAATACAAACACCTCTCTTATCGCGAGGCGGCTTATCAGGCAGGCTTACGGCGTATGCGGCCTGTGTTCCTGACTTCCGCCACTACCGCGCTCGGAGTGCTGCCCATGATCATTGCGGCTACCAGCCTGTGGATGCCGATGGGAGTAGTGATATGCTTTGGTACGATCTTTACGCTGCCTCTGACGGTAACAATCCTGCCGGTAGTGTATTGGAAAGTACACGCCAGGAAGGATGAAGGTGAAAGGTGAAAGGATGAAGATTGCTATTTTTGACAGGATGGAGGAGTGTACGGACAGTGCGGTGGAGAAAATGCTGCCTCTTGTTTCCGACCAGAGGCGCGAGCAGGCATTGCGATACAGACATACCCTCGGACGATTTTGCTGCCTGAAGAGTTGGATCATGTGGCGGGAACAGCTTAAAGCCTGCATAAAACCTGCTGAAAACCTACAGAAAAATCCTACCGGGAATTGGACATGGACATACAACGAGCACGGAAAACCCTATCTTCCGTCCGGACCGTATTTTTCGATCTCGCACTGCAAGGCTGCAATCGCGGTGGCAGTGGATGAAAAACCGATAGGGATAGACATAGAATCCATCCGGCATGCGGATTCAGACCTGATCGCGCGAACGATGAATGAGGAGGAGCAGCGTCAGATTCATGAAGCGAAGGAGCGTGACAGAGCTTTTATCCGCCTATGGACCCAGAAAGAAGCGGTCGTGAAAGCGGAAGGCATAGGGATCGTATCGTTCGAACAACTGCAATCGCTTCTGCCGGAGAACAAAGCATACCGGCTGGAGACCATTGAAAAAGAGAAATATATCTATAGCATAGCATATAAACAATAATATATATGGAGAATTACATTGTTTCCGCGCGCAAGTACAGGCCTCAAACCTTCGAGACCGTAGTGGGGCAGCAAGCTCTCACGCAGACATTGCAGAACGCCATCCGTCAGGGTCATCTGGCGCATGCCTATCTGTTTTGCGGTCCGCGAGGAGTGGGTAAAACCACTTGCGCCCGTATCTTCGCCAAAACGATCAACTGCCTGAACCCGCAGAACGGCTTCGACGCATGTAACGAATGCGAGTCCTGCCGTGCGTTCAATGAGCAACGGTCCTTTAATATCCACGAGCTGGATGCGGCATCCAATAACTCGGTGGAGGACATCAAGTCCATCATCGACCAGGTGCGTATCCCGCCGCAGATAGGGAAGTACTCGGTGTATATCATTGATGAGGTACACATGCTTTCTACAGCGGCATTCAATGCCTTGCTTAAGACCCTGGAGGAACCGCCATCATATGCCATCTTTATTCTTGCCACGACGGAGAAACACAAGGTCCTGCCGACGATCCTGAGCCGTTGTCAAGTATATGATTTTAACCGCATTACTGTACCTGATATCATCGCTTATCTCAAATCTCTGGCAGCAAAAGAAGGCGTTACGGCAAGCGAGGAGGCGCTGAATGTAGTGGCTCAGAAAGCGGACGGAGGAATGCGGGACGCGCTCTCGATCTTCGATCAACTGGTGGCTTTTTGCGGGAATAACATCACCTACGAACGTACCATTGAAGTGCTCAATGTGCTCAATGCGGACTATTATTTCAGTCTGGTGGAGAATGCGCTTAGTCATGATGTAGCAAAGGCATTGTTGTTGCTGAACGAGGTGCTGAACCATGGTTTTGACGCCGGTCATTTCGTAACGGGTTTTGCCCAGCACCTTCGGGATGTATTGGTAAGCAAAGATCCGCAGACGGTACAACTGCTGGAGACCAGCGACGCTATCCGTCAGCGTTATGCGCAGCAGGCGCAGTTATGCCCGCCGCTCTGGCTATTCCAGGCATTGGATATCCTCAATACATGCGATATCAATTATCGCACGGCGCGCAACAAACGTCTGACGGTAGAGTTAGCGCTCGTCAAATTATGCCAGCTCGGAGTGCCGCAAAATATTCCGGGTCCGCAACCAGGCCCGGAATCCAAGCCGGAGGCGAAACCGGCGTCTCCGGCTCCGCAGCCCAAGCAGGAAGAGAAACCTGCCGCTCCGACCGTTCCGCCCAAACAGGACACTCCTGCCGCTCCCAAGCCCGCAGCTCCCTCTATCCCTAAAATGCCTAAGATAGGTCTCGGACTCGGTCCCAAGCCGAAAGCGGAAGAAGCGCCGCAGGCACCCCAGCAGTCCCAACCGCAAGAGGAGGAGCCCAACCGCCCTTTTACAGCTGACCAACTCAGAGACGCGTGGGTTGGTCTGGCAACAACCCACAATGAGGAACTGCGTCTGAAACAACTGATAGAGAACTATATCCCTTCCCTGGTGGAGGAAACAACGGCTGAGATAGCCATGCCGAACCCTTGGCAACTGGACCAGATGCGGAGCGCCATGCCAACCCTTCTGGCCCAACTGAGGCGTACGCTGCATAACAGGGAACTTAATATCCGCCTTGTGCTGGCGGAGTACAACCGAGAGCAACTGGCCTATACGGCGGAGGAGAAATACGCCATCATGGCGGAGACGAACCCTGCGCTGGCGGAACTGAAAGAAAAACTGGATCTCCAAATCGACTGATAGCTGATGGCTGACCTTTTGAAATATCTGCCTACAACCCGTAAAGAGACGGATTTGCGCGGCTGGGATGAAGTGGATATTGTCTTCTTCACCGGCGACGCGTATATCGATCATCCGTCTTTCGGTGCAGCGGTGTTAGGGCGGGTACTGGAGGCTGCCGGATACCGCGTAGCGATCGTACCGCAACCGGACTGGCATGGGGATTTCAGGGATTTCAAGAAGTTCGGACGTCCGAGACTCTATTTCGCTGTTTCGGCAGGCTCGATGGATTCAATGGTCAATCATTACACTGCCGCCAAACGCAAGCGATCCGACGACGCCTATACGCCCGAAGGGCGACCCGGCGCAAGACCGGACTATTGTACGATTACGTACTGTCGGATATTGAAGCAACTCTATCCCGATGTGCCGATTGTGATAGGAGGAATAGAAGCCTCCATGCGCCGCTTGACCCATTACGACTACTGGCAAGACAAACTGATGCCCTCTATCCTCGTGGACAGCGGTGCCGACCTCCTTGTATATGGCATGGGGGAGCAGGCGATGACAGAGATCGCAAAGAAAATAGAAAGCCGGAAGTCGGAATCCGGAAGAATTTCTATTCATGATGTTCCGCAGACAGCCTACCTGACATCCGACAAAAGTGAGATTCCGGCTGAGGCTATTATGCTGTCCGGTCACGAGGAGGCTTTGCGGGACAAGCGCAAACATGCGGAGAACTTCCGGCTGATAGAGATAGAGTCCAATAAGATTTACCAAACGACACTCGTTCAGCCGGTGGGCAGACAATGGGTGGTAGTCAATCCTTCCTATCCGCCGATCACGACCGAGCAGTTGGATGCGATCTATGACCTGCCATATACATATACACCGCACCCGAAATACAAAGACAAGCATATCCCTGCCTATGAAATGATCAAATGGTCGGTGTGTATGCACCGCGGTTGTTTCGGCGGTTGCTCGTTCTGTACGATCTCCGCCCACCAAGGCAAACAGATCGTGAGCCGTAGCAAGGAGTCGATCCTGCGCCAGATCGAGCGGTTGAGCCAATTGCCGGACTGGCATGGCGTGATCTCCGATCTGGGAGGACCTTCGGCGAATATGTACGGCATGCACGGAAAAGACAGGTCTCTATGCGAGAAATGCGCCCGTCCCAGTTGTCTGCAACCCGCTATTTGCAAGAACCTCAATCAAGACTTTGGCCCGATTCTTGATATATACAGGACAGTGGACAAGCTGCCGTATGTAAAACATGCTTTTGTGGGTTCGGGGATCCGGTATGACCTGATGAGCGAATCCTATGCCCGCCAACTCATCACCCGCCATGTGTCCGGACGGCTCAAAGTGGCGCCGGAGCACTCGTCAGACAATGTGCTGAAGATAATGCGGAAACCGAGTTGGACCAACTACCTGCGATTCAGAGAACTCTTCCTGCGGATCAACAAGGAAGCGGGAATGAACCAACAGCTGATCCCTTATTTCATCTCCTCCCATCCCGGGTGTACCAAACGCGACATGGCATTGCTGGCGGAGGAAACGAAAAAAATGCACTACCGGCCGGAGCAGGTACAGGATTTCACGCCTACGCCCATGACCCTCTCCACCACCATGTTTTACACCGGAATCAACCCCTACACGCGCGAACCTATATATGTCGCGCGTACGCCCGAGGAAAAAAAGCAACAGAACCAGTACTTTTTCTGGTACAAGAAATAATTGTTCCCTTGCGGCAAAGAAATAATTGACCCAAGAATAAATGATCAAACAGATATAGATTTATGGCGAAGAAGTATCGTATAAACCCAGAAACGCTACAACTGGAGCGCATAGAGCACGGTCTGCGCTATTGGCTGCGCAGGTCCGGCGGATATATTATCGGAGGTATATGCCTCGGAGTTATTTTCTTCTATGTTTTTCTCTATTTCTTCCCCTCGCCTCGTGAAGCGTCGCTGATGCAGTATAACAAGAACCTGACGGCGGAGATGGAAGTGCTGAGCAAGCAGGTGGACCAGATGCAGATCGTTCTTTCTGACCTCTCGCAGCGCGATGACAATCTCTATCGTGCTATCCTTGGAGCGGAGCCGATTCCTCTGTCTGTACGCATGGGGGCTACCCGGCAGATCAATTACTATGACTCTCTGGCGCACATGACCAATACGCAACTGGCGGCTGATCTGCAGCGCAAAATAGATGTGCTGGAGAAGGAGTTGTATGTTCAGGCACGGTCCTATGACGAGATCCTGGATCTGGAGAAGAAACAAGAGACCCGCATGGAGAATATACCCGCCATCCAGCCGGTGCTGAACAAAGATCTCAAACACATGGCTTCGGGCTACGGATGGCGTGTTGACCCCGTCTATCATATACGGCGTTTCCATGAAGGAATGGATTTCTCCGCACCGGTCGGAACGGATATCTTTGCTACCGGAAACGGAGTCGTAACCTATGCCGGTTGGCGGCAAGGATACGGCGAGACGGTAGAGATAGACCACGGCTTTAATTATGCTACACGCTATGCCCATTGCTCCAAAATAAAGGTCAGAGTAGGGCAGAAAGTGAAACGGGGAGAGGTCATCGCTCTGGTAGGAAACACCGGCAAATCTACCGGTCCGCACGTGCACTACGAAGTGCATTATCTGGGCAGGCCGATCGACCCGAGAAACTATTATTTCTATGATCTCAGCCCGGAGGACTACGACAAGATGCTGCAGATGTCCTCCAATATGGGAAATATGATGGATTAAAAAAACAGACCCCTTCAATTCGGAGGGGTCTTCTATAGGTGGCTATCCTAAACGGGATACTCTCGCTAACTCTTTCTCGTTGAGAATACTGATATGCCGTCCGTTAATGGCAATCAAGCCTTCTTGTGCAAACTGGCTGAGCGTACGGATCGCATTGCTGGTAGTCATATTACTCATGTTCGCCAGATCCTCGCGGGGAAGTAACATGGCTAAGGTCCGTCCGTCCTCCTCGTATCCGTAGTTATGAACGAGGTGCAACAGACTCTCTGCCAGACGGCCGCGGATATGTTTCTGAGTCAGATTCACGGTCTGGATCTCCAATATCGCCAGATCCTGCGCCATCATCCGCATTACTTCATAGCAGAAAGCACCATTTTCGCGCACCAGACGGGTAAACTCTTCGCGGCTCAAACGGTAAACCACGCAATCTTCAAAAGCACTCGCATTGGAGTTGTAAGCACCGTTAGCGATACATGCGCGGTAGCCGTATATATCGTATGGTTTAAGCAAACGGATAATCTGTTGCCGCTGACCGATCCCCTCTTTGTAAATACGTACTTTACCGCTGAGCAACATGCCCATATGCGTCGATTCTTCACCGTCAAAATGAATCATCTCGTTCTTTGCATAATGAACAATCTCAACCGTGCTGTTAATACGTTCACGCTCTGCGCCGCTTAATGTATCCCAGATGGGGTTTAATTCCCATAACGGGGCGAAATGATCTTCTTCGTGTTTCATACGTTTCGGTACGTTTCGAAATATGGTGCAAAGATAATACATTTATTTTATATGTGCAAATAATTTTATGTTTTTTAGCATATTTTGTATTTATGGCCTCTTTTTCTTGCGTATGTCATGTTTTTTTAGTAATTTTGCAGCGCAAAATTGTAATAAACGAATCTTTATGAAAGAGAATTATTTGGAGTCCCGTCATATCGGACTCACCCCCGAAGACGAAAAACACATGTTGGCCGCTATCGGCGCGGAGTCGGTCGAGGCGCTCATTAAGGAGACAATGCCGGCGGATATATTGTTGCCGGAGCCTATTGAGTTGGAGCAGCCGCTTACCGAGCAAACGCATCTCGAGATTGCAGAGGCGGTGCTGAACACCAATGTGTCGGCGCGTTCGTATATCGGCCGCGGATGGTATGGTACTATCACGCCGGCTGTGATCCGACGTAATATATTGGAGAATCCGGTGTGGTACACTTCCTATACCCCCTATCAGGCGGAGGTCAGCCAAGGCCGCCTGGAGGCGCTCTTCGTCTTCCAGACCATGATATCCGACCTGACAGGTCTTCCTTTGGCTAACTGTTCGTTGCTGGATGAGGCTACGGCTGCGGCGGAGGCTGTTACTATGATGAGGAACCTCCGTTCGCGCGACCAGGTGAAAGCCGATGTCCGCAAGGTCTTTGTGGACGGGAAGATATGGCCGAATACGCTGTCTGTCCTCCGTACGCGGGCTGCGGGACAAGGCATTGACATCGTCACCGGGTCATATGCGGACTTCAGACCGGATAATTCTTTCTTCGGCGCACTCGTCCAGTGGCCTAACAGCGATGGCTCGATCGAGGAATACGATGCTTTCATAGACGATTGTCACGCTGCGGGCCTCAAAGTGACGGTTGTAGCGGACCTCATGGCGTTGGCGTTGCTCAAGCCGCTGGATGCGGATATCATGTGTGGCACGGCGCAGCGTTTCGGACTGCCTATGGGATTCGGAGGACCTACTGCCGGATATATGGCTACACGCGATGAATACAAGCGCGAGATGCCGGGACGTATTATCGGTCTGAGCAAAGACAAATATGAGCATCCCGCTTTCCGTCTGGCGCTCCAGACCCGTGAGCAGCATATCAAACGCGAACGCGCCACTTCGAATATCTGTACTGCCGAAGCGCTGTCGGCTATGATGGCGGGCATGTACGGCGTGTATCATGGTGCGGAAGGAATACGTTCTATCGCAGAAGGTATTCATGGCAAGGCGGTGTATTTGAGCGAGATGCTTCAGGCGTACGGCTATAACCAGGAGAATGCGGAGTTCTTTGACACACTCAAGATCACTTGTGACGAAGAAGGATGGATCGAGCGCGTGCGCAATCTGGCGGGCGAGCATAATATCAATTTCTATTATGATCCTGCAGGATGGATCGGGCTGGCTCTGGATGAGACGGTCGATATCGATGATATGAACGAACTGATTGAGATCTTCGCCGAGGCATCGGATAACATGCCGCAGTACGAGGAGTCGGATGAGGCATTCGAGGGACTCTGGGCTATCGAAGAGAGCCGTGTGCGCGACATCGACTATATGCAGGAGGAGGTCTTCAAACATTATCATACGGAGACCGAACTGATGCGCTACCTCAAGCGTCTGGACCGCAAGGATATCAGTCTGGCTACATCTATGATTCCTCTGGGATCCTGTACGATGAAACTGAATCCGGCAGCGGCGATGATTCCGGTCACCTACGGTGCCGCTATGGCGCCTCATCCCTTGGCTCCGGCGGAGCAGGTGGCGGGCTATGAAGCAATCATGGAGCAACTCCAGGAGCAACTCTGCGCCATCACCGGCTTTGACGCTTGTACGTTGCAGCCTACCTCCGGAGCGGCAGGCGAATATACGGGGCTTGTGGTCATTCGCGAATATCTGCGCCGTAAAGGGCAGACCGACCGCAAGGTGCTCCTCATTCCGGCTTCGGCGCACGGAACCAACCCTGCTTCCTGTGTTCAGGCCGGATTCGTGCCGTGTGTCGTCAAATGCGACGAGAAAGGCAATACGGACCTTCAGGACTGGAAACAGAAAGCCGGGGAAAACAAAGATATCCTCGCGGGATGTATGATCACGTACCCTTCCACGCATGGTATCTTCGAGCAGGATATCCGTGCTATGATTGAGGCGGTGCATGCCAATGGAGGATATGTCTATATGGATGGCGCGAACATGAATGCGCAGATAGGATGGACCAATCCGGCGTATATCGGTGCCGATGTATGCCATCTGAACCTGCATAAGTCTTTTGCTTCGCCTCACGGCGGAGGCGGACCCGGTGCCGGTGCGGTGTGCTGTACGGAGGAGATGGCGGACTGCCTGCCTACTGAGGATAAGAACCGCGTTTCGGCTGCACTGTACGGCAACGCCAATATGGCGCTTATCTCATGGGGATATATCGCTATGCTGGGTGCGGAGGGGCTCCGCCATGCTACGGCTGCGGCTATCCTTTCTGCTAACTATATGGCTTCGCGGCTCAAAGAGGCGTACGGCGTTGTTTATACCGGCGCTACGGGAAGGGTAGGGCACGAACTGATTCTTGATTGCCGCCAGTTCCACGCAATAGGTATTACCGAGGCGGATATCGCCAAACGTCTGATGGACTATGGCTATCATGCGCCGACACTCTCTTTCCCGGTACACGGAACATTGATGGTTGAGCCTACCGAGAGCGAGTCGCTCGTGGAGATAGACCGTTTCTGCGATGTGTTGCTGCAGATCCGTCAGGAGATAGCGGATATCGAGTCCGGAAAGGCGGACAAAAACGATAATGTCCTTCTTAACGCGCCGCACCCCGAATACGAAGTGGTGGCGGATGAGTGGACGCATCCTTATAGCCGCAAACAGGCGGCATATCCGACGGAGTGGGTGGCGCAGACTAAGTTCTGGTGCCCGGTCGGAAGAGTGGATAATGGTTTCGGGGATCGCAATCTGGTAGCTAAGTTCTGATGGCACGAAGAAGAATTCAACATCCTAATATCCGCGAGCACTTGAGGCAGTACAGGCGTATGTTGCCGTGGATCACATTGAAGGAACTGCTGATGATTGCCATTAGCACGATTCCTTATGCCCTTACGGTCAACCAGCTTCTGGTCCCGCATGCTATCGTCGGAGGAGGAGTAACCGGTCTCTGCGAGATCATCTATTTTGCTACGAACACGTATGTGCCTATCTGGCTCTCCAGCGCCTTGATCAATGTGCTGTTGCTTGTCATTGCGGCGCTTACTGTCGGGTGGAGATATGCGCTTAAAACGATCTGGGGTGTCATGTGGCTCACTATCTGGCTTAAAGTCATTCCTATCGCTACGGTGCCTCTCCTTACCGATTCTTTCATGGCAGTGGTCGTTGGGGGACTGTTCACAGGCTGTTTCCTTGGTATCTGCTTCCTCAATAACGGCTCTACCGGAGGAACGGACATCATTGCGATGATTGTCAATAAGTACCACCATCTGCCGATGGGACGTGTCTTGCTGATGGCGGATATGACTATCATCTCCTCGGCGTTCTTCCTGCCTACTATCCAGGCTGCGGGTACACAAGGCGCGATAGAGAAGATCCTCTTCGGTCTCACTTATACCTTCATGTCCTCTACGGCGGTGGACTGGGTGATGAACCGGATGAGGCAGTCCGTCCAGTTCATGATCTTCACCCAGAAACCCGATGAGATAGCAGAAGCTATCATCACCCAGGCGCACAGGGGATGTACGTTCCTGGAGGCGGAAGGAGGATATAACAAACATCCGATGAAGGTTGTCACGACCATAGCACGTTCTTATGAGTCGGCTACGATCTTCCGGCTTGTCCGGTCTATCGATCCCAATGCTTTTGTCAGCCAGAGTCAGGTTCGGGGTGTCTTCGGGCAAGGCTTCGACCCTATGGCTAACGGCAAATAACAGTTGTTCCCTTCTCGCGCATTTTTGCGCGAGCTAACTCTTAATTGTGAATTGTAAATTGTGAATTGTGAATTGGTATGCGCTACAGTCAGTTAGTCAATCCCCATAACACGCCGCAAGTATCGCGCGCAAGAACCGTCTTCGAATACTTGGTTATTATCATAGGCATTGCCCCTATGGCGCTTATGGTCAACTGGGTGCTCTTGCCGCACGCTTTTGTCGGCGGTGGACTCACGGGTATATGCTCTGCTATTTATTATGTCACGGGAGGGCTCTTCCCTTCGCTCTTCCCGGAATATGGAGGAGCGGTGCCTGTATGGCTTACTACCTTCGTTTTCAATGCGATACTGCTTCTGATTGCGGGACTTACTGTCGGCTGGCGTTTCACCATCCGGACGATGGTCGGAGTGGCGGCTATCACGTTCTGGTACAGGGTCATTCCTATCTTGCCGGAACCTATTATTGAGGACCCGTGGCTGGGTGCTATCATCGGAGGTTTTGTCTTCGGACTCTCGCTGGGATGCGTCTTGGCGGCGAACGGATCTTCTGGAGGTACGGATATCGTAGCCATGATCGTCAATCACTATCATAATATCTCGCTCGGCAATATCATGCTGGCTTGCGATATTCTCATTATTGCCTCTGCCTTCTTCCTCCCCCTCCCGGAATCGATGCTGCAGGAGGAAACCAATTTCTCAATTCTCAATTCTCAACATCAAGCGCGTCCTCTACGGTGTGGCAATGACTATTTCTTATACGATGGCGGTGGACTGGCTCATGGCGAGGATCAACCGTTCGGTCCATTTCCTCATCTATTCGTCCAAATATGAAGAGATTGCTACGGCTATTAATACTACCGTCAACCGCGGTGTGACTGTCTTGGACGGCACGGGATGGTATTCCAGGAAACCGGTCAAAGTGATCTCTGTTCTTGTCCGTAAACCCGAGAGTTCGCTGGTCTTCAGTATTGTCCATTCCATTGACCCCGAAGCCCTTGTCTCCATCGCGGATGTAAGCGGTGTCTTCGGCTCCGGCTTCGACAAGATCAAAGCCAAATAACTCATCCCCAATCCCTCATCCCTAATCCCTAATCCTAATTCCCTAATTCGCTTTTCTCTTTGAGCAGGCACCGCCTGCGGTCTTTTCTCTTTTAGCGAAGCGGTCTTTTCTCCCTTTCCTCCACGAGGACAAATAGAGAGCTTTCAAGCACTCAATTAACCTCTCTCCTGCAAAAAAAATGCATCCCTTCTTGCATATATGCAAAAATTGTTGTATCTTTGCACCCGGATTTGCGATACAAATATAATACCTTATGAAACGAATTGTAAATCAAATGTCTAATTTTACCCCCCCAGTGGGCAAAATGTTGTAAATAACGGTAGTTTAATACCACCTCATACAGGGCGGCGAGTACTTCGTGTACTTGTCGCTCTTTTTTTCGCCTGTCTTGTCGTGTTCTTAGGCTACCGACGCGGATCATCACCCAAACCGGTGGTGCTCGACCGCGCTGTCTTTCACAACATCGACAGCATCAACCACTACGCGGACTTGGCTTTTACGACTGATGACCCGCGTGCGCTTTTCATCACCGGCATAGCCTCGCACCTCCGCTATGTTGACCCTGAATTTCCGAAGGATGCCTTTACTGTCTCGCCGGACGAGGGCGAACTTCTTCTCATTCGCGCAGCCGAAAAAGGCAGCGAGGATGCAATGACGTATATCAAATGTTTGTCGGCTCACGATAATTGGAGCCACCCCATTCCCCAAGTAAAAAAATAATACCATGATAAGAACCGAAGATCAAGTAAGAGACGATGCCAATAGAATACTTGGCTTAAAAGATACAGAGACCGCACAGGCGGGCGTCGGTCAATTAACCTCTTTTGCTAAATTAGGCTTTAAGGGAGAGGGCGCTAACTATCGCCCTGACGGATGGTATTTGCCAAATGAGACCAATTTCCCTGCTATCATATTAGAAGTAAAAAAAGAGGACTGTGACCTCAAACAAGCCCAAATAGACGAGGTGCTTAAAAACTGCCGCGTGGCGCGTACTAAGTACAAGAATGTGGTAGGCATTCTCTATAATGGTATTGATATTCTCGTCTATAAGAATGAAGAATTAGTGCCTGGAGAAAAAGAACTTCGCAACAAGGAGTACTATCTTGGTCTCTTTGCACAAAACACCATTGATAAGCAGAAAATCTATAACCTCACCAAGCGCATCAATGATTCGTTGCATTTTAACTTCGGTATTAAGAACCTTAATCACCGAATGATTTTTACCGCGTGTGCGCTCGTGGCTAAAAGGTACGGTGCAACGCTTGTAAAAGACATGGACTATACTACATTCCATACCTCTATTCATTCTACTTTGTCCAAATCGCTTGAAGATGCAAAGCGCCAAAATCAAAAGTTAGATTTACTGCTTGAGGTATATGCGTCTATTAAGATGAATATCCAAAACAATCAAGAGGCGATAGATGACTTTATTGAGTGCGTAACAGATATTTCGAATAATATCAATTCCGACTTCTGGCAGGGCGAGGATGTAATGGCGATTTTCTTTAATGAGTTTAACCGCTACAAAGGAAAATCTGACCAAGGGCAAGTATTCACCCCAGACCATATTACCTCTCTCATGTATCGCCTTATTCACGTAGATAAAGATGATATAGTGCTTGACGCGGCGTGCGGTAGTGGCGCTTTCCTTGTTAAAGCGATGTGCAACATGGTTAAGGATGCCGGAGGGAATAGCACCAACAAAGCCAAAGAAATCAAGCAAAATCAACTATATGGTATTGAGTTTGACCGAGAGGTATTTGCCCTTGCGTGCGCTAATATGCTCATCCATAAAGACGGTAAAACGAACTTGGAGCAATTAGACAGCCGTAGTGATGAGGCAGGCAAATGGATCGCTTCTAAAGGCATTACCAAAGTACTGATGAACCCACCCTTCGAATCCAAATACGGCTGTATAGACATCGTGCGCAATGTGCTGGATAACGTAACGCCGAATGCCCTTTGCGCCTTTATCATGCCGGACAAGAAATTAGAGAAAGACAAGAAAGGCAAGAAACTGCTTAAGAAACACACGCTCCTCAAAATCATCAAACTTCCTGAAAAGGTCTTCGACGCAGGCGTAACTACCTCTATATTTATCTTTCAAGCGCAAAAGCCGCAAAATGATAAAGAGATCCTTACTTGCTATATCGAGGACGACGGATTAGAGACCGTTAAGAACCAAGGTCGCCAAGACATCCACGACCGCTGGCAGAGTATAGAGGACAAATGGGTGAAGATTATCGACAAACAATCCGGTAATGATACTTTTAAATGGATAAAGCCTTCCGAGCACCTCTCCTACCAAATGCCCGAAAAGCCTTTCGAGATTTTTGAAGAAGATTTCGTAAAGACCATGATGGACTATGAAATGTTCAGACAAGGTATAGACGCAAAGGAGTTTGGGGAAGAACTACTCAAACAAATAATGTATAGTAGTGAGGTGTCCGAAGAAAATAGTAAAACTCTAATCTCTTTGGATAAATGAAAAGAGTAGATACTACATATTGGAAGGCATTTCGGGTAGGCGAATTCTTTGATATTATAGGAGGAAAAGGTATCACTAAAAATGAGATCTTTGAGCATCAAGGGGCTTTACCTGCTATCCAAAGCGGAGAAGAGAATTTTGGATGTATAGGGTATATAGACAAAGATTATTGCTTGAAGCAAAAATACACTATTTCAAAAGGAGAATGTCTAACCGTTGCTCGCAGTGGCTCATCTGGCTATGTCGGCTACCAAGCCTCACAATGCGTTGTTGGGGATTCAGCTAAGATTTTAGAACCAAAATTTGAAGCAAACACCTTGCGTTTATTATTTTTACGTTCTGCTTTAATGGTCAACAAAGTAAAATACGCTTATACGGATAAAGTAACGAACGAGAATTATGCTAAGGACATAATAAAACTCCCTTCTACTCCTGACGGCGATCCCGATTGGGAGTATATGGAGAATTATATGCGCAAATTAGAGCAACGTACACAAAACACTATTTCTGCTTTTGTTTCCTCAAAATGCACGCCACAAAAGATTGATACTACATATTGGAAAGAGTTTGAGATAAACACTCTGTTTGAAATCGTTTTGTCCAAAGGAGACATTCAAGCAAAGAGAATGAACGAGGGGAATATTCCTCTTGTTTCATCCGGAAAGTTCAATAATGGTATATGTATGCATATTAGCGAAGGAGACGGAAAAGCGGAAATTTTTGAGGGGAATGTTATAACAATTGATATGTTTGGCAAGTCCTATTACCAAGCTAATCCATTCTATGCTGTTTCTCACGGACGTGTAAACATTTTAATCCCGCTATTTAAGTTGAATCAACATATTGCAATGTTTTTGGTAAGTGTATTTGATACCTCATTTCCAAATAGATACTCATTTACAGGAATGTGCAATCAAACCCAACTAAAGAAAGAAAAAATCCTCCTCCCTGCAACGCCTGCCGGAGAGCCGGATTGGAGATATATGGAGATGTATATGCGAGGAGTGGAGGCTATCACAAAAGAGAAAATCTCCCTGCTTACCAAGAAAAAGCAAGAACCCGTACAACAAACGAACCTCGTCAACTACGGAACCGTAAACATTTACGAAAAATAAATAAACTATGGTCGCTCCGAGACCCTAAACAGGAGGACGTATTTTTAGCGCACAGCGCAGCAGACATTTCCCTTTAAAGACGAGTCGGCAAAACTAAATGTTACGAAAAGAGATCTGTCCTTTTTACTCGTGTAACAGCACGGGCAAACGGGGCATCGTAACAAAGTTTGCCGACTTCGTCTTTTGTCCCGCT
>JAFUUZ010000049.1 GCA_017471285.1 Paludibacteraceae bacterium | reverse complement strand
GAAGAAGATTCTGAAAGTCGATCCGTTCCAGGTATTGGATCAGAACGGTGTAGGTCAGTTGATCAAGATGGCGGTAGAGAAAGGTCGTGCCGTTCGTCCGGGACTCCGTACCGGTATCTGCGGCGAGCACGGCGGCGAGCCTTCGTCCGTTAAGTTCTGTGCCCGTGTCGGCATGAACTACGCTTCCTGCAGCCCGTTCCGTGTACCTATCGCACGTCTGGCAGCCGCTCAGGCAGCCGTAGAAGACGAGCAATAAGAAGCCTAACCCCACCCTTCCCTAAAAGGAAGGGAGTAAGGATAACACAACGCACTCCCGAATGAGAGTGCGTTGTTGGTTTATATAGGCGTGATTATTGGTTCCTGTTCGTAATATTCAACCTCACGCGTTTCTATTTCGACAAAATCACTTGTTATTTCGATATTTTTGTTCGATTTATTTTCTACCTCCAGACATAATTCATTCTCTAATTTTATGCGGGTTTCCAATGGTAGAGCAAGATCACAAAGAGGTGCATAATACTCCATCGCTTCTCCGCTCAACTCAACTATTGTGACAGTTGATTTTCGTCTTATCCAATTACCCTGACTGTCATTTTCGATATATTTATATTGTTTGCGCCACACCTCCATACTTGTCTCTTTATCCGTATCCACGCGATCTACAATATACAAATCAGATGGAGAGAGAGAATTACCATTATAAATATTATGCTCCATGAAGGATGAATACCAACAGAACACCGGACGTAATTCTTGAGCCAAATAGGAATAATTATTGCTATAAAATTCTATGACACGTCCTAAACTGTCTCTTACAGGTGGATTGTAATAATAATACGGATTCCCACATTCTAAATCGTCGTACCAAATCCCCCCCTCATCACACTTAATCCAAGGGTCGGCGGTGTCATTGCATATTATCCCGTCAGCGGCAAACATGGCTCCATCGCGTATAATACATGCGGTACTATCCTCCCTCACTCCATATATAGGGGAAACCTTTTTAACGGCTCCATGTGTAACTTCCATGAACACCCTGTCCGGAGTTATTTGTTGGGCACTTTTGTGGGAACATGCTAATCCTGCAAATATAAATGCAGAAAAGACAAAAGGAGTAATGTAGTTTTTCATATCATTAAAATTTTAGTTAATAAATGCGTTTATGCAAATAGTTGCGCAGTGTGTTTTTCAATTTTATTTGCGGATGCAAAGGTACTGCTTTTTTGTGAAATGTGCAAATTTATTTGTATAAAACTTGCGGATGTGCGGATTTTATTGTATCTTTGCAGTCAAAATTATAGTTTGTATGGAGATAATTGGTTTATTGGAGTTTAGGGAGCGGCGCGAGTTGCGCGAATGGCTGGAGCAGAACCATGACAAGGCGCGGTTTTGCTGGGTGACGATGTACCGGACGAAGATCCCGCGGACGGATTGCATGCCGTATCTCGACGTGGTGGAAGAGGCACTATGCTTCGGGTGGATTGACTCCACGCTCAAGAAACTGCCGGACGGCAGGTTGGCACAACGTCTCTCTCCGCGTGTCAAGAAGAGCCATTGGACGGAACTGAACAAACAGCGCTGCGCCGATCTGGAGCGGCGCGGACTGATGACCGACGCCGGCAGAAAAGCGTTATTAAATCAGTAAGCGTGTATTTTTCCGATACTCGGCGTAGTCGGGTTTGTTAGCCAGTTGGCGGTGCTCCATGAGCGGAATAGAGATACCGAGGAAGAGCGCTGTCATAGCTATTGGACCGAGGATATACCAGTCAATGCCGTTGAGTGCCGCATACATAATCCATATTCCCCACCAGAACTGAATCTCACCGAAATAGTTCGGATGACGGCCGTGTTTCCATAGTCCCACATTGCACACTTTGCCCGGATGGGCTGCACGGAAATCATGGCTCTGTTTGTCAGCTATGAGTTGGATGGTTGCGGAAGAAAGGCAAACGATGAAACCAAAGAAAAGAAGGGCTAACCCCACCCATGCCCTCCCCTCAAGGGAGGGAGTATAGTTCGCTGATATGTCACATAATTTCAGTCCCGGGAGCATGGCGGCAAAGACAACAAGCGTAGGAACCATATTGAGCCCGAAGAAATTGATGAGATGGAAAAGGGCGGGATGAAGCGAACGGTACTTGGTATAGCGCCAGTCCTCATGGGCGATACCTTTGAAAGTGATTGCCCAGTTGCGCGTCAGCCGCCATCCCCAATACCACGAAGCGACAAGCAGCAGTATTACCGGCAGAGACCATACACCCGTATAGAACGCCCATAGCAGGAATGCCACCGGCGGGAAGACACTCCAATAGGGATCATAGACCGACACGTTCTCATAGAGCAGCCCGAACGCCCATACCACGACAGTTGCTACTACGTCGGCAAGGAAGAGGGCAAACAACTCCGCCCACTCCTTCCCTTCGAGGAAGGGAGAATGATGCATCACATAGTGGAATACCAGCCAGCCAATAATTCCGGCGAGGACATAGATAGCCGCGATAAGCGCTATACTACCCCATTTCGAGTAAGACCGTTTCATAACAATTACGAATTAAGAATTACGAATTTGGGTGCAAAGATACGAATAAATTTGCATATCTGCAAAAAATATTGTAATTTTGCAGTCGGTTTATTCAAAATATAGTATTATGAGTCATCACCATCATGAGCATACGTCCCCGCAAGCGACGGACAAACGCATGCGCCGCATATTGATAATCAGCATCAGTCTGAATCTCCTATTCGTCTTTATCGAAGCGGGAGTAGGCATCTGGAAAAACAGCCTGTCGCTGCTGAGCGATGCAGGTCATAACCTAAGCGATGTATTTTCACTGGCTTTGGTTCTAATCGGTTTTTACCTTGCCCGTCGCGCGGCAAACAGCCATTACACCTATGGATATAAAAAATCCACCATTCTGATCTCTTTACTGAATGCTTTGCTGCTATTAGTTGCCGTTGGTATCATCATAGCCGAGAGCGTTCACAAACTCCGTACTCCGACGACAATAGACGGTGTGGCGATATCATGGACGGCAGGTATAGGAATACTGGTGAACGGGATCACGACCCTTCTCCTTTTGCGCGGTCAGCAAAATGATTTGAACATTCGCGGCGCCTTTCTGCATATGGCAGCAGACACGCTGGTGAGCGCAGGCGTTGTTATCAGCGGAATCATTATTGCCTTTACCGGATGGTATATCATAGATCCGATTATCAGTCTGGTTATCGCATTGGTAATCCTGATCAGTACATGGGAGTTATTGCACGACAGCGTTCGGCTGGCATTGGACGGCGTGCCGGAGGACGTAGATATAGACCACTTGCGCGAGCACATAGTATCCATACCTCATGTGGAGGGGGTGCATCATATCCATGTATGGGCGATGAGTACTACTGAAAATGCCCTGACTGCGCATGTCGTAGTAGATGACATGCAGCATGCCCACGAAGCCGTTCAGCAAATAAAACAGACTCTAAGTCATGAAGGAATCACTCATGTTACCTTGGAGACAGAGACACAGGATGACATGTGCGAAGAAAAAGATTGTCCTTAAGCTTTACTGGCACACTTTTTGTGACTAAACGGTGGCTTTAAAAATTGATATATACATGCCTAATCGGCAAAAAGGACAAATAATTATGAACTATTGTAAACTATGGATTGTCATTCTGGCAGTCAGTTGCTATTCTGCCTCCTTATCAGCAGGTGATACTATCCGATATACTTTAGCCTCCTGCCGCGAGATGGCCTTATCCAACGGAGCTACGAGCCGTTCGAGCCAGGAAGCACTCAAGGCTGCAGAATATAACCGCAAAGCAGCTTTGGCGGCTATGTTCCCCCGTGTGACCGCAAACGGCGCATACATGTGGAACTCCGAGAAACTGCACATGCTTGCCAACCAGACCCAATTCAATCTGGGTGTTGCAGGCGTTAACCCGGACGGAAGTGCGTATTTCAACTGGTCTCCCGAATCCGCATTAGGGCGTCTGGTAACAGATCTGGAAGGCAGCCCGCTCCAGCAACCGGTGATGGATATTCAGAATGAAGCGGGTCAGCAGATAGCCAACGCCTACCAGCAAGTATACAACACCATGACTGTTGATATGACCCATGTGGTGGTAGCCCACGTAGGCGTGACACAACCTATCTACACAGGCGGCAGGCTGCTACAGATGTATCGCATCGCGCAGTCAGCCGAACGCGTTGCAGCATTGGAAGCGGGCACCAAGCATGACAATGTGATAGCCGCGGTGGATGAAGCCTATTGGCGCGTCGTATCCGTAGAGCAGAAGCATCTGCTGGCAGACAACTATTTCCGTCTGCTATGCAAACTGGAGAGCGACGTGACAGAACTGGTGAATGAAGGTCTTGCCACTCAATCCGACCTACTGAAAGTACGGACCAAAAGAGGAGAAGCAGAGGTAAAGAAACTGCAAGCAGAAAACGGTCTGACCCTCTCCCGCATGGCTCTGGCACAAATATGCGGTCTGCCATTGGGTTCCGTATTTACGCTGGATGAGACAGGTCTGGACGAGACCCATTTGGCAGCCGACACTATTGACGCCGCTTCGGCAGCCGCTAACCGGAAAGAGTTACAACTGGCAGAAGAAGCCGAGATAATAGCCCGAAGCACTGCCAAGATGGCAGCAGCAGGTTTGCAACCGACAATCGTAGCTTCCGCCGGCTATCTCTATACCAACCCCTATGCCGAGAACGGCATCAAGAACGACTGGAAAGGTCACGGATTTTTCTCAGCCGGCGTAGTAGTGAATATCCCTATTGCGCACGCGGACGACATCTTACGGTACAAGGCCGCCAAACATGCCGCCAAAGCGGTTGCGCTGCGAGCAGAAGAGACACGCGAGATGCTCACCCTGCAAACCACACAAGCCAACCAGAAACTGATGGAGGCACAGCAGAAAATATCACTGGCGAAATTGACCTGTAACAATGCAGCAGAAGTGCTGCGTATGGCAGAAGAGTCGTTTGCCTCCGGCATGATTTCATCATCCGAACTGATGCAGGCCCAGACAGCATGGCTGGCGGCGGCTACGGACCTCGTGGATGCCGAAACGGAAGCCAAAGTACAAGAGACTATGCTCCGCAAATATACAGGGAAGTTATAACTTGCTATTCGAAATTTTCTATCAATAATATGAATAAAGAAAAAGAAGGAAGTCTGCTATTGGGTCTGGTGGCTCTTTTAGCAGTAGTGATTGTAGTGGCATTAGTGGGTGTTTTTGCCTTACAACCGGAGAAGACTCTCATTCAGGGAGAGTCAGAGGCAACAGAATACCGTGTGTCCGGCAAAGTCCCGGGACGAATAGAGATGTTTCTTTATGAAGAAGGAGACCAAGTTCACAAAGGCGACACACTAGTAATCATTTATTCGCCGGAGGTGGAAGCCAAGAAAGAGCAGGCTCTGGCCGCCCGTGACATGGCAGAAGCCGTAAACCAGAAAGCGAAAAACGGAGCCCAACGCGAACAGATAACCGGAGCGTATGAGTTATACCAGAAAGCCAAAGCCGGCGAAGAAATCTACCGCAAGAGTTATGAGCGTGTGCAACGATTGTACGACAAGGGAGTAGTATCCGCCCAGAAGCGCGACGAAGTGGAAGCGCAATACAAAGCCGCAACCGCTACCGTGCGTGCAGCCAGAAGCCAATACGACATGGCTCTCTCCGGGGCGCGCGTAGAAGACAAAGCAGCCGCTGAAGCCCAGGTAGCCAGAGTAGATGCTATATTGAAAGAAGTGGCAGCCGCGGAAGCGGAACGCTATCTGCTCTCTCCATGCGACGGCGAGGTGAGCGAGTTATTCCCCAAAGTAGGCGAACTGGTGGGGCAAGGAAGTCCGGTTATGGCGATCGTCGATCTGAACGATGTATGGTTCACATTCTCCGTACGCGAAGACATGCTCTCCCGTTTTGCTGTAGGCAGCGTGATTGAAGTCCGGATTCCCGCTCTGGGCGAGACCCGCTATCCGCTGACCGTGACACATATCAAAGCGATGGGAACCTATGCCACCTGGCGCAGCACGAAACAAAACGGCGGCTATGATGTCCGCACCTTCGATGTCAAATGCCGCCCGCTGGCGCAGATTCCTAATCTGCGACCGGGAATGACGGCATTGGTGGTTGAAAATTGACGGTTGAGAGTTGAAAGAGATTTTCAGAAACATATGGCATGTGATGCGACGGGAGGTACACCAGATGTTTGCCCGTCCGCTTTATATGTTTGCATCCGTGGGGGTAATGCTGCTCTCTACATTCTTTTTCCTCACGTTGATGCGGAGAGGCTCTGCAGAGAAAATGCCTATTGCCTTTGTCGATCTGGACCAGACCTCTATCTCCAGACGGTTATGCCACGAGATGCAGGCCACTCCTTCAGTAGATATCTGCCTCATCACTTCTTCCTACCCGGAAGCCCGCGAAGCAATGCAACAGGGTCATGTGTATGGCATCTTTGTTATTCCGGACGGTTTCTACGACGATTTGGTTGCTTTCAAACGTCCCAAGATGGATTTCTACGTCACAAACGCTTATACCGTAGGTGGCAACACCGCCTATAAACAGATGCTAACAATGGTCAACCTCACCTCCGGCGCATTCCAACGCGAAGTACTGCGCAAGAAAGGTCTTCCGGATGACGTGATTATGCATCGTATCCAACCGCTGACAATCGAAGGACATATGATTGCCAACCCATGGGGGAACTACTCTGTGTATCTCGTAAGCACAATTTTACCGGGTATATTAGGATTGATCTGCATAATGCTGACCATCTTCGCCATCGGGTACGAATTAAAGATGCGCACTTCCCGCGAGTGGCTTCGCACAGCCGGCGGCAACTATACCGTAGCCATGATAGGCAAACTGATACCCTATACTATTATTTATCTGGTACTGGGAATAGGGTGTCATTTGATACTCTACCGTTTTGCGGGATTTCCGGTTTATGGCAGTCATGCACGGTTGCTTTTCGGACTGCTGCTGTTTATCATGGCCATGGAGGCGATGGGTATCTTCCTGATAGGATGTCTGCCCACGTTACGCGATGCCATCTCCATCGGAGCACTGTATTCCATGCTGGGTTTTTCCTTGTCCGGTTTCACCTATCCGGTGATGAACATGCTTCCTCCGGTTCAGGCTCTCAGTTATCTGGAGCCTTTGAGGCATTATTACCTGATTTACGTCAATGAAGCGCTGATGTGCGCGCCCACTATCAACAGCCTGGCTCCTGCCCTCTCGCTATGCGCTTTCATGCTTCTTTCGCTAGCCATAGCGCCAAGACTGCACAAGGCATTGATTTACCAAAATTATCCGCTGAAATAATGCTACACTTTCTAAACCATATATGGCTTCAATTAAAAGAGACCGGATGGGTTTTCACCATTGAACTGAAACGCATCTTCCGGGATCCGGGAGTAATGGTGATATTCATTTTAGCCACATTGGCCTATCCGTTCCTATACAAGGCTATCTACTGGCGTGAACAGATTACCGATATCCCCGTAGCCGTAGTAGATCTGAGCCGATCACAGGAGAGTCGCGAGTTTCTCCATCGCTGGAATGCAGCGCCGGATATCAAGTTAGCCTATACCTGCGCCTCGATGGGGGAAGCAGAACAATTGCTGCGAGACCAGAAAGTTCACGGAATCATTTATTTCCCGCATGACTATGCAGCGCAGTTGGCAGACCCGCTCGGTCAGGCACATATCTCACTGTATTGCGACATGAGTTCCTTCCTCTATATGAAGGGAATCTATCTCAGTTGCAATCAAGTAATGCTGGAATCCATGCGCAACATCCAGATTGACCGCTATGAGCAAATGGGCATGGACAAGGAGTTTGCCTGGGCATTGGTGCAAGACGCCCCCTACTCGGAGACCGCGCTTTTCACCCCTACCGGAGGCTATGGCTCCTTCCTTATTCCTGCCGTATTGGTATTGATTCTCCATCAGACGCTACTGTTCGGCATCTGTATGCTTGGCGGAACCGCACGCGAGGAGAACAAGCAACTATTCCGTATCCCCGGCAGGCGGCGCGGCTGGTCGGCTCTACGTATCGTATTAGGCAGGGCTGCCGCATATTTTGTAATCTATTACGCTTTGGCGGCTATCTTGATGATAGCACTTCCCAGGCTCTTCGATCTGCCTCATATAGGCGCAGTAGGAGACTTGCTACGGTTTATAGTACCCTATCTGCTGGCTACTATTTTCTTTTCCATGTGCGTCAGTGTATTTATCCGGAACCGTGAATCGGGTTTGGTATTGCTGATTTCAAGTTCATTGTTTTTCCTTTTCATGGCCGGCATATCATGGCCTAAAGAGATGATTCCCGAAGCATGGAGATATCTCTCATATGCCATTCCTTACACTGCCGGAGCAAACGGATTCATACATATCTCCTCCATGGGTGCTTCCCTATGGACAACCCGCATGGAATATGATACTCTCTGGATACTAACCGGTGTATATTTTATACTGGCATGCGGTCTCTTGTTTATCACAGGATGGCTCCATGAACGCACAGAACGCCAACAATCACTTGCCCATAACTGATATGAAACAACATTTTGCATTGGTCACCGGCGCATCGTCGGGAATCGGACTTGAGTTTGCGCGCCAACTGGCGTCGCGCGGATACAACCTGCTGATAGTCAGCAATGAAGAAGCTATTCATGATCGCGCAGAGGAACTGCGCGAGGCATTCAGCCCTCAGCTTTCAGTTATTCCTCTGGTAATGGATCTGAGTCTCCAGTCATCTGCGCGCG
Source organism: Paludibacteraceae bacterium (assembly GCA_017471285.1). Lineage (GTDB taxonomy): Bacteria > Bacteroidota > Bacteroidia > Bacteroidales > Paludibacteraceae > Colicola. Next base: position 16,458 of record JAFUUZ010000049.1, on the reverse strand, counting down.
AACTATATGAATATACGCGCACACAGGAGATAGAGGTGGAAGTGCTGGTTAACAACGCCGGCGTTTATCACGACCGGGACATACTGGATGACAGCGAGGCATTCACCTCCCTTATTCTCAACCTGCATATGTACACACCCGCTATGCTGTGTTACCTCTTCGGCCAGGATATGCGTGCCCGCAAGCACGGGTATATCCTCAATGTATGCTCGGTGACCAGCAAGATCGTTGCACAGCGTCTCGGTACCTACGCATCCACCAAATCATTTCTGGCGGCATTCACCCGTTCGCTGCATATTGAGTTAAAACCTTATGGCGTGTATGTAACTAATGTCAGTCCCGGCGCGGTAGATACCGGATTATTCAACATCAGACCGTGGATGACAAAAGCGGGCAAATGTCTTGGCATCATCGTCTCGCCGGAGACATTGGCTCGCAGAGGTCTCCGCGCGCTCTTCCACGGGCGGAGCAAAGTGACCATTCCTGCTGTATTCTGGCATATACTGACATTTATCATTCTCCTGATCCCTACATGGCTTTTACGCCTGATCAGGAGGCTTGGCTGGTTCTGATGTACGTTCATCTGGATTGCAATAATTTCTTCGTCAGTTGCGAGCTGGTGTCACGACCGGAACTGAAAGGAACTCCCGTTGTAGTAGCAAACAATAACGACAACAACGGAGGGATTATTCTTGCTCTCAACCAGGAAGCCAAAGCGGCGGGGCTGAAGCGTGGCAATCCGATTTTCCAAGTCAAGGAGTTGATTGACCGCCGCCACGTTACCGTCATTGATGTGCATCACAACCTCTATCACGAGATTTCCCACCACATAATGGACGTAGTCAAACAGACCGAGATGGTCCTGAACTTCGTGCAATACAGCGTAGATGAGTTTTTCGGCGAGATGCCGGATGACGATCCTGTACGCCTCCGCCATTACCTGCAGCAACTAAAAGACCTTATCTTGCAAGAGACGGCTATCCCTGTTTCATGCGGAGCCGGCGAGACATACACGCTCGCCAAGACCGCTACGCATTTTGCCAAACGCTATGCCGGGTACAGAGGGATATGCGTAATGACCCATGACAAGCGCGAAAAAGCGCTCTCCATTCTGCCGATAGAACAGGTTTGGGGAATAGGCCGAAGACGTGTCAAGGACATCCAGCAGAAAGGTATTCATACCGCCTTGGATTTTGCCCGCAGAGAAGAAGTATGGGTTCATCGTCTGTACGGTGTTACGGCTGCGCGTACATGGAAAGAACTGAATGGTCAGCCTGCGCTCACGCTCGCCAGCCATGAAAAGCAGAAATCCATCATGTACAGCCGCACGTTCGCCCACATGACGGCCAGTCGCGAGGTTCTGAAACGCGAGTTAAGCAATTATGCTACTGCTGCCGCCCGGAGGCTCAGAAATCAGAAAGCCATATGCCATACCGTAAGTGTCTTTTTGGCAACAAATCGGCATAGGGACGACCTGCCGCAATATTCCAATGACGCCACTCTGCGGTTGCAGACTGCTACGGACGACTCCGCCCAGCTCATCAATGCCGTAGAACACTTGCTGGACCGCCTCTATCGTGAAGGCTATTATTACAAGCAGGCAGGCGTCATTCTGGGGCAACTGCAACACTCCGCAGGCATACAGCTGGACATGTTTGCCTCCAACCAAGCGGAAGACGCTTCCCGCCAGAAACGGCTCATGCATGCTATAGACCAGATCAACAACAAATTCGGCACCAACCAGATCCATTATGCTATCCAGGGTCATGACGCACAAGACGAACAGATGGCTGGATTCATGCGCCCGCACAGAATAGAAGACGATGAGACCGACGATTGAGTATATAGAGAGCCGTTTTAATCAATACAACGCCCTGTTCTTTGATGGAGCATTGCCTCCTATCCCTGTCAAACTGAGCAATGCCAAGACATTCTTAGGCAAACTCTGTTTCAAGCGCAAGCGGAAATGGTTGTTCGGCGATTATTACAATACCGGTTTTGTGCTACGTATCAACACCCGCGCGGACTTGCCCGAAGAATTGGTAGAAGACACTATCCTACATGAGATGATTCATTATTATATCGCCTTCAACCAATGGCGCGACACCAGCACTCACGGACAACTCTTCCGCCGCGAGATGAAACGCATCAACGAAAAAGGCGGCAGACATATCTCTATATCTTACCGCCCTAATCCGGAACAGTTAGCGCAACTCCGCGCTAAGAATTAATCCAGATAATAATCTACGGTGGTGACTACGCGCACGTGTTTGATCCACGGCTGGTATTGGTCATTCTCGATAGAGAACTGGCCTTGGCTGGCGCGACGGATAGAACCGAGCGAGCACTGCGCATCATCGGCGAACTTCTGCGCTACGGCGCGGGCGTTCTGCGTAGCCTCTTCAATCATAGCCGGCTTGAGTTCGGGCAGACCGTTGTACTGGTAGTCAAGGTCCCACTTGTTGGAAGAAACGATGATGCCTTCCTTGAGCAGGTCCGCTTCCTTGCCTTGGGAAGCAATGACCAGTTTCACTTTGTCCGTAGATACGATGATGGAAGTGCGGAGGGAATAACGGTACTCCGGACGGTTGTTGCCGTAGTAGTTCTCCCAGTTGTTGTCCACCGAGATAGGTCCCTGGCGAAGGTCGCTCTCTTCAAATCCCAGTGCGAGCAAGTGTTTCTTCACTTTCTCCGATACATTGCCGATTTGCTGATAGAGCGACGGCAGATCATTGCCGTTCCATCCGAAAGAGAGCGGCCATACTACGTAATCCGCCTCCACCTCACGGGTACTCAGTCCTTTTACAGTTACTGCGCGGTCTTTGTCAGCGAACTTGCTGATACCGCAATAGACGAACAAGCCTGCGAGGCTCAGTCCGAGCGCAACCAATGCGCCTGCTAATACGTTATTTTTCATTTTTTTGTTGTTTTGAGTTAGTTAATTATTTGTCGTGCTTGTGCTCGTAGATGGCTTCGTCCACATTGATGATGTAGTCGCCCATCTTCTCGAGTTCAAGGATGATATCCATATAATTGACACCGGTGGTGTAGTCGTACTCATGTTCGGTGATGGATTGCATGTTTTGGTTCTTGAGTTCGTCGCGGAAGTTATTAATCTCGTTCTCCATGTTGGTCATCTCGAAGAACTCATCCTGCGTGATATTCACGCGCTCCAACGCATCCACCATCTTTGCCTGCGCGCCGGTGAGGAGATAAATCATCTGCTCGACGTTCTTCTCCTGCTCTGCCGTAAAGGTAATATTGCCGTCGTGTTTGTGGCGGATATAACGCGAGAGGTTGTAGTTGGCGTCACCCACGGACTCCAGTTCGCTGACGATACGAAGCATCTTGTGTACCTCGTGCTTGGACTGGTCGGACAGACGGCCGTCGGCTACCTGGTTGAGGTATTGCGCAATCTCGTATTCCATTCGGTCGCAGATGCCTTCGTATTTCTCGATACGCGAGAAGATCTTGGTGAATTGGGTGTTGTCCTTCTCATAGAAGAGCTCATGCACCATACCTATCATCCGTTGCGCACGAATGGCAAAGACGTGTACTTCTTTCCATGCCTGGAGGATAGAGAGCTCGGAAGTGGACATCAGACCGCCGGAGATAAATTTGAGCTGGCTGTCCGTATCTTTCTGTTCCGGCTTGGACGGAATGATCGTGCTCACTACGCGCTCCAGAACCGGCACGAACCAGATTAGAATCATCGTGTTCGTTACGTTGAACGCCGTGTGGAAGGTAGCCAGAACGGCATTCAGTTTGTCCGGCGACACGTCGGATGGTACGCCCGGTGTGAAATCTACGCCCCACAGCCGACACACACCGCCTACAAACCAGCGGAAGACACACAGCACCCATACGACACCGAAGAGGTTAAACACCAAGTGCGCCAGAGCCGCACGGCGTGCCTGCACCGAGGCGGAGAGCGCTACTACATTGGAGGTGATGGTCGTACCGATATTCTCACCCAGCACCAGCGCGATACCCATATCGACAGGCAGCACGTGGGTTGAACAGAGCGTCATCGTGATTGCCATGATTGCCGCCGAACTCTGCACGGCAAAAGTCAGTATTCCGCCTACCAACAGATAGAGGAAATAGCTGCCGTAACCCCATGACGAAGTAGCAATGAAGAAATTGCGAACCGGCGTCATTTCGTCCAAGTGCATGTCGGTGGCATTGATTTTCAGGGTCGTCAGACCAAGCAGCATGAGCGACAGACCGATGAGGAAATCGCCGAGGTTGGCGTTCTTCTTGGTGTAGATAAGCGCTACAGCCAGTACGATAGTGGCATACACAACCAAGCGGAGGTCGAACGATCCGCCGCCGAGCACCATAATCCATGCCGTGAAGGTCGTACCGATGTTGGCACCCATGATGACGGAGATAGCTTGCGCCAGCGAGAGAATACCCGCCGAGACGAAACTGACGGTCATGACCGTTGTAGCCGTGGAAGACTGAACCGCCGCGGTGATGAACGCACCGGTGAGCACGCCCGAGAAGCGGTTGGTCGTCATCGTACCAAGCACGTTGGACAGCTTGCTACCTGCCATCTTCTGCAGGCCTTCACTCATCACCTTCATTCCGTACATCAGCATTGCCACGGAACCGATGAGTGTAATAATCTGGAGTAATAAAGTCATATAGATTGTTTGCTATTTTCGCGCATATACGAATTTGCTTACAAAATTACTGCTTTTTTTTGATATATGCAAGAATTACGGTTACTTTTTCACGATAGCTTTGTTCTCGAAGCCGTCTATATACATCTCCAAAGGCTTATCGAGGCGGACATGGCGGAGGAGATCCGTCTCGGCGAGAGCCGGCAGGGCATCGAGGACGGACTGGTCGTACGCATCCGTCAGGGGGCGTGCCCACGGGTCCACATTCATATAGCCGACGTTGAAAGAGGTCATGTTCTGGAAGAAATGGGAACCCTGCGAGGGTTCGATGCGGAAGTTCTCCAGACTGCACTCGGCTATCGCTTTCGCCTCGCTGATGTCGCTCCACTGGACGGGCACACCGAGCGTAGGAATCTGCGAACCCCAGCGGCCGTAACCGATAAGCAGGTATTGCCGTCCTTCGGTACGCAGGCGGTTGTTCCACTCGCGGAGAGTAGCCGCCATCTCACGCGTCCGGAGCACATCGAACGCCTCTTTCTTCAGATAGATGATATCCGTCACTTCTTCGATCTTCCCCACGCCAAGCGCACTGCCCGACCGCAGGAAAGCGCCGGTCTCATCGATACTCTCCCACTCCACTTTGGCAGAGAGCGAGTCCGATGAAATCGGGCGGATCTGCAGTACGTGGAAGATCTGCGGCTCGTGCTCCAGATTGACCGCAAACTCAATCTCTACGGGGCATTTGATTTCCTGCTGCGCGATGTCAAGGAGCGTGCGGATGATCTCTGCCAACGGGAAAGTGTTGAACTTCAGTTGCGGCGCAAAAGTGACGATACGCGGTCCGTCGGGATAGCACGAATCGACGATACGCATGTTCTCGCGGTCGTAGGTCGAGGCGATGAGTTTGAGGCTCTCGAACTGTCCGCAGTCGTGTATCGGAATACGCTCCAGGTTGACGGCATCATCGATGGAAGTCTTGAATTTCTCCGGGCTTAGCGAGAGCGCCAGCATCGATTGCTGGGTCTCCCGCATTGCTAAATCCACCGTCGAAGTCTGCATCACATTCTTCGGGTATTTGGGCGAGAAACGCAGCACTTGTTCGCCATCGACTACGGCTTTTCCGAGTCCGTAAGCGATCTTGACAATACCGTCTTCGGGTTTCTCTTTGCCCACCGGATAGAAATTGACACTTCGCGCCACGCCGGAGATGACGGGGAAATAGTAGTTCCCTTCCGCCTCACCGCACACTTCCTGCATGACAATCGCCATCTTCTCTTCGGACGGCAGATTGCCCGTAGAGAGGATGTAGCCGCGCGAAGCGGCGAAATAGACGGACGCATAGACCGATTTGATAGCTTTGGTGAGCAGACGGAGCTGTTGGTCTTCGTTCTCCGTGTGCGGGATCATATAAGTACTATACACGCCCGCGAAAGGCTGGTAGTAGTTGTCCTCCAGTTTGCTGGACGAACGGATAGCCAGCGGACGTTTGGTAGCACGGATAAAATGGCGCAGGGCTTGCACCAGTTTAGATGGCAGCGAGGCAGAGACGAACTCCGAGAGCAGTTCCTCGTCCGTCAGTTCGGCGTTGATGACGTATTGCAGACCGTTATCATTGATGAAACGGTCAAAATAATCGGTGGTAATAACCATGGTCCGGGGCACCAGAATACGGATATTCTCCCACCGGTCAAAGAGGTCATGTTTCTGCAGAATATGGTTGAGGAACGCGAGTCCGCGCGCCTTTCCTCCCATCGGACCGTCGCAGCAGCGGGAGAAATAGATCGTGCTGTTATAGGTCTCCGGGTCATATTTCGCCACCACGCCCAGCGCCTGGTTGATACGGTAGTCGTGAATGAGACGGATATTCGTCTGGCGGATGTTCTCTATGTCCGCATCGTCCTGAATGGTGAGTTGGTGTACCTCATGACCGATGGCGAACAGTCCGCGGGCAAAAAGCCATTTGGAAAGGTAGTTATTGTCGCTTAGGCGGCGGAAAGCAGCCGACGAGATCGAAGAGATGATACGTTCAAAGCCCTCCAGATCCGACGCACGCCCTATCTCCTTGCCCGTCCTCGGATCTACCGCCACGAAATCACCGAAGCCGAACTCGCGCTCGATATAGGCGCTCAGTTCCTGGGTCAGCGTCTTGGATTTCTTGACTACAAACCCTACATTGAGTTTGCGTGCCACCGTTTTCATCGACTCCTGCGAGGACTGCATGAGGAAAGGCATCGTCGGATTGTCTTCCCGGATCAGCCGGCATAAATCCACGCCGGCATCGAGTTTCTCTGCGGATGAGGGTTCGCCTTTGTGCAGCACAAATCCCACATCGGAGATGACGCCGATGATGTTCTCCTTGTAGCGGTTGTACAGCTCGATGGCTTCGTCATAACAGGTAGCCATCAGCACTTTCGGCCGCGCCCTCTTGCGCAGAAGCTGCTGCTTCTCGTTCAGCGCATCGCGGATGGCTATCTGATTTTGGTGAAGCACTAATTTATAGAGCAGCGGCAGATACGTAGAGTAATACCGCACGGAGTCCTCGACCAGAAGGATTGCCCGCACGCCCTCGGAGAGGATGTCGTGCTCGGCGTTCATGCGGTCCTCAATCAGCTTGATAATAGCGATGATGAGGTCGGTGGAGTTGTTCCAGTTGAAGAGGTAGTCGATGTTGGTCTTGTCCTGCTGCTCCACGCGGCGATAGACCTCTTTGCTGAACGACGAGAGCAGCACGATCGGACAATCCGGCAGCAGCCGTTTGCTCTCCGCCGCAAAATCAAACACATCCAGTCCGCCCGCGCTATAGACAGTAATAATAAGGTCGAAAGGGGCATCGGCATCGTGGCTTTCTGCTTTTGACTTTTGACTTTTGACTAAGTCGAGCGCTTCATCAGTGGTCTCTGCGCGAGTAATAGACGGCGGATTAGAGAGGTTGAGTTCGGCATATTCCTGTGCTATCTGCACGTCTATACGTCCGTCCTCCTCCAGCGCGAAGCTGTCGTAGTTGTTGCACACGAGCAGTATGCGCCGTACGCGCCGCTCCATCAGGGATGTGTAAGTGTTGGTATTCATCTATACTAATCCTTGCTCAATTGCTAAAGCACTTTCTCACAAGTATTATACTAATCCTTGCTCAATTGCTAAAGCACCTTCTCACAAGTATTATACTAATCCTTGCTCGAAGGCTGAAGACTTTCTCGCAGATTATACTAATCCTTGCTCAATTGCTAAAGCACTTTCTCGCAGATTATACTAATCCTTGCTCGACCATGGCGTTTGCCACTTTCATAAAGCCGGCGATGTTGGCACCCTTGACGTAGTTGATATAGGGTTTGCCGTCGGGACCGAGGTTATCGGGTTCGGTACCGTATTTGAGGCAGGCTGCGTGAATGTCCGCCATGATGGTACGGAGACGGGCGTCCACCTCTTCTGCCGTCCATTTGAGGCGCATGGAGTTCTGGGTCATCTCCAAGCCGGATGTAGCTACGCCGCCGGCGTTAGATGCCTTACCCGGACTATAGAGAATCTTCGCATTCTGGAAGATTGCAATGGCTTCCGGTGTCGAAGGCATGTTCGCACCCTCGCAGACACAGAAGCAGCCGTTCGCCATCAGTTTCTCGGCATCGGCTTTCTCTATCTCGTTCTGGGTTGCACACGGCATGGCGATGTCGCACGGGATAGACCACGGACGCTCGTCCTCGAAGTATTTCGCCTGCGGATATTTGGTAACGTACTCTTTGATACGTCCGCGACGGACGTTCTTGAGTTCGAAGACATAGTTCAGTTTCTCCTCGTTCAGTCCTTCCTCGTCGTAGATAAAGCCGTTGGAATCGGAGAGAGTGAGCACTTTGGCACCGAGACGCATTGCCTTTTGCGCCGCAAACTGCGCTACGTTTCCTGCGCCGGAGATGCAGACGCGCTTGCCACTGAAGGATTCTCCACGGGTAGCGAGCATCGCCTCTGCGAAATAGCAAGCTCCGTAACCCGTTGCCTCGGGACGCATGAGAGAGCCGCCCCATGTCTGGCCTTTTCCGGTCAGCGTACCGGTGAACTCGTCACGCAGACGCTTGTACTGGCCGAACATATAGCCTATCTCGCGCCCGCCTACGCCGATGTCACCTGCCGGCACGTCGGTATCAGCCCCTATATGACGCTGGAGTTCGGTCATGAAAGACTGGCAGAAACGCATCACTTCTGCATCCGATTTACCGCGCGGCGAGAAGTCCGAACCGCCCTTGGCGCCGCCCATCGGCAGGGTTGTGAGGGCGTTCTTGAAGGTCTGCTCGAACGCAAGGAACTTCATGATACTCAGGTTTACAGAGGCATGGAAACGGATACCGCCTTTGTACGGACCGATAGCGGAGTTCATCTGCACACGGAAACCGCGGTTGATTTGCACTTCGCCCTGGTCATCCATCCACGGCACGCGGAACATAATCACGCGTTCAGGCTCGACGATACGCTCCATTACTTTCTGCTCTCGCAGATAGGGATACGCCATGATCATCGGAGCCACCGACTCCACTACTTCTTTTACTGCCTGGTGAAACTCGCTCTCACTGGGGTTTTTGGCGATCAATTCAGCCATAAATTGATCCACGTACGCTTGTGTTTGTTTGTCCATAAGACTAATACTTTTGTGGTTTAACGATTTGTGATTCGCATTTTGTACCTTTTACGGCAAACTAAAATCGGCTACAAAAGTACAAAAAAAATCTCATACACGCAAGCGCGCATACATTTTTTATTAAAAAATTTGCATATATGGAAAAAATGTATTACCTTTGCACCGAAAATGGGTACTATGCGCCAAAACGCACATAACGCCTTAAAAACAGGACTAAATATAATATAAAAGATAATGGAAAATTTAAGCGAACAAGAACAAGTACGGCGGCAGAGTCTGCAAGCCATGCGTGATATGGGCATTGATCCCTACCCTGCGGCCGAGTACGAAGTAACAGGGTATTCAACGGATATCAAGAAAGGGTTTGTGGATGAACAAACCCCACCCCAACCCTCCCCTCAAGGAGAGGGAGAAACCTCCCCCGCCCCCTCCTCAAGAGGGGAGAATGAGCCTTGCGGGGTAAAGGAATGGCACACAGGGGATGAAGTACGTATTGCGGGTCGTCTGATGAGCAAACGTATCATGGGAAAGGCCTCTTTCATCGAGATCCAAGATTCCAAAGGACGTATTCAGGTGTATGTCAGCAGGGATGATATTCAAAACCCCACCCCGGGGGAGTTCTACGACCGTCCACAGGACGCTCGATCGAGCGGAGTTCTTCACCCCTCAAGGGAGGGAGAATATAACTCAACCTCAGAGGGGGGAGAAGCTGCGCCTTTGACCGTGGAGCAGCAGATGTACAACGTGGTATTCAAAAAACTGCTGGATATCGGCGATTTCATCGGTATCGAGGGTTTCGTCTTCCGCACGCAGATGGGCGAGATAAGCGTTCATGCAAAGAAACTGACGGTACTTGCAAAGAGTCTGCGTCCGCTGCCTATCGTCAAATACAAAGACGGCGTGGCTTACGACGGCTTCAACGATCCGGAGCAGCGTTACCGCCAGCGTTACGTGGATCTGATTGTCAACGACGGTGTCAAAGAGACGTTCCTCAAACGCGCGACTATTCTAAGGACTATGCGCCAGGTATTCGACGAGGCAGGTTACACCGAGGTGGAGACCCCTATCCTGCAACAGATAGCCGGCGGTGCAAGTGCCCGTCCGTTCATCACCCATCATAACTCGCTGGACGTAGATATGTACCTACGTATCGCGACGGAGCTGTATCTGAAACGACTGATTGTAGGCGGTTTCGAGGGCGTGTATGAGATCGGCCGTAACTTCCGCAACGAAGGTATGGACCGCAGCCACAACCCGGAGTTCACCTGCATGGAGCTGTACGTACAATATAAGGATTATAACTGGATGATGGGCTTCACGGAGCAGTTGCTGGAGAAGATAGCTATCGCCGTGAACGGCACAACCAAAGTGAAGGTAGGCGAGAACGAGATTGATTTCAAGGCTCCATACCGCCGTCTGCCTATTCTGGACGCGATTAAAGAGAAGACGGGTCTGGATCTGGCTTCGATGGACGAGGATGCCATCCGCGCAGAGGCAAAGAAACTGGGTGTGGAAGACACCGAGCATATGGGCAAAGGCAAACTGATTGACGAGATCTTCGGCGAGACCTGCGAAGGCACTTTCATCCAGCCGACTTTCATTACCGACTACCCGGTAGAGATGTCTCCTCTGACGAAGATGCACCGCTCGAAACCCGGTCTGACCGAGCGATTCGAGCTGATGGTGAACGGCAAAGAGTTAGCGAACGCCTATTCGGAACTGAACGATCCGATTGACCAATACAACCGCTTCGTAGAGCAGATGAAGCTTGCCGACAAGGGCGACGACGAAGCAATGGTGATCGACCATGACTTCATGCGCGCGTTGGAATATGGTATGCCGCCTACTTCCGGTATCGGAATAGGTATAGACCGTCTGGCCATCCTGATGACCGGTCAGCCGACGATCCAAGAAGTGCTGCTCTTCCCGACGATGAAGCCGGAGGCTAATTGAGAATTGAGAATTGAGAATTGAGAATTATGTATCGTAAAATAGCTATTCTCGGTTCGGGCAGTTGGGCAACGGCATTAGCCAAGATTGTCATGCAGAACCAAGGCGATATCAACTGGTTCATCCGCCGCCAGGAAGTGATAGACGAGTTTATCTCCACGGGCAAGAACCCTACGTATCTCGGTGCCGCCAGTTTTGACGTGAGCCGGATTCATTTTTCATCGGACATCAACCAGACCGTGGCACAATCAGACGTGCTGATTCTTGCGATTCCTTCGCCCTATGTGAAACAGTCGCTCAACAAGATCCGCCGTGACATGACTCACAAAGTAGTCATTTCAGCCGTCAAAGGTATGATTCCCGACGAGAATGTGATTGTCACGGATTATCTGCATGACCGTTTCGGTATCCCTATGGACCAGCTGGGCGTGATAGCAGGTCCGTGTCATGCAGAGGAGATTGCGCTGGAGAGGCTGAGCTACCTCACTATCGGTTGCGAAAACCGCTCAAACGCGGAGATATGGTCCAAACTATTCCAGACCCAATACGTTCGTACCACCATTTCCAGCGATGTTATCGGTTTGGAATACAGCTCTGTGATGAAAAATATCTACGCTATCGCCGCCGGTATGTGCCAAGCCCTGCATTACGGCGATAATTTCCAAGCCGTACTGCTGAGCAACGCCATCCAGGAGATCCAGCGTTTTGCGACCGCGATGAGCAATGTCCCCCGCGACATCACCATGAGCGGTTATCTGGGCGACGTACTGGTCACCGGCTATTCCCAGTTCAGCCGCAACAGGCAGTTCGGTCAGATGCTCGGTCTCGGCTATTCCGTGAAAGCCGCGCAGATGGAGATGGAGATGGTAGCCGAAGGATATTACGGCACCAAAGCCATCCACGAGGCGAACCAACGGATGCAGGTAGCTCTTCCCATCGTGGACGCCATGTACGAGATACTGTACAACCGCCAGAAAGCGAAACCAATTATCAAGTCACTAACAACAAAATTACAATAATATGCAAATCTGTCTGAAAAATGCAGCAGGCTTTGTTGAAGCCACTGCGTTAAAACAACTGGAGTCTCAAACAGAGGCAGCCAACCTCTTACTGGAGAACGGCCAAGGAGCCGGCAATGATTACATCGGATGGGTACATCTTCCCTCCTCTATTACGGATGAGTTTCTCGCTGAAATACAGGTCTCAGCGGATGAGTTACGCAAGCGTTGCGAGGTAGTGATTGTAGCAGGTATCGGAGGTTCGTATCTGGGTGCCCGCGCTGTGAATGAGGCACTGAGTTCGGCTTTTGACGCCTTCGTAGCCAAAGACCGCAAGAACCCGTATGTCGTTTATGCCGGCAACAATATCGGAGAGGATTATCTGGCAGAACTGATGGAGTTCATCTCTGACAAACAGTTCGGGATCATCAACATCTCCAAATCCGGCACCACGACCGAGACCGCGCTGGCATTCCGTCTCTTGAAGACCATGCTGGAGAAACAGGTAGGCAAAGAGGAAGCCAAGCACCGTATCGTAGCCGTTACCGACCGCGCGAAAGGTGCTCTCCGCAGCCTCGCCACGAAAGAGGGATACAAGACCTTCGTCATCCCTGATAACGTAGGCGGCCGCTTCTCCGTTCTCACGCCGGTAGGTCTGCTGCCGATTGCAGTAGCCGGAGGCGACATCAAAGCACTTGTTCGCGGCGCCCAGGATATGGAGAAAGCAACGGACGTCAAAGTGCCGTACGCAGAGAACCCGGCATGCCAATATGCAGCTATGCGTAACGCACTCTACCAGAGCGGCAAGAAAATCGAGATTCTCGTCAACTTCAACCCGAAACTGCATTATTTCAGCGAGTGGTGGAAACAACTGTACGGCGAATCGGAGGGAAAAGACCACAAGGCTATTTTCCCGGCTTCCGTGGATTTCACAACGGATCTGCACTCTATGGGTCAGTGGATCCAAGACGGCGAGCGTACGATCTTCGAGACCGTGATCTCCATTGAGAAAGCCAACAAGACCGTTCTTGTTCCGGAGGATAAAGAGAACCTCGACGGCCTCAATTTCCTCGCAGGCAAACGTGTGGATGAAGTCAATAAAATGGCAGAGTTGGGAACCCAGTTAGCCCACGTGGACGGCGGCGTGCCCAATATCCATATCAGTTTTGAGAAAATAGACGAGTACAATATCGGCCAGTTTATCTATTTCTTCGAGCGCGGATGCGGTATCTCGGGCTATGTTCTGGGCGTCAATCCGTTTAACCAACCCGGCGTAGAGGCATACAAGAAGAACATGTTCGCATTGCTCAACAAACCGGGCTACGAAGCAGAGAGCAAGGCTATTCAGGCCCGGCTGCAGAAATAACCGATTGTATAACCAAAATCGTAAAAACAAAAGATGAAACGTATTAGTGTTGCAGTCATACTTCTGAGTATGCTTTGTCTGGGTGTTTTCGCCCGCGGGAAACAACCTGTTGCCTTGAAAAATCTGCCGGACCCCGTTAAACAGGAGGTATTGAAGAGTTTCCAGGAGAGCGATATCCAGTTTATTACCGTTGAGAAAAAATTCCGCAATTATGAATACACATTCATGATAGCGGACGGCACGAAAGCAGAGTACGACCAAAAGGGCCAACTGAGCAAGATCGAGAATCAGAACGGCGTTGCAGAGAAGTTTCTGCCCGAAGCGATCACGGAATACATCAAGGAGATTCTACCCAATGCGGTTGTTACGGAATACGAGAAAGACCATATACAGAAAGTGGAACTGAACAACGATATGGAACTGGTTTTCAGCAAGAAAGGCAAGTTCATCCGTATTGAAGACTAATCCCGGCTTGGTTCTCTCCGAAACAAAAATCGGCACTCCTGTTATCAGAGTGTCGATTTTTGTATGCTCACGCCGACGAGTCTCTCGTATCTGGCTCCGAACGGCCGCCAATAGACATAGACGGCATATTCATTCTCCGTCTGCCAATAACTGCCGTCCGTTCGCTGAGTGGTAGTTGTATTGGCTTTCGGGCTTCGGCTTTCGCCCTTCGGCTCCTTTGGAACAAACCAATACTGATAATCATACCCACCCTGTTTGACGAGCGCAGTAAGCCAGTAGCACTTGGCGTCGTTGTCATATTGCATCCGGTTGCGCAGGCTCATTTCGTTACAGAAAATATCTCCTCCCACATATACAGCCCCGTCAAACCAAGGCTTCTCCGCCGGAAGCGTCCAATACACCCACATATATTCCGCCTCCGTGTCACTGTCGGATGTACGTTCGGCGTTCACTACAAAGCGTCCGTCCGAGTCAAACTCATGGATATACTGGCCGCTTGCGATCTCGTTAGGCAAAAGAATCGCATGGTAGTCACCCACCTCATAGAACACGCGGTCGATGCCATAGCCGGCGTAGAAACAGGAGAAAGCGTCGAAATGGTGATACTCGTTTCCCGCTTCAAAAATGAGGTTTTTATTATTGATATACCGCAGGCGCTTGGGTTCAATAAATGTGGGTTGCGTGAGCGTTATGGCATTGTCGGTCCTGTTGTTCTGGGTCACTACCAGTCGAAATTCAGAGGGTTGGAAAGTAATATCTGCCTTCTGCATATCCAGATCAATATCCACTTGCTGGTATCTCCCGTTAAACTCAATATCCGTGTGGCTCCGCACTTGGGCATCTATCTTCACTATCGGCTCAACCACACAGAAATCGATCTCCGCCACCTTGTTCTCCGGATTGCCGTCCTCGTATATCGAGAGGCGGTAATTGCCGCTCTTGGTCAGGGCCATGTCTTCGTTCGGGAAATCAAACCAATAATGCGTATATTCGCGGCTGGTGTTGAGAGAATGTTCATACCCGGTTATATCCTGCGTCGTAAATCCCCTGAGATATTCTCCGCTGAGCAATTCGCTATTGAGCATATGCACACTATAGGTGTATAGATGCACATCGTGGCTCATCTCGTCAAAAGAGATATGCAATGTGTTCTCCGGATCTGTACCGTCCAGGATGCCGTTATCAAGACTCAGCAATTTACGTTCCACACGAAGCGTACGTATCTGCTCGTTGAGCACACGGGAATGTGTTTGAGCAAAAGATCCTATACAGAGGGTTAACAAAAATAGTATAGCACCGATTTTCTTCATGTGTATTGAACTGTTTCGGTTGCAAAGGTACAAAAATTATACCACATATGCAAAATAATTGCAAAAAAATTTGCATATATCAAAAAAAAGCAGTACTTTTGCACCCGCTTTTGCACTTCCAAGCCACTTTGGCTCAGTTGGTAGAGCAACGCATTCGTAATGCGTAGGTCCCCGGTTCGAGTCCGGGAAGTGGCTCAAAGCCTTAAATAATAAGGCGTCAGCCGATGAAATGCTAAAAATATCGGCACAAAATCGGCACATAAATTTTCTGGTATGATTTTTCTTGCCTGGTTATCAAAAACTGGGTAAGAAAAAAAATGCCTACAATTTCCGCGCACACGATTACCCCTTATATCCCTGCGGTCCTACGGAAAAATTCGCATGGGTATATAATCGAGTACTATTTCTTTGACCACCTATCCGGTGGTTATGTCCGGCGTACTATAAAACTAAACAGGATCCGCAAGCGGTTCACTTCTGTTAAGGATTTTAAGGAGTACGCCACCAGTATTATCTGTAAGCTGAATGTGAAATTAGCCGGCGGCTGGTCGCCCATCGGCGAGGTGGTGAATACGCGCGAGTACGTACCCATCGCTCAAGTTATCGATCAGTACATCCGGGAGAAACAAAGTTCATTGGCTAAAAACACAATGATGGCATACAGATCCTTCTGTATCCGGTTGAAAAGTTGGGTGGAGAAAAATTATCCTCAATGTAACTGTGCGCTTTTTACCAAGGTAATAGCTATTCAGTTCATGGATCATATTTGGGCCGGAGATAGTGCTGTCGTAAACAAATCGAAGAAGCGCGCGCAGTGTTCCGGACATGTAAGTGAGCGTACGTATAATAATAACCTAAAACTCGGCCGGGCGTTTTTCGCTTGGTGCATCGATAAGTGCTATGCTAAAGAGAATCCTTTCGAGACGATCAAGCCAAAGCGAGAGGCTAAAAAGAAGCGCACTCTGATACCTAAGCAGATCCGGACAAAGATAGATCAGTATTTTGCAGAAAATAATCCAGCCATGCGAATTGTTTGCCGGTTGGTTTATACTTCTCTCTTGCGGCCGATAGAAGTATCCCGTGTGCGTGTGCATCAGATCCTATATGATAAATCGTG
>JAFUUZ010000048.1 GCA_017471285.1 Paludibacteraceae bacterium | reverse complement strand
CTGCCTCCATACAAAAAGGAGACTCGGCGCCCGGATGGCTGTCCCGAATCTCCGATTCTCTCAAGAAAGACCCTACTGCCTTTGAGTCTCTCCGCAGAGTGTATCCACTGCGCGGAGTATAGGATCAATAGACGGTGCTTCGCCTACTGCCTGGATCATCCACTCCTTCGGAGTCAGTCTTCCCAAGCGGTATATACGCATATATTCCTGCGCGAACTCCTGCTGCGTCTTGTATTGTGCCAGGTGCTCCTCCAACTGGTATTGTACGATATGTCCCAACGGATAATTGGGCAAGTACATCGGAGCATTCACCATATGGCTGTAAACAGCCAGTAAGGTACAGTCGTGTTCGCCTAATACCGGTTCGTAGTATTCATTCCATACCTCTTTGGCAATCTGTATCGTTGCTTCACATAGTTCTTGCGGGCTTGCCTTGGGATGAGCGTATATCCATTGCCACATCCGCATATCTACCAGACTGACTCCCATGATCTCGTACATCGACCAGAACTGGTCCAGCACTTCGTCCGGATTATTGATGCCGTTGCCCATTTGTCCGTCCGGCAGAAGTTGCAGATCCCGGTGCTGCCAGAGAAAAGCGGAAGCCTCGGTATAGGCTGTATTGGGTACGCCGGACAGCATATAGTGATCAATAAAATACATATCCAGCACTTGCTCCACGCAATGGCCGAACTCATGTACGGCGATGTTGTATCCCTTGTAATCCATACCGTTTTCAGGTATTCTAGTACGCAAACGCGCATCTTCCTTGCGTCCCAAAGAAGGCCATGCGTGTCCCGAACCGCGTGCCGGCTCTACCGCTATATGCTGCGCTATGCGACGGGCGTCTTCGGAATAAAATCCCATCTTCGTCAGCAGCCGCCGCATATCTGCTGCAAAGGCATTGGCGTCCGGATATAGTTTCCGTGTCTGCGCACTCAGGGCGTCTTCGTTCAGGCTGGCTCTTGCTTTGAACCCGTCATACCATATATCGTACGGACGCAGATCGCGTTCCAGCCGCTCTTTGATAACGGCTGCAACCTGAGCCACCTGCTTCGATCCTATCAGTGCGCGGAAGAGACTATCCAGCTCC
The DNA here is from genome assembly GCA_017471285.1 of Paludibacteraceae bacterium. Taxonomy (GTDB): domain Bacteria; phylum Bacteroidota; class Bacteroidia; order Bacteroidales; family Paludibacteraceae; genus Colicola. The sequence continues at coordinate 6,474 of JAFUUZ010000048.1, read as the reverse complement.
GCTGCCGGGATCTCTACTCCTTCCTCAAAATTACGCCGGATACCTGTCGGTGCGGAGGGGCAATAGGCATCTTCTGCAAAATAAGCATGGGCGATATCCAGTATCTTCCGGTACCGTGTGTAAGGTTCATTACCTCCGGTTTCATCGGAATAAGGCTGCCATATATAATCGGGATTATTGATGGCTTCGGCAGGAATAGACTGGTCCACTATACGCTGCATCACCCTGCAAATCATCTCCTGTTTCTCACGGTTTCGTCCTCTTGCCTCCAGGTTGTCCGATTGATACAATGCTTTCAGTTCGTCGCGCAGGTTCCAGTGGCTGAGCAGTATCTTGTCATCATCCCATAGTTGCCGGCCATCCTCCGTGCGGAGATTTCCCATGTAGATATTATAATCAGCGATATAGTTCTCCGCTTCTGCCAGCGCTTGCGCCATGCGTGTGTTTACTTCTGCCGGCACGCGGGTGGTAAATATGTCTCCCATACGCGCGTACGCCCATTCCTGCCGGCTCCATTCCTTGCCCAGACGGTTTTTCTCTTCCAGACTGTAATGCGGGAAATTGATGATAGTGATGAATGCCAGTTTGTTGTCAAACATATCATCCGAGAAATGCGCCAGCGGACTGTAGCCGGACATAATCCAGTCCGGCTCTTGAGGTTCTGCAGCGTTGGTCAGTTGGGTAGGGCGCAATAGTTCCACGGTAAGCATATCTGCCGATTGATATACTTGTTCAAAAATCCTGCTCAGTGATTCAAAAAGAACAAGCCGTTCGCTGTCCGTGGCGCAGTAATAATCTGCTACCAATCGGTCAAAATCTTGCGGTGTGCCGTCTTTTTCTGTCCATAACGCTGCTGCCTGCTGTACGCCGCGAGGTGCAGATTCGTCCGGTTTCAACGGACTTTTTGTACTACATGAGGCTAACATAACCAAGCCGAGAATGAGGTATTTCTTCATAGATATATTGTATTTACCATGCCAACGTTGCGACGACAGGTTTATGATCGGATCCGGGGGCGTCCGGAACGACGCATTGCTTTGGCTGTAGCGGGTCGGAACACAGGATATAGTCAATCCGCACTCCTATTCCTTCTTTTTCGCAAGTGGTTCCTCTTTGCCAGAAATAGTGGGTTTCGTTCCATGCGTCATGTAAGTTCTCGCTTATATGCCGGTAAGCGAAACCGAGGGAAGGAGAGTTGAAATCGCCTACCACAATAACCGGGTAGGGACTTTCATCTATCTCTTTGCGTACCACCCGCGCCTGATTCTCCCGCAGGGGGATAGCCCGGTCCCATTTGGCTTTGAGGCGTCTGATAGCGGCACGGATACCTTTGTAGTCACGTATGGATTCTATCTCAGCCAAGTCTTCTGTGGTAAACTTGTAGGACTCCAGGTGGTTGTTTATAATCCGGAATGTATCCGTCCCGATAACCATGTCGCACCGGTTGGACAGGTTGCCGCTTGTTTCGTAATGGATACTGTGTTTGTTGATTAGCGGATATTTCGCCCATACCATCGTGCCGTACTGGTGGCGTTTGTTATAGACCGAGAAATCGATATACGAATAAGGATATTTCTTGCTTAGCGTGCGTTTGACATCCGGCAGCGTGAGAAACTCTTCGTTCTTATATACATCCACTTCCTGCAGACATACCACGTCGGCATCCTGAGACAGCAAGTATTGCAATACTTCGTTCTTCTCAGGTTTTTTGAATTCACCCATACGACCCGTGTTCCAGGTCAGAACAGTGATAGCTATAAGAATAAAATCCAGCATCTTAATGACTCTTAGGCACCAAAGTAACCAGGGGAACAATCATTTCTTCCAGCGATATACCGCCATGCTGGAATGTATTGCGGAAGTATTGCGCGTAGTAATTAAACTGGTTCGGGTACGCAAAGAAATCACTGCCCGTACAGAACATATAACTGCTGCTCACATTCGGGCATGGCAAGCCGGCGCGTTTCGGCTGGTCAATAGTCATGACATTCTTCGAACTGCAATTAAGTGCTTTGCCTACCTTGTAGCGGATGTTCGTATTGGTGTTTTTGTCAGCAATGATTTGTATAGCGTTTTTGACACGGGTGGTACCATGGTCCGTTGTGAGAACCAGTGTAAATCCGCGTTCGGCAGCAAGCCGCAGCAATTCATAGGTAGGCGAATGTCTGAACCAGCTGAGAGTCAGGCTGCGGTAAGCCGCTTCGTCGTTCGCTAACTCCCGCATGATCTTACTCTCCGTACGGGAATGGGAGAGCATGTCTATGAAATTGAGTACAACGATATTCAGCGGTGCTTGCACTCCCTTGAGTTGCTGGATGACCCGTTCGCAGAAATCGCTTTCGTTCACCTTCCAATAGTTGAAACTCTCTCTTCTGCGATAGCGGTCAAGCAGGGTCTGAACCAACTCTTTCTCATACTGGTTCTTGCTATCTTCGTCCCCTTCTTCCACCCAGTATTGCGGATACATCTCCTGTATCTGCAACGGCAGCAGACCGGAGAAAATAGCATTCCGGGCATATTGCGTGGCGGTAGGCAGGATAGAGGTATATTGCTCCTCCGTACGGATGGAATAGAACTCACTTATCAGCGGCTGGATCATCTTCCATTGGTCGTAACGGAAGTTATCAATGACGCAGAGCAACACTTTCTCTCCCTTGTCCAGAAGCGGGAAGACAGCATGCTTCATCACGTCCGGCGACATAATCATGCTTGCGTCTTTGGGCGAAGCGGTCTTTCTGCTTTCTACTATCGACACGTAGTTCTTGGATATCCATTTGGCAAACGCAGCATTAGCCTGCGTACGTTGATCTTCGATCAGGCTGTGCATGCCCGAATGACCGCCTTGCTCGGGTTCCAAACCGGCAAGTTCCAAATCCCATTTGCTGAGCAGGCGCTCGATAGCCTGCCATTCCTCGATAGTGGAAGCGGTATCAATGAGATAGGTGATGTCGCTCCATTCCTGGCGGTAACTCTGCTGCACCTGTTCCGTTACGATCTCCTGTTGGTGGATATGTTTCTTGAGGCACAAGAGGATCTGGGAGGGATTGACGGGCTTGATGAGATAGTCGGCTATCTTCTCTCCGATAGCCTGCTCCATGATATGCTCTTCTTCGCTTTTAGTGATCATCACCACGGGTATTTCCGGACGCAGACGTTTTATCTCCTGCAGCGTCTCCAACCCGTTCATACCCGGCATGTTCTCGTCAAGAAAGATAATATCAAACTGCCCGTTTTGGACAATATCAACAGCGTCCTCGCCGTTGGAGGCTGTTGTTACGTTGTAGTTTTTTCCTTTCAGATAAATGATATACGGTTGCAACAAGTCTATCTCATCATCAACCCAAAGTATTTGGCTCATAATTTCTCCATTTGTTGATAAGGTTGGTCATATCTTCCGGCCATTCGCTGTCGAAGAACATGCGTTCGCCTGTCCGCGGGTGGGTGAAACCAAGGGTCTTGGCGTGCAGCGCCTGGCGTGGACAGAGCGCAAAGCAATTCTCGATATATTGCCGGTATTTTTGTGTACGGAGTCCTTTCAGAATCTCGCACCCGCCGTATTTCTCATCCCCGAAAAGAGGGTGCCCTATATGCTTCATATGCACGCGTATCTGGTGGGTACGGCCTGTTTCCAAACGGCACTCCACCAGAGTGACGTACAAAAACTGTTCCAAAACCCGCCAGTGAGTGACCGCTTCTTTAGCTTGAGGGCACTCTTCCGGGTCCCAAACCCTGTATAGGGTTCTGTCTCTGTTATCCCGCGCAAGCGCGCCTTCGACGGTGCCGCAGGCTTCCTTGAACGTACCCCAGACAAGCGCGTTGTAGGTCCGCTCCGTCGTATGGTCAAAAAACTGCTTGGCGAGATGCGTCTTGGCTTCCGGCGTCTTGGCAATCAACAGAAGGCCGGATGTGTCTTTGTCTATCCTGTGGACCAGACCGATGGAAGGATCGTTTATATCTACCATCTGGTCATTTGCCATTTGGTTATTGTGCTCGAAATGCCAGGCGAGAGCGTGCAGGAGCGTGTGCTCGTAATTGCCGTGACCGGGATGAACAACTAATCCTGCCGGTTTATTGACCACCAGCAGGTCCTCGTCTTCATATACGATATTGAGAGGAATGTCTTCCGGCGTAATGGTGAAATCATGGGGTTCATGATCCAGCAGCACTTGGATTATATCTCCGGGTTTGACACGGTAATTGGAGGCAACCGCTTTTCCGTTAACCCATATGTTGCCTGCATCCGCAGCCGTTTGGATACGGTTGCGGCTGGTATTGGTCATGTGCTCTGCGAGATATTTGTCTATCCGTTCTTTTCCCTGACCCTTATCTACCTCGCACCGCCATCGCTCCCACAACTCTTCGTTTTCTATATCCGGATCTAGAACCATGTATCTTCTTCGGTATGTGTATCACCTCCGCTTGCCGCTTTCTCTATGTCTTTAGACAGCCGCAAAGCAACGGTCTCTCCCTCTATCAGCCTCTCGCCTGCGTTCGGGGTCTGGCGGTAGATATATTGTATAACGCCTTCTTCTTCCGGTTCGTCGTATATTACCGCTCCTACGGTGAGCCGGTGTCTGAGCAACAGACTCCGTGCGTCCTGCAGCGTCAAGCCGATGACGGACGGCACTTCCACCTCTTCTGTACCACGGCCGAAGCCTACAACCAGCCGCACTTTCGTTCCTACCGCCAGTTTCTCTCCCGGCTGTACACTGACGCCGTTGCATTTGACATCCAGCACCAGATCTCTGAATTCGGAAGGCTCATAGTCATAGACGGTGTCCACCTGCAGACCCATGCCGCGGAGAGTGGTCTCCGCCTGGCGGTAACTGATATCTTGCAGGTTCGGCATGGTCACCTGGCGTTTCGTAGTAGCGTTGATTGTAACATATACAGCGCGTCCGTGTTTGGCATGAGAGTCCGGCTTGGGGTCCTGATCTACAATCGTGCCAAACGGCACTTTGTCCGAATAGGTGGAGTCCACAATGACCAGATGCAATCCCTGTTCCGCCAGTACAGGCACTGCCTCTGCTTCTACCAATCCGCGTACATCGGCTACTTCCACCTCTATGCCATGCTCCGTATAACGCTTCAGATAAGCGATTAAGGCAACAAGGATACCGATACCCAGAACAACAGCCAAAAGGATATTCCACCCGACGAACTTGAAGTCGGACTTATCGAAAAAACTCAATTTTTTCATAAAAAATACAATTTACTGCGCAAAATTACAATTTTTTTTGGATATATGCAAAAAAGATAGTATTTTTGCACCGTTTTTCGCAAAAAGGCGAAACAAAAAGTAAAATAAAGCTTTATTAACTTTTAAATTTTTAAAATTTATGAAGAAAGTTATTCTTATGGTAGCTGTTGCAATGGCTGCACTCAGCTGCGCAAACAAAGAGGCAGAGAAAGCAGAAGAGGCCGCTCCGGCACCTGCAGCAGTAGAGGCTCCGGCACCCGCTCCCGCAGCAGCTGAAGCACCGGCACAGGAAGAGACACAGGCTCAGAAAGAGGCTTCTCTTATCGAGCGTGCTATCGAACTCGGTCACGATGTAGCAGATGAGGTTGAGAAAAACAAGTAAGCACTATTTTACTTGTGAGATCATCTCACATGAAGCGGTCTTCGGGTCGCTTTTTTTTATTATATAAATCTGTGTGTAACACCAAAAATGCAGTATTCAATAGCAAAATGCAAAATTTATTGTACAAAAATACATTTTTTTTTGGATATATCGCAAAAAAGTAGTACTTTTGCACCGATTTTCGCGTTTTTGCGGAAAAATAGAAAAATAAAGCTTTATTAACTAACTAAAAGTATGAAGGTTTGTGCTAGTCGAGTGTAAGTTACTTACACTACTCGACGAAGCCAAAGCTCCAGAAATTTTAAAATCTTAAAATTTATGAAGAAAATGCTTCTTATCGTAGCTGTTGCTTTTGTAGCAATGAGCTGCGGCAACAAGTGCTGCGAGAAAAAATGCGCCCAGGACACTTGCAACCACGACACCGTTGAGGTTGTTGAGGCTGTTGAGGTTGCTGAGTAATCAGAACTTGTTAGCTCAAAGAAGAAGCGACGCATTTGCGCCGCTTTCTTTTTGTTTATGAGTGCTACGCGGTTGAGTGCGACCTTTGGTCGCTGTTGAGTGCCTGCGGCGGTTGAGTGCTGCGCGGTTAAACAGCGAAGCGCTACACAGAGCGGAGCTCGCGCAAGGATGCGCGAGAAGTGCACGGAGTGGGTGGAGAGCCTGCGGCGGTTAAACAGCGAAGCGCTAAACAGAGCGGAGCTCGCTCAACAGCAAGCCCCGCTCGCACTAAACAGCGGCTTCGCCGCGCTTAACCGTTGTGCGCCGCGTCGTACTCCTCGCCGCATACTTTCCACAGGTACGCCGTCATGGTGCGTTTGCCGGTGGCGAGGTCCTTCTGGGCGATGAAGTCCAGCTGGTCCTGGGAGATCTTGTTCAGATCCTTCCGGCGGGT
>JAFUUZ010000047.1 GCA_017471285.1 Paludibacteraceae bacterium | reverse complement strand
TCGAACGATCGGCTAAAGCCGTATGGAAAGTTGAAAGAAGCATGGGAGTTTAAAGTTGATAGTTGATAGTTGAAAGTTGAAAGTTCTTATCTCGGCTAAGCCTCGAACGATCGGCTGAAGCCGTATGGAAAGTTGAAAGAAGCATGGGAGTTTAAAGTTGATAGTTGAAAGTTGATAGTTGAAAGTTGAAAGAAGTTTTAAAGTTTAAAGTTGAAAGAAGTTTTGGAGTTTAAAGTTTAAAGAAGTTTTGGTAAATGACCAAATTGTAAATGACTAAATGGTAAATGACTAAAAGGTAAATGACTAAATGGTAAATGACTAAATGGTAAATGACTTAGTGTGCTTCGAGCCAGTTCTTTCCTACGCCGCATTCGGCTATTAACGGGATGGACAGATGGACTGCGTTCTGCATCTCGGAGACCACTATCTCGCGCACGCGGTCCACTTCTGGCTCCGGTACGTTGAAATTCAGTTCGTCATGCACCTGCATGATCATCTGCGCCTGCAGACCCTCTTCTTTCAGCCGCCGGTGGATAGAGACCATTGCCATCTTGATGATGTCGGCAGCAGTACCCTGTATAGGCGCATTGACCGCATTCCGTTCCGCGAAAGAACGGACGGTTGCGTTATGGGAATGTATGTCCGGCAGGTAGCGTTTGCGTCCGAAGAGCGTCTCGGCATAGCCGCGTGAACGCGCCAGTTCTTTCTGGCTCTCTATATAACTGATCACGCGCGGGAAAGCGGCGAAATAGTCGTCTATCAACTGCTTCGCCTCCGACCGGCTGCAATCCAGCTGCTGCGCCAGGCCAAAAGCCGAGATACCGTAAATAATACCGAAATTGGCGGTCTTGGCTTTCCGGCGCTGGTCCTTGGAGACCTGCTCGATGGGCAGACCGTAAATCTTCGCAGCCGTAGCGGCATGGATGTCCTGCCCCGTCCGGAATGCCGCTAACATATGCTCGTCCTGGCTGAAATGCGCCATGAGACGCAGCTCTATCTGGCTATAGTCGGCGCTCAGGAACAGACAGCCCTCGTCGGGAATGACCGCTTCGCGGATAAACCGTCCGCGCTCCGACCGGATAGGAAGGTTCTGCAGGTTCGGATTGCTGCTGCTCAAACGACCCGTTGCCGTCACTGTCTGGTTATAGGTCGTGTGGATCTTGCCGTCCTTCGGGTCAATATACCCCGGAAGCGCAGCGATATAGGTAGAGATCAGTTTCTTCAGCTCGCGCTGTTCCAGAATAAGGGACACGATCTCATGTTTTTCCTTCAGTCCTGCCAGCACTTCTTCCGAAGTAGAATACTGTCCTGTCTTGGATTTCTTCGCCTTGGAGTCCAGTTTGAGTTTGTCGAACAGCAACTCTCCCACTTGCTTGGGACTGTTGATATTGAATGTCTCGCCTGCCAGGTCGTAAATCCGTTGCTCCAGACCGTTCAGTTCTTCTGTCAAGGTTGTCTCCGCCTGCTTCAGTTGCGCGACGTCAATTCGCACTCCGGCGGCCTCCATCTCACGCAGTACAGGCACCAGCGGAAGCTCCACTTCATTATATAGATTCCATAGATCCGCATCCGCCTTCAACGCCTCCCAGTCCGGCTCTTTATACGGGTTGAATGCCACCTCGGGGTTGAGCAGATACTGACACAGACGGGCTTCTATTGTATCGGTTACGGGTGACGGGTTACCGGTGACGGGGGACGGGTGACCGGTTACGGGTGACGGGTTACCGGTGACGGGGGAAGCCTCCGCTGCAAAGAGATCCAACTGGTTCGGGTCGGCGGGTTTGGGAGCCTTGGCAGGCTTAGCGGGGGAAATAGGGGAACTAGTCGAACTAGTAGAACTAGTAGAACTAGAAGGACTAGTAGGACTAGTAGAGCCGGAGGTGCCGAGTTTGCGTAAGAGGGAGTTGAACTCCAGTTCGCGATAGAGCGACGCCAGTGCTTCTGTATCCGGCTCTTTCTTCGCCAGAAGCGCTTCGTCCAGCGCAATGGGTACATCCGTGCGGATAGTAGCCAGAAAACGGGAGAACTTGATCTCTTCCGTCTGGCTCTCCACTTTGGTGCGGAGGGCGCCTTTGATCTGGTCTGTATGAGCCAGCATGTTGTCAATAGACCCGAACTGCTGCAGCAAAGCCACAGCCGTCTTCTCTCCTACTCCCTTGCACCCGGGTATATTGTCGCTGGCATCTCCCATCAGCCCCAGCAGATCGATCACTTGGTCTTGGTGCTGCAGTCCGTATTTGTCGCATACCTCTTTGGGGCCCATCAACTCAAAACCGCCGGTATGCCGCGGACGGTACATGAACACATGGTCGGTCACCAGCTGGCCGTAGTCCTTGTCCGGAGTAGCCATATAGACCTCAAAACCTGCCTCCTCGCCTCTCTTGGACAGCGTGCCGATCACGTCATCCGCCTCAAAACCGGGTACCTCAAGAACCGGTATGTTCATCGCCTCCAGAAGCTGCTTGATTACCGGCACCGCTTTCTTAATATCCTCCGGAGTCTCCGGACGCTGCGCCTTGTATTGCTCGTATGCTTCGTGACGGAAAGTGCCACCGGCAGGGTCAAAAGCCACTCCCACATGGGTGGGATTGATCTTCTTCAACAGGTCTTCCAAGGTAACGGCAAAACCGAAGATAGCAGAGGTGTTCTCCCCTTTGCTATTCATACGCGGGGCGCGGATAAACGCATAATATGCCCGGAAAATCATGGCATATGCATCAACCAATAGTAATTTTCTCATTTGCTCATTTACCATTTAGTCATTTATTTAGCCATTTTACCATTCAATGGGTTTTTCGCCATGTTTGGTCAGATAGTTATTAGCCGCGGAGAAATGTCCGCAGCCGTCAAAACCTCTATATACCGACAGCGGAGACGGGTGGGATGTCTGGAGCACCAGATGTTTGCGGCGGTCGATAAACTGGCCTTTGCGCTGCGCATAGGATCCCCAGAGCATGAACACCAGATGTTCTCGGCCTTTATTCAGCGCGTCAATAGCTGCATCCGTCAGTTCCTCCCACCCTTTGCCCTGATGGCTTCCGGCTTTGTGGGCCTCGACAGTCAGGGTGGCGTTAAGCAGCAACACCCCCTGCTCCGCCCAGCGGTGCAGATCGCCGCTCGCCGGAATAGGTGTGCCCAGATCACGGTGGATCTCCTTGTAGATATTCATCAGTGAAGGAGGGATCTGTACGCCCTCCGGCACCGAGAAACTCAGCCCCATAGCCTGTCCCGGCTCGTGGTAAGGGTCCTGACCGATGATCACCACCCGTACCCGGTCAAAAGGACAGGAATCGAATGCATTAAAAATAAGACCTGCCGGTGGAAAACACCGACGGGTCTGGTATTGCTGGCGCACGTAAGAAGTCAGGAGTTCGAAATAAGGCTTGTCAAACTCCGGTTGCAACACCCGTTGCCACGACTCCTCTATACGCACTTTCATAAACGAATCTTCGTTCTAATCCACTATCAACATAGCATCGCCGTAGTCGCCGAAACGGTATTCTTCCTGCACCGCCACTTCATACGCGTGCATCAGGTTTTCGTATCCGGCGAAAGCAGCCACCATGATCTGCTGGCTGGAACACGGCAAATAGAAGTTAACAAAGAAACTGTTCGCAGTAGCAAAAGTATATGGCGGGAAGATAAATTTGTTCGTCCAGCCGTCATAGGCCTTCAATTGCCCGTTGGCCCCTGCAACATGCTCCATAGCGCGCATGATCTCCGTACCTACAGCACATATACGATGCTGCTCCTCATGCGCCTTGTTGACCGCATTAACCATCGCCTCCGGTAAGATGATCTGCTCCGACTCCATCTTGTTCTTCGTCAGATCCTCCACGTCTATATCCTTGAAGATGCCCAGCGAGACATGGCTGGTCATAAAGGTGGACTCGATACCGCGGATCTCCATGCGTTTTAGCAGCTGCTTGGAGAAATGCAAACCGGAAGCCGGTGCTGCAACGGCACCTACTTTGTCTGCAAAGATCGTCTGATAGCGTTCTGTATCCATCTCGCGCACCGGCTGGTCACGGAAAACCTCCTGGTATTTCTCATACACCTCGGGGTCCATAGGCCTACGGATATACTTGGGCAACGGAGCGCTGCCTAATGCGTACAGACGGGGCACAAACTCCTCATTGTCATAGTCCGTCAGGAAACGGAACGTACGGCCACGGCTGGTCGTATTGTCAATCACTTCTGCTACAATAGCCGGATCATCCTCAAACGTCAGTTTGTTTCCTATACGGATCTTACGTGCCGGCTCTACCAGCACATCCCAATACCGCATCCTGTGGTTTAACTCACGTAGCAGGAACACCTCGATAAGTGCGTTTGTTTTCTCCTTGTGGCCCCATAAACGTGCCGGAAACACTTTGGTGTCGTTGAACACAAACAGATCACCCTCATCGAAAAACTCCACTAATTCAGGCAGACTCTTGTGCTCGATCTCCCCTGATTTACGGTGGAGCACCATCAGGCGCGCTTCGTCGCGGTATGCCGCCGGATATTGTGCAATCAGTTCTTCTGGCAGTTTGAACTTAAACTGACAGAGTCTCATATCATTGGATTTATACATATCTTATTTATCTTCGTTTAGTTGTGCCAAAAATTGTTCTATGGTCATACAGTCTTCTACCCGGGTGTCACCTACTCTCGTCCGCCGTAAAGCGGTCAGATAGGCTCCCGATTGCAGTTTCTCGCCTATATCACGTGCCAAAGCGCGGATATACGTCCCCTTGGAGCATACCACTCGAATGGTCAACTGCATTTTCTCTTCGTCAAACGCCAGCACTTCTATCTCGTCGATCAGAAGCAGCTTGGGTTTGAGCTCTACCTGCTCTCCTTTGCGCGCCAGTTCATAGGCCCGTTTTCCGTTGATCTGTACCGCGGAGAACATAGGCGGCACTTGCCATTGTTCACCTATAAAGAGCGGTATGGTCCGGTCAATCAGTTCTCTGGTGATATGAGCGGTCGGATATGTTGCATCTACCTCTTTCTCCATATCGTAGGAGGGTGTGGTGGCGCCTAACTGCAGTGTTGCAATATATTCTTTCACATCATATTGCAGACTCTCGATCATTTTGGTCTTCTTGCCGGTGCAGACGATCACGACACCTGTTGCCAAAGGATCCAGAGTACCGGAATGTCCCACCTTCAGTTTCTTCTTCCCTAACTTGCGGCAAAGGTTATACCGCAACTTTGCTACCAGATCAAAAGAGGTCCAGCGTAACGGTTTGTCAAACGCCAGTATTTCTCCTGCCTCAAAATCCCACATATCAGCAGACCGTAGAGACAATAGCTACCGTTCCCACAACAGCGCAGTAGAGAGCGAACCAAATCAGACGCTGGCGGCGGACGATCTCTATCATAAACCGGCAAGCGAAACATCCGGTGACAAACGCAGCCGCAAAACCGACTATGGCGGGCACTAAGCCCAGATCACTGGTCAGCTCTCCCTGCAGCAGTTTGAGCAGATCCAGAAAAGCTTCGCCTAAAATAGGGATGAGGACCATCAGAAAAGAGAACTGAGCTATGCTCTCTTTCTTAACGCCGCAGAGCAGACCGGTCGCGATAGTCGAACCCGAACGGCTCAAACCGGGCAAGACGGCACATGCCTGGGCTATACCGATGATGATGGCATCTTTGTATGTCACCTCATGTCCTTCGCCCTGACGCTTCTTCTGAAGCCACTCGCTTAAAGCCAACAGCAACGCTGTGACCAAGAGGCATACGCCTACTAACAAAAGACCGTTGCCGAAAAAAGCCTCCACCTGTTCCTTGAAAAACATACCTACTATGAATACCGGAATCATAGACACCAGTATTTTCGCCACATAGTCCTTCTCGCTGTTCCACCGGAGCGTGGTAAACGTGCCTTTGAACAACTGCGCCACCTCGCGCCACAGAATGACCAGAGTTGACAGTACTGTGGCTGTATGGACGATGATTGCGAACGTCAGATTCTCTTCACCTGACGTACCCAGCAGTGCCTGGCCTATCTCCAAATGACCGGAAGAAGAGACCGGCAGAAATTCTGTCAGTCCCTGTACTATCCCTAATATCAGTGCCTCAAGCCAATTCATTTCTTTTTAGGGCGGAAAAGGATAGCGAAAAGCATGAAGACAAAGCCGAACAATGAGATCATTGGTCCCACGGTGATTCGGCGGAAAGAGAAAATATCTGGGTTATACACCTCACCGGAAGGCTCGCCCACCATGAGGGCGAAACCGATAACTATAATCACAAAAGATACAGCTATCAGAATGAGGTTGAGTTTCGGTAATGTTTTCATATCTCGTATAATGAATTATTGTCCATGCGGATATAGCGTCCTGTGGCTATTAACGAAGCGAAAAGCGTGATAAGCAAACCGGAACACAGTACGATAGCGGATACAAAAGCTATATTCTGCCAAGTCAGGGCAAACAGCATCAGACCCATTCTGAATTCCACATAGTACACCACTCCGCTCAATATCGCCAAAGCGACCAAGCCTGCAATAAAGCCCATTAGCATATTCCTCATCACAAACGGACGACGGGTTACCCAGGAAGTAGCTCCGACAAGAGTCATTGTGTTGATTAAAAAGCGCTGGGAATAAATCTGCAACCGTATGGTATTGACTATCAGGACCATGGATACCAGCAATAACGCCAGCGCCACTACTAATAAAATCAGCGAGAACTCATGTACGTTACTGCTCATCAGATCCGCTAAATCTCGCGGATAGATCACTTCTGACACATAAGGTAGAGCTTCCAGTTCCTGCGCCATCAGGGCCAGACTGTCAGGATTGCTATAGGCATCCGTCGGATGTATCTCGTAACTGGCAGAAAGAGGATTAAAACCAAGGAAAGCGGAGGGATCCTCGCCTAAAGAACGGATATGTTCGTCCAAGGCATCCGACGCAGAGACGTACGTGTAACTGCTGCAATGATTGCCGGCATTCAACTTCGCCTCCAATTGCGCACATTGCGCGCTGTCCGCTTCATTGGTCAACACCGCCGTCATGGTGATGTTCTCACGCATGCGCGTAATAAGAGAATCGGCGGAGAGCAGTAAGATGCCCTCCAACCCGATTAGACACAGCACCAGCGATACACTGATAGCCGACGTCACATAGGAATTACGAAACCGATGCTTGCGCATTAATACTCCCAAAGATCTTGTTCAAAGTTCAGCAATTCCGTTGCTATACGCTCTTGTTCTTTCTTAACTTGCTCTTCTGTTACGGCATAGTCCGGGATCCAGCGGTTGTACATGTTTCCTTCACCTACTATATAAGAAGTGAACATACGTTTCTGGAAGAACTCGTCATATGTCACGCGCTTCACCTCGTTGCGGTTAGGAATAGCATACTGCAAAGCCATATACGGACGCAGTTTGTCAAAAGGAATCCAGAACATGATAGACTCACGCAGAGAAGCCATGACATTCGATGAATCACGGGTCGTTATCAGGTCTGACTGCAGCGGTGCTATTGCCATGATCTTGGTATGCAGACGGGACGTATGCTTGTCGAAGAACACAACCTCCTGTATCAGATATTTCAGCTGGTTCCTGACAATCGGCTCAAAACGATAGAAATGTCCGGACAACTCATCTGCGATACTGTCGTAGTGGATCAACATAGCATCCGAAGACTCGATGTCATAGTGCGTCGGATCATCCGAATAGTCTGCCGTCGGATCATCTGCCATAAACATCATCGGAATCATTTCCTTAGCCAAGGGGGCCTGCTTGAAATCCGGTTTGATCGTCTCCATGTTCTTCTCGTAAATAGGAAGACCGTCCACCACTGCATCTGCTATTACTTTGAAGAGGTTGCGGTAGTCGGCATCATCCGATTTAGTAGGGAAATAGAGTTGGTAGTTCTGCTTGTAACGCATATCTATGACACGGTATACATAACGAGCCCAAATGACATCGTCAATACGGTGATCTACCATCACAATAGTGTCATGTGCTTGTGAGAACTCCTCTGTCTGGATTCGCGCACTTCCCATCTCGTCAAAGAACGAGATCACTTTATGCTGCGCTTGCGCCGTCAGTACGCCAAGCATTAAGCAAGCAATAATACTAATTTTCTTTATCATATTGTTAAGCTATTAGTTCAGAGTTAGAGGAATTGGGGACAAGCGGATCTCTTTGCCGTCCGGACCTTTTGCACGGATATCCGTAATAATTACAGAGTTGCCCGGTTTGAGTTTGCCAAGACGGTCCAACTGCTCACGGGTGAACTTATTACCCCTTGACTCTAAGTACACACCATTGATGTTGGCGCGGAATCCGGAGATCTGGAACGGCAGATCAAGCAGACCGTCAGGTCCGTAAGAAGCGATCACAGAAGCACCCGGGTTCAACAATGCGCTACGAGGAATGGCTTTCTCGCCATTGTACTCGTTTTCACCGGATCTGAAGTATGCACCCGGCTTCGGCAGTGCTTTCACGCGGTACTCCCTGCTTCCCATCGGTTGCATCCGGCCATCCAATTCTGCCGAGACAGAGATGGAGACACTCTTGGCGCCATCGCCCGGTTTGATAATCCATAAACCGCCTTGCTGGCGTACCGCTGCACCGCTTACACTGACTTTCACTTTGTCATTGGCTACTCCAGGTACGGAAATAGAGAACTTGTTGTCATACCCGCGGTACATAATGTTCAAGTCCGTATTGGAGATTGTAACAGCCGGCTCGCCGACGCTATATTCACTGGAGAAAGGAAGGTTCTCCATCTCTCCTGTTGCCGGGTTCTGGTATGCAATCCAACCGGAATATTTCTTGAGTCCCAGACCGGAAGCGGTTACCTCATAGAGACCTTGATCATTGATACGCTGTCCTTCGATATAATACTCGGGACGCTGCGTCGAGTCAACAGCCGCCAGAATAATTTGAGCTGAATAACGACCACCACGAATCACGTAGTTCGAGTTCGGGATCACGTACGCGTTCAGTTTGTTTACACGCAGGTCGCCCGCATCCGTACGGTCCATCAGGTACTGAATCAACTGGCTCTCTGTCGAACGGACATCATTCTGCATCTTGGTCAGAATCGTGATAGAGGCTCCTACAGGCATACCCTCGAAGATCGCCACCTCCCAGTCGCATGAGTCCTTCTCGTGTGCATTCCATCCGCGCTCTGTAGCCAGATTCTGCAAGATAGAATTACGCAGCTCCGCATCTTGATCTGCCAAACCGGCAGCATAGTCGCGATAATAAGCCACTATTTCTTTCAGTTCTGCACCATGCTTCTCGTTGATGGCGTACTGCGCTGTTACATCCAAGTTGGAGTTTCCTTCTATACGGCGTGTCGGATCACCTTTTCCATCCTCACCTCTACGCTCGTTAACGGCCTTCTGACCATCCGCCAATATAGCTATATGCTCCTTAAAATCTTGGATATAGTTGTAGAGAGAGTCCGCACGTTTCTGCACCTCCACGGCTTTATCATACCACTCTTGCGTTTTCTCAGGGTTGTCTGCATTTGCAGCCTGGAAATCGTTATAGAGTTGCGCGTTACGCTTGTTCGATGCTTCGATAGAGGAGTGCAGGCTATCGTCCACCAATGTGAAACCATTGAGGATATCCGTACTTACGTTCAACGCCAACATGGCGGTGAGCACCAAGTACATCATACCTATCATTTTTTGTCTCGGGGTTTCCGGACAGTTTTTTGCTCCACTCATTGCTGAAGTGTTTTATCGGTTGTATTTCAATTACTACTTAATTAAATTAATTTATGCCAATGCATTGAGCATGTTGCCATAGATATCGTTGAGACTTGCCACTTGCTTCTGAAGTTGCTTTGCTCCCGCTGCAAACGCAGTCTGAGCCTCTGCGGCCTCTTTAGCAGCTGTTGCAGCCGCTTTCTGAGCTTCAGTCTGGGCATTAACTGCTTGCAATTGCAACTCATAAACGGTATTCAGGGTTGCGATACTCTTGCCTACCTGCTCAACACCGGCTTTGTAAGCCTTGGTCTCTTCTGCGATATTCTGCATGTCACCGCTTACTTGGGCGTATGTTTGTGCCAAGGTACTGGTTGCAGAAGTGAACGAATCCGTTGCCACGCCGGCTGCTGCCAGTTTGGATACATAAGTATCTGCGGCGGCGGTCATCTTGGTCGAATATGCTTCTGTTGCAGCTTCAGCAGCAGCGAGTTTTTCACCAAGTTTGACACTGGTCTGTGCTACTTTGCCCAATTCGGACAACTGAGATGCGGTCTTTGCCAAATCTGCAATACCATCCTTCAACGACTTATAATCTTCGTCCTTCAAGCCCGGAGCTTTTGCGGAACCTGCCGGTTCACCCGCGGCTGCCACACCCAGATTCAGATTCGCTGCTTGCTGGCCTTCTGCCACACCGGCACCTAACAGTGTAGGACGCGGTTGTTTCGATTTCTCTTCCAGTAATTCAGGCTTTGTTCCGTATTCCAGCAATTGCGGAAATACATTCTCCCAGTGGAACTCGGGATGCGGATGCTCAAGGGTTCCGATGAGGAACAAGAATGCCTCGGTAAACATACCAATCATCAGCACTTGACTTGCACCCGGCCAGTGCAGAATTTTAAACAATGCACCTACAATAACCACGGATGCACCCGCGGAATAAACGATGTTAACAACGTTCTTTCCCTGGTACGATCCGTACCAATGCATGAACTTTGCGCCAAAACCTTGCTTTTCTGTAGCCATAATTATAATATTTTAATTTTTATATACCTTATATAATTAATCGCCTATATACGCGCGAACGCAGCGGAAACCGATGTACGGACGGCTCTCATATTGATACTCATATGTACGTACGCCGCACTGCATGAAGTAACTGATATCCTTCCAGCTGCCTCCCTTTACCACTTTGCGTTTTAAAATATCCGGATCCTCCTTACGGGCCATGTAGCTGAAATCAGGATTCAGATCGTGGATATGGGTGTTAGCTGCGGTCTGGTAGGCCGAGTTGGTCCACTCGGATACGTTTCCTGCCATGTCGAACAGTCCGAAATCATTCGGACGGAACTGAGCAACCTTCATAGTGGTAGTACCGGTATCATCGTTGTATGCGCCACGGTATGGCTTGAAGTTAGCAAAGAAGCAACCTTTTCCGTCACGGGCATAATTGCTTCCCCACGGATACATTGCCATTTTACGACCTCCGCGGGCTGCATACTCCCATTGAGCCTCCGTCGGGAGACGGTAGTCGTTTGCGCCGAGTGTCGAGTGCATGTTAAATAATTTCGTACGCCAGTTGCAGAACGCATGAGCCTGCTCCCATGTCACACCTACTACAGGATACTCTGCATATCCCGGATGCTTGAAATACATGTGCAGCAGCGGGTCATTGTACGAGAACTGGAAATCACGAGCCCATACCAATGTATCCGGATAGATACAGATGATCTTCTCCGTCAACAAGTCTTTCGGCTCACGCAAAGGACGATAAATCGTCGAGTCCTTGATCTCGTTGTTCTCGTTTACCCAAAACGTATCTACACGTGCCGTTGCTCCGGGAGGATAAGTACTCGTAGCCACATCGAATTTATTACGTTGCGGCAGCGCCTCGTCCATATTCACCCAACTATAACGGTAGTGCAGGTTATTGGTATTGATGCGGCCATCCGAGTAAAACATCGATGACAAAGCATCTACTACGTCTTCCTCTTTGCTCTTCCAAGGCACTTTCTTGCTCCAGTTAATGTGGAAATTCTCCTCGTCGAAGTCTTCATCCTTCGGCTGAATGGCATAATCCGTCATTCCTGCGGCAATCAGGTTGGTCAACGCAATCGAGTCACGCACCCAATTTACAAACAGATGATACTCGTTGTTGGTAATCTCGGTCTCGTCCATCCAGAACGCATCCACTGTTACCATCACAACATTATCCGGCTGCTCAAAAACAGCGGACTGTGTGTTTGCTCCCATCATGAAGGAACCCTTCTTAATGAACAGCATGCCATAAGGATTCGCCTCCTTAAAAGTGGTTGACTTGTACGCGCCGACGAGTTCTCCCGCAGGCTTGTTACAACCCGCCATTACCATCGCTACTAACGCGATCAATGGCATAATCTTAGTTACTTTCATACTTACAAGTATCGTATTGATTTATATTTATTCGTTCTCTTGGGCTTCAGGATGTCAAATCCGTACGCCAGATATATCTCATGACTTCCGTAACTCTCCAACAGCAGTTTGTTTGTCGGCAGTTCGCAACTGTAACCTAACTGCAGGCCGGAGATAATATCTACTCCTAATAATATGTTAACACTTCCGGCGATCCGGTAGCCGAGTCCCCACCGGTAGCGGTCTTTGTAGTCGCACATCAGCGTCAGGTTCACGTCCCAGCTGACAAAATCGCTCATCACCATAGCACTCGGCGTCAACACCCACTCCCTGTAATTCTTAAGCCGGAAATGATATCCGCCTGCCACATACATCGTTCCCACCAGTGTCACTTTCTGCTCTACTCCGCTCGTTCCGTCGCTCCAGTCTATCTTAGGACGGGTCACATGACTGTAACTTGCGCCGACCCACCATACCGGAGTGCAGTAGTACAACCCTAATCCCATGTCAAATTTCATGCCCGACTTGCTTCCCGTTGGTATCGCTTCATCGTTCGCCTCATGGTAGTCATCCCCCATCTTGCTCAAATTAACCGAGTCTCCTTTGAATCCCACATTCACAAAACCCAGATCCACTCCTATACTCAAATATCCTTTCCCTAATTTCTGCCGGTATGCATACTGGGCATATAGCGACTGTGTGGTAAAAAGGCCGTATCGGTCATTCAAGAACCGCACTCCTGCGCCGTGACTCGTCTTGCCTATCACAAAGGGAGAACTGAAGCTGAACCAAGTACTCATCGGGGCATTGGAAATATCCACATACTGCATGCGGTGGGCTCCTGCCACTTTCATCAAGTCTCCTTCTCCTGCCGCTGCAGGATTATAGGCTGTCGGCAAATACATATACTGCCCTATCTGCGGGTCAAACTGCGCACTCGCAGTCATAACGGCCATCAGCCCCAACAGAATTGCAATATATCGTTTCAATATTCAATTTCAATTTTCAATTTTTAATCCTATCAGTACTCCTCTTCGTTGTACATGTAATCGTCGTCATTCGTCGGAAAATCCGGCCAAATATCAAGGATGCTTTCGTACTGCTCCTCGTCGTCACCCTCTAATTCCTGAAGGTTTTCGATAACTTCTGCCGGAGCTCCGATACGGTTGGCATAGTCCAGTAGTTCATCCTTCGTCGCCGGCCATGGCGCATCATCCAATTTCGCTGCTAATTCAAGTGTCCAATACATACCTCTAATTGCGCTTTTTCTTATTAATCGCCCGCTATATACGGGCACATTTTTTTCAAAAAACGTGCAAAAGTACAAAAAAACTGCGATACATGCAAATATTTTATGCAAATATTTACAATTTTCGGCATTTTTTACACATTATGATACAAATCCGTCAATTTTTACACAGAAATATCCTTTTTCCATTCCTTTTCCGCTTCGTTTTGCAAGAACGCCAGATACCGCGCTAAAACAAAAAAGAAGTCACTCAGCCGATTGATAAATCTCAGACTCGTTTCATGGGCTTGCGCATCGATCATACGGCGTTCTGCACGGCGGCAGACAGTACGGCATACATGGCATCTGCATACAGTCTCGCTTCCCGTCGGTAGCAGGAATCCCTTTTGCTTCGGCACCATGGTTTGCATCGTATCAATCCAAACCTCCAGTTGCTTGATATCAGCATCCGCTATCCATTCCCCGGGAGCGGCACTTAGTTCTGCTCCCATGTTGAATAGTTTGTTCTGTATCCATAGCAAATGGCCGGACACTTGTTGCATCGCGGGTTCTGAGGAGGACTCTGTCATACTGGCCAACAGCCCTATCCAGCTATTCAGTTCGTCAACGGTCCCGTACGCTTCCACGCGTACATCCGTCTTGGATACGCGAGTACCGTTCGCCAGTGAGGTCTCGCCTTTGTCTCCTGTTTTGGTATAAATTGCCATATCTCTGATATAATTTACTTACGGGTCGCTTAGCACTCATTTAGCACTCATTTAGCACTCATAATCGGATCCGATAATGACGCTTGAGGTAGCACGGACTAACAAATAATATTCCGACATGGTACAGGTCCATACTGGTTGTTATTCTTTCATCCTGTTTCAGTTCCTGCCATGCGTTTTCCATCTCCTCCGAATAATGGATATCGTCGATGACAACCATCCCTCTCTCCGTTAACCGCGGCAGCAAATAGTCCACGTATCTCATTGTAGCCTCGTAGGTATGGTTTGCATCCACATAGACGATATCCAGCTTCGCGCGCGCGCATTTTAATAAGGTATCGTCTATATTGCCTTGTTTCCATTCAATGTTCTCCAGTTTCAGCGCACGCCATATGCCTTGTGCCACAGTCAAAACCGCTTCGCTTCCTTCTAATGTCATGACCTTGTTTCTGCTGTCCACGCTTGACAGATAAGCGGTTGTTACACCTAACGAAGTGCCTAACTCCAGTATTTCCAGCGGTCTTTTCTCTTGCCCGTTCATAAAATGCACCAGCCGGAACAGGAGCTGTCCTACTCGCGGACTTTCCAACTGTCCTCTGGCTATATCGCACACTCGGCGTTGTACGCGTGTACCATCCTTGCTGCCGCGCGAACCATAATCCACAACATCCAGCACATCCGGACAGGCCTCCAACTGAGCTCTTCTACGCTCTATTTCTGCAAAACAATAGAATGCGTTCCTGTCACGGAGTACGAAATGCACCAGATGGAACAAGTACGGTGAATGAATGCCTTCACCGGTCGTATTCCACGCACTCAAATAGTGCTTCAGATACGTCAAAACTCTATGGATTTTACTACTTTTCGCCATTTATCGCGCAAAATTACTATTTTTTTTGCATATTTCCAAAACTTTTTGTAATTTTGTCGCATGATTTTGAATTATATTTGGATTTCGCTTATTCTGCTTGCGGTCTTGATGGGACTTGTGCAAGCAATCTGCTACGGGAACGTAGATATTTTTTCTGCTATTCTCAATTCGACATTTGACAGTGCCAAAACGGGTTTTGAACTCTCAATCGGTCTGACAGGAGTGCTTTCGTTATGGATGGGAATAATGAAGATCGGAGAACAAGCCGGAGCGGTAAACACGCTGGGAAAAGCCATCAATCCGTTCTTCAGCCGTATTTTCCCGGAGATACCTAAGGGTCATCCCGTTTTCGGCTCCATGCTCATGAATATAGCCGCTAACATGCTGGGTCTGGATAATGCGGCTACGCCTATGGGCCTCAAAGCGATGGGTGAACTGCAGGAACTGAATACCGACAAAACGAAGGCTTCCAATGCCATGATCATGTTTGTAGTGCTGGGCGCCAGCGGTTTGACACTTATTCCTACAACCATCATGGCTTACCGTGCGCAACTCGGAGCAGCCAACCCTGCGGATGTATTTCTGCCGATTCTTATCGCAACCTATATGGCTACGCTTGTGGGACTGATTTCTGTCTGCATCGCGCAAAAGATACGGCTGAAAGATCCGGTTGTACTGGGTACGCTCATTGGTCTCACTGCGCTTGTAGGACTGCTTGTATGGGGTGCATCGGTGTTGGAGCCGCAAACCCTTTCGGTTGTTTCCGCAGCCGTTGCGGCTATACTGCTTCTGAGCGTTATCTGCTGGTTCATCATCCAGGCCATGACTAAGAAAATCAACGTCTACGATGCTTTTATCGACGGTGCTAAAGGCGGATTCCAAACCGCTATTGGAATTATTCCTTTCCTGATCGCCATTTTAGTGGCGGTAGGTATGTTCCGCGCGTCCGGTGCTATGGATCTGCTGGAACAGGGAATAGCATGGTGTTTTGCTGCATGCGGTATCAATCCGGATCTGGCAGGAGCTGTTCCGACCGCACTTATGAAACCGCTCTCCGGCAGTGGCGCAAGAGGTCTGATGCTTGAAGCGATGACCACGCACGGAGCAGACAGCCTCGTCGGAAGACTCTGCTGCATTCTCCAAGGCACAACGGACACCACTTTCTATGTGCTGGCGGTCTATTTCGGGAGTGTGAATATCAAGGACACACGCCATGCTGTGGCTTGCTGCCTGCTGGCGGATTTGGCGGGCGTAATCACCGCTTTTGCGATTGCACCTGTCTTTTTTGGATGAAAACGCACCAACACAATAGTATTATATACTATGTATATAATACCGAACGAATGAAAGAACTGCAATTAGTGCGTGATAAGTGCGTGATAAGTGGGAGATAAGTGGGAGATAAGTGCGATATAATAGGGATAAGTAACTGGTAAATTATTGGCAGGTAACCGGTAGATTATTGGTCAATCTAAACATAGTATGATCACATTTAATACAGATAGCATAGAAATGCCTGCGCTGGATGAGCGCAAAGTAAGCCGCTGGATACGGTCGGTGGCGGCTGATTATGGTTTTTCCGTAGGCAATATCAACTATATCTTCTGCTCCGACGAGCGCGAACTGGAGGTGAACCGCCGATTTCTGGGACATGACTACTACACCGATGTCATTACCTTTGACTACTCCACTCCCTCCACGCTGAACGGCGATATCTTTATTTCGCTGGACACCGTCCGCTCCAATGCGGAATTGGTCGGTACGTCTTTTGACAACGAACTGCTCCGCATTCTCATTCACGGCGTCCTGCATCTCACCGGTCAAGGCGACAAGACGCCAGAAACCAAAGCCCAAATGACCGAAAAAGAAGAGAAAGCTCTCGCCAAATGGGCGTGAGCACTATATCCCTAAACCGTCCCGGAAGGATTTTCCCAAGTATTTTCCCAACCTGTTTATTTGCATATTCCGCTCAAAAGCAGTACTTTTGCTGTCGATTTGAAAATCTTATGTTTCATTAAAAACCGTACACGTTATGAAAAAAGACTTCCATTTTGCTTTGACAGCTATCAGTCTGTTATTGTCCGGTGGCTTGCTGCTAACCGGTTGTTCCAAGGACGGAGGCTACGAGCCTTCCGGATCGAGCGACAATTACTATTATTTTGACGGGGAAGAGCCTGTCCCGGGTAGCGAAGAAGGCGGTGACCGGTTCCTGGAATTCACGGACAATCCTTTCATCAACACCAGCGAGTCGCCCCTGTCCACCTTCTCAATCGATGCAGACGGCGCATCTTATGCATACATGCGTCGGTGCCTGACATCTTCGAACGCCGGCTTACCCTCCCGGTCTGCTGTACGGATCGAGGAGTTTCTGAACTATTTCACGTTTGACTACGCAGCTCCAACGGGTAGTGACGACGTAGCAATCAACGGTGAGATCGGTGCATGCCCGTGGAATGCCGAACACCGGCTGATGCGATTAGGAATCAAAGGCAGACATATAGAGGAAGCGGATATGCCGGTAGCGAACTTCGTCTTCATGATCGATGTGTCGGGTTCGATGAGTTCCAAGGACAAGCTGGATCTGCTCAAATCGGGTCTGGTGGAACTGGTGAGTCACATGCGCGCCGAGGACCGCATTTCCCTGATCACCTATGCGAGCGGGGAAGAGTTGCTCTTACCCTCCACTCCGTGCAGTGAGGCGCAAACGATCATTGCCAAGATCCGAAGCCTGAAAGCGGAAGGTGCGACCTCAGGATCAAGCGCCTTAGAAATGGCTTACAAGGAGGCTCAGGAGAACTATATCGAGGGCGGCAACAACCGGATTATCATCGGCACAGACGGCGACTGGAACGTAGGAGTGACCTCCAGAGAGGGACTTCTTGAGATCGTAGAGAGCCATGCCAAAGACGGTATTTACATGTCCGTTTGCGGTTTCGGTTGGGGCAACCTGAACGATGCAATGATGGAAAAAATCTCCAACGCTGGCAACGGAACCTATACGTATATCGACAGCGAGGATGAGATGATGAAGGTGTTCTGCCACGAGCGTGCGAACATGCTCTCAGTCGCTTCGGACGCCAAGGTACAAATCACTTTTGACTCTAGTCTCGTCGCCCAATACCGCCTCATCGGCTACGAGAACCGCCTCATGAGCAACGAGGATTTCCAGGATGACAGCAAAGATGCCGGTGAGATCGGTGCAGACCAGACCATTACCGCCCTGTATGAAATTGTCCCCCGCAACGTTGAGACGCTTCCCGAGGGTTGGGACAGCAATGCAGAAGTTGCCAGATTCGATTTCCGTTACAAACGGATGTTAGGCGAAGAGAGTATTCCGCTTCACCTGAAGGTGAACGAGTGGGTCGGAAATAGCTCCGAGAATCTGAACTTTGCCGCCGGAGTAGCCGCCTACGGAATGTTATTGCGCCAATCGCCCTACTCCGGCTCGGCAGATTATAACATGGCTGCCACGCTCGTTGAACAGAACAGCAGTTTCGATCCGAACGGCTACCGCGCACAACTGCTACGGCTGATTAAGATAGCTCAGGAAATAAAATAAATGCGCTGCTAACGATGCATTTTTAGCAAAAACATGCAACAAATTGACGTTTTTTGTGTCTTTCGCTTCTTTTATTTGGAGCGAAAGATATTTTTTTGTACCTTTGCGAGCAAATTAACTTACAAATATGAAGAAAATCATCTCTCTTATTAGTATTAGTCTGTTCCTGATCCTCGGACCGTCAATAACTTCTCTTCATGCCGTTAACTACTGTGCGGAGTCCTCATGGGGCTATGCAGGTTCTGTGACGGGCGGCGGAAACGCTACGCCTATTCTCGTGACCAGCGCAAGCGAACTGAGCAGTGCTTTGAGCAAAAGCAACCGTGTTATTATCATCACGCAAAATATTACTGTCACGAACCATATCAGCACCGACAAGGACAACCTGACCATCATGGCTCTGCCGGGAAAGAAACTGATTTCCAACCAGCAGAACAAAGACAACTCAGGCATCCTGTATCTGAAGGGCAGTAACCTACTCCTTCGCAACCTGACGTTCGAAGGTCCCGGAGCGTATGACTGCGACGGATGGGACAACTTGTGCCTCGACGGTGCAAAGAACGTGTGGGTGGACCATTGCGATTTCCAGGACGGCTGTGACGGTAACTTCGATATCAAAGGCAAGAGCGACAACATCAGCGTCACCTGGTGCCGTTTCCGCTACCTCAAAGCACCAAAAGCAGGCGGTTCTGGCGGATCAGACGACCACCGTTTCTCCAATCTGGTCGGCTCCGGCTCTTCCGACAAACCCGCTGACGGAACATACAATATCACATACGGCTTCTGCTGGTGGGACGAGGGCTGCAAACAACGCATGACCCGCTGCCGCAATGCCTTGATTCACTATCTGAACTGCTACTGGAACTCGTCCGTAGCGGATTACTACGTGGGGCCGGAGAATGCCAAGTGCTATTTCGAGGGCTGTACTTTTGCAGGTAAAGCGAATAGTGCCTCTAAGATCTGGAGTGTTTATGGAGGAAGCAGTAATGCCTGCAAGTTCGTCAACTGCACAGGAAACCTGCCGAGTAACAGCGGTAGCGTGTCGGCTCCGAGTTACGCATATGACGCTTTGAGCGCCGCAGAGGCAAAGAACTACGTGACGAACAGCAGTTGCGGTGCAGGAGCTACACTCACCGTCTCCAATACCGCAGAAGTCTCATCTTCATGCGATAGCGGGAGCGAGAATCCGGGCGGAGAACAAGGAGGAGAACAAGGCGGAGAGCAAGGAGGAGAACAAGGCGGAACTGCTGTGGTCAGCGGAGACTGCTGCGTCGATCTGAGTTTAGGTGAAGAACCATCAGTCGCCAACGGAGGTATTCCCGCGGAATTCAGCCAACTATCGATAGTGGCATCACTCAACGCCGGCAAAGGTTCCAAATGGGATCAGGGATTTCTACATATGGGAGCCAACAGCGACTACATCACCTTCGATTTCTCGGCATACAACGCCACAATCACTTCTGTTTCCTTTGATGTCACTATCCCCAACTGGGCGGAGGACAAAAACACAATCGCCTATCATTGGGGGAATGCCAACAACACGACTTATAACATTTCCGGCGCAACAAAAGAGACCGTCTTACTGACAGCTCCGGCTAACGCCAAGTCATTCACGATCCAGCGCTCCGCCGGCACCGGCACAAGGATTTCGCAGGTATGTTTTAACATCAAAGCGAATGACGGCACTACAGAAAATATAGAGCCCTCCGCGAACGAAGAAAACAAAGCGTACAAACTATTCCGCAACGGACAACTGCTCATCCTCCGAGGCGAGAACGTCTATGACGCAATGGGAAGAAGAATAGAATAACTCATTTGCCTCAAAACATGCAACAATAAAAACGGCGGCTCATACGAGTCGCCATTTTTTGTGCAGACCAGCCATACATGGCTGCTACTTAGTCTTTGAACTTCGCCTTGAGGAACTCGCGGTTCAGTCTTGCTATATTAGCGAGGCTGACGCTCTTCGGGCACTCGGCAGCACAAGCACCTGTGTTGGTACAGTTACCGAAACCGAGTTCGTCCATCTTAGCTACCATCGCTTTGGCACGTGCAGCCGCCTCGATCTTGCCTTGCGGCAGAAGAGCGAGTTGCGAAACCTTAGCCGCCACGAACAGCATTGCCGAACCATTCTTGCAAGCCGCAGCGCATGCGCCGCAACCGATACAGGAAGCTGCATCCATCGCCTCGTCTGCTACGGGCTTCGGAATAGGAATGGCGTTTGCGTCAGGTACACCGCCGGTGTTGACGGAAACGAAACCGCCTGCTTGCATAATCTTGTCATACGCACCGCGGTCCACCATCAGGTCTTTGATAACAGGGAACGCACGGCTGCGCCACGGCTCTACGGTGATGGTCTCGCCGTCTTTGAACTTACGCATATGCAGCTGACAGGTGGTGATAGCAGAGTCTGGTCCGTGCGGGTGACCGTTGACGTACATCGAGCACATACCGCAAATTCCCTCGCGGCAATCGTGATCGTAGGTCACAGGGTCTTTGTGCTCTGCAATAAGCTGCTCGTTCAGGATATCAATCATCTCCAGGAACGATGCGCCTTGGAATACATGTTTCAGCTCGTAGGTCTCGAAATGTCCCTGAGCCTTGGGTCCTGCTTGTCTCCAAACACGAACCTTAATATCTATATAACTATCCATGATTAGTTTTTGTAATTACGCGTTTTACGTTCCGTGAATTCGTAGTCAAGCGGCTCTTTGATGAGTTGCGGCTCTTGGTCCTCACCCATATATTTCCAGCAGCCTACGTATGAGAACTTGTCGTCCTGACGGAGAGCCTCGCCTTCCGGTGTCTGGTATTCCTCGCGGAAGTGACCACCGCAGGACTCCTCACGATGGAGAGCATCGACAGCCATCAGACGGCCTATCTCAATGAAGTCCGCCAGACGGAGCGCTTTCTCCAGTTCGTTATTCAGGCTGTTAGCCTCACCCGGGATATAGACGTTGGTCCAGAACTCTTTCTTGATGGCGTCAATCTTCTTGATACCTTCTTTCAAGCCTTCTGCGGTACGTCCCATGCCGACGAAGTCCCACATCACGAGACCCAGCTCTTTGTGGATGCTGTCAACCGAACGCTTGCCTTGTATAGCCATCAGTTTGTCAATCTTGTCCTGTACGGCTTTCTCCGCCTCTGCAAACTCCGGCAGGTCGGTACTCATACGCGGTACGCCGATCTGGTCTGCGAGGTAGTTCTGAATGGTATAAGGCAGTACGAAATAGCCGTCAGCGAGACCTTGCATGAGGGCGGAAGCACCCAGACGGTTTGCTCCGTGGTCGGAGAAGTTCGCCTCACCGATACAGAACAGACCCTTGACGGATGTCTGCAGCTCGTAGTCCACCCAGATACCGCCCATCGTATAGTGAATAGCCGGGAAGATCATCATCGGGTTCTCGTACGGGTTCTCATCGACAATCTTCTCATACATCTGGAAGAGGTTTCCATACTTTTGAGCAACGACATCCTTACCCAGACGCTGGATAGCCTCGCTGAAATCAAGGAACACAGCCAGACCGGTGTTGTTCACGCCGTAGCCCTTGTCGCAACGCTCTTTGGCGGCACGCGAAGCCACGTCACGCGGGACGAGGTTTCCGAATGCCGGATAGCGGCGCTCCAAGTAGTAATCGCGATCCTCTTCAGGGATGTCGCGTCCTTTGATCTTGCCTGCCTGCAGCAGTTTGGCGTCCTCCAGTTTCTTCGGTACCCAGATACGTCCGTCGTTACGGAGCGACTCACTCATCAGGGTCAGTTTGGACTGGAAGTCTCCATGCTTCGGAATACAGGTCGGGTGAATCTGTGCGTAGCAGGGGTTAGCGAAATAAGCTCCATGGCGGTACATCTGCATAGCAGCCGAACCGTTGGAAGCCATGGCGTTGGTGGAGAGGAAGAAGGTGTTGCCGTAACCACCGGAACCTACTACTACCGCGTGGGCAAAGAAACGCTCGATGCGGCCGGTAACGAGGTTACGGGCGATGATACCACGCGCACGCTTCTCGCCGTTCTCATCCGCGATGAGCACGATGTCGAGCATCTCATAGCGGGTGTACATCTTTACTTTGCCTTTGCCGATCTGGCGGCTCAGTGCGCTGTATGCGCCGAGCAGCAACTGCTGACCGGTCTGACCTTTTGCGTAGAAGGTACGGCTTACCTGTGCACCACCGAAAGAACGGTTGTCCAGCAGACCTCCGTACTCGCGTGCAAAAGGAACACCCTGTGCCACGCACTGGTCGATGATGTTATTGCTGACTTCCGCCAGACGATATACGTTTGCCTCACGTGCACGGTAGTCACCACCCTTGATGGTATCGTAATAGAGACGATAAACGGAGTCACCATCGTTCTGGTAGTTCTTCGCTGCGTTGATACCGCCCTGCGCAGCGATGGAGTGCGCACGGCGCGGACTGTCCTGAATACAGAAGTTCAGTACGTTGAATCCCATCTCTGCGAGAGACGCGGCAGCCGAAGCACCGGCAAGACCCGTTCCTACGACAATAATGTCCAGACGGCGCTTGTTAGCCGGGTTCACCAATTTCTGATGGTTCTTGTAGTTCGTCCACTTCAACTCCAGCGGTCCCTCGGGAATCTTAGCGTCCTTCGGAGTGATAACCGGAGTCTGCGCCTCCTTGATTGCCTCCGCTGCGGCAGTAGCCGCTGCCTCTGCAGCCTCTACAGCTTTCTTCGCAGCCCTAACAGCTACTTTCTTAACTGTCTTCTTAGCTGCATCAATTATTTCTTCTTTCTTTGCCATAATTCTTTCCTTTCAGTTTTCAGTTTTCACCTTTCACTTTAGCAAAGCATGCCTATTCCCATGCCCAGATAATACAGCACAACAATAGTGAACGGCAGTACAACGATTGTAGCCACTACCGTACTGATCACTTCTACGCGTTTCTGCCATTTGAGGTTGTTGAGTCCCATAGAGGTCATAGCCGAACCCACACCGTGATTGAGGTGTAGCCAGAGCACAACGAACCAGAGCAGATAGAGCACACAATACACTTGACCCCAGACAGGAGTGGTGAACAACTCTTTGACATAAGCGGCACCGTTCTGCGGGTCAAACGCACCCGTATGGATGCCGGTCAGCTCGGCAAACTGCATCTTGAACCAGAAGTTGTAGAGGTGCAAGCAGAGGAAACCGAGGATGATAAATCCGAGAACGAGCATGTTCTCCGACTCCCAGGTCACACCTTCTTTCTTCGCGCGAACCTCATAACGGTCATTGCCACGCGCAGCACGGTTCTGGATGGTCAGATACAGACCGTAGCAGAAATGTACCAGCACCAGGAAAGCAATACCCAGCGATCCGATGACGGCGTACCAGTTAGCGCCGAGGAAACGGCAGATCGCGTTGTACGCCTCCTCGCTGAACACCAGCGCCAGGTTCATACAACCATGAAAAAGCAGGAACAGCACAAGCGCCGCTCCACTGAGGGCCATTACGAATTTACGGCCGACAGATGAATCTTTTAACCACATAAAGATTGTTTGTTTTTAGTGAATTATTTTAGTTATTTTGTGTATTCTGCATTTTGCGCTGCAAAATTACTAAAAAAAAATGACATATGCAAATAAATTTGCACAATTCAAAAAAAAGTTGTACCTTTGCACCCGATTTTATAATGCGGTAATGTGGCTATAAGAAGAAAAATAGTAACGCTTCTCCTTTGTTCCTTGTCTCTTTGTACATTTGGACAGGTGTCGAGCGCAGGCAGATCGGTGTTCTCTTTTATGAGCTTGCCTACTTCGTCGCGTCTGAATGCTTTGGGCGGAAGCAACGTGAGCGTCAGCGACGGCGATATATCCATGGGTATGTGCAACCCTGCCCTGCTGCACGCGAACAGCCACATGACGCTGCAGCTCAACTACTCCTATTATCTGCCCGGAACGATGTTCGGTTCCGCACTATACGGACATAATTTCGGCGAAGCAAAGGGATTGCGGAGCAGCGGTGACGGTGCGCCGGAGAAACCGAACTATTTCGCCGTAGGTATCCATTATCTGGACTACGGACGGATGAAATATGCGGACGAGAACGGTAACTTAAGCGGCGGCAGTTTCGGTGCGCGGGACATACTGATAGACGTGATGTACGCGCGCCAGTTGCATCCATGCTGGAAGATCGGCGTGACGCTCAAACCCGTTTATTCGATTTACGAGAGCTATAATTCGTTCGCCATCGGCGCAGACGTAGGAGCACATTTCCAGACAAGAGATTCAACCTTCCAGATGGGCCTGGTGTTGCAGAACATCGGATGGCAGATCAAGAGTTTCTACTCCTCCGAAGACGGCACCGGACATGAGATGCTGCCTCTGAACCTGCAGTTGGGTCTGACCTACCGCGTCAAGCACGCGCCTTTGCGGTTCCACCTGCAGATACATAACATGCAGACATGGCATCTCAACTACGAATGGACAAGTCTGGACAAGAGTCCGACGACCGGCGACATCATACCCCATGACGTCAAATGGTACGACATGATGTTCCGCCATACGATATGGTGTATCGAGGTTGTTCCCAAGAGCGAGAAATTCTATATCGCCCTCAGTTACAACCACCGCCGGCGCGCGGAATTGCAGTTGACGGACCAGAAATCGCTGGCAGGTTTTGCGCTCGGCGCCGGAGTAAAGATCAAACAAGTCCGGCTGGGTTTCGCAATCAGCCAGTTAACCAAATCCAATTTCTCCTACCAGGTAGGACTGACACTGGATATCCATTCTATGATGAAGTAATCGTGCCCTTGCGGCTAAGAAATATAATCGATAAATAAATGGTAAATGACGAAATAGCAAATAAGATTATTGTAGCCATAGACGGCTATTCGTCCTGCGGCAAATCGACGATAGCCAAAGCGCTGGCATCCTATGCCGGCTATACGTATGTGGACACAGGCGCTATGTACCGCGCGATAGCCTTATACACGCTCCGCAACCATCTGGACTCCAACGAAGACATCATCGCCGCCTTGGAAAAGATCCAAGTGGGTTTCAAACGAGTTCCTGTCACTCCCCTTGAGGGGGAGCCGGAGGGGGTTGTTCAACATGTGACCCTGAACGGGGAGGACGTGGAGCCGTTTATCCGTACGCTGGAAGTGGGTAATGCCGCCAGCCGGATCTCCGCCATCAAAGAAGTGCGGGCGTTCCTCGTAGCGCAGCAGCAGAAGATGGGAGAAGCGAAAGGCATCGTCATGGACGGCCGTGACATAGGTACCGTGGTCTTCCCGAAGGCGGAACTGAAACTCTTCCTTACCGCCAGTCCGGAAGTACGTGCGCAGAGGCGCTATGACGAGTTGGTTTCTAAAGGCGGACACCCGGACATGGAGGCTGTTTTAGCCGATGTGAATGACCGCGACTACCGCGACACGCACCGTGCGGAGTCTCCGCTCCGTCAGGCGGATGACGCCGTCGTAGTGGACAACAGTTTCATGACCCGCGAAGAACAAATGGAACTGATTATTGACTTATTCAACAAAACACTAGACAAACTGGATTGACTAGATAAACTAGTTTGATTAGTTCGACTATAATGCAGATTTCCATTGATCAACATAGCGGTTTCTGTTTCGGAGTGACGCGCGCTATCGAAGCGGCAGAAAGCGAACTGGCGAACGGTCCGCTTTATTGTCTGGGCGACATCGTGCATAACGGCCAGGAAGTAGCGCGTCTGGAGAACAAGGGTCTTCAGACGATCGACTATGACGACCTCCGCACATTACCCTCCCATTCGCGTGTGCTTCTCCGTGCGCACGGCGAACCGCCTAGCACATACTGGATTGCGCAGCAACGGGGGATAGAGATCATCGACGCCACCTGTCCTGTGGTAAAGAAACTGCA
This sequence comes from Paludibacteraceae bacterium, assembly GCA_017471285.1. Taxonomy (GTDB): domain Bacteria; phylum Bacteroidota; class Bacteroidia; order Bacteroidales; family Paludibacteraceae; genus Colicola. Next base: position 6,827 of record JAFUUZ010000047.1, on the reverse strand, counting down.
GGACCGCATCCGCGCCTGCTACGAGACGCATAAGAACGACGAGCCGCAGCCGCCTCAAATAGTTATCTACGGCAAACCCGGTCATGCCGAAGTGATCGGTCTGCAAGGACAGACCAACAATACCGCTGTCGTCATTGAGAACGAAACGCAACTCGACCGCCTTGATTTCTCGCGGCCGATATACCTATTCTCCCAGACCACCAAGTCCGTCGAGGGATTCAACCACCTCGTCGAAACAATCTTACAGCGCAAGCGGTCTTACAGCGCAAGCGGTCTTACAGACGAAGCCGGTCCTACAGCAGAGCGGTCTTTCGAGTACCATGACACTATCTGCCGCAATGTAGCCAACCGCGTAGCGGAGCTGCAAGCTTTCTCACGCGAGAACGACATCGTTCTTTTTGTTGGCGGCGCCAAGTCGTCCAACGCCAAAGTGCTGTTCCAAAAATGCGTAGAGGCGAACCCAAACACTCTTTTCATCTCCTCCCCAGACGAGCTTGAAGAAGCACTGGAACAAAGCGGTCTTGCAGGCAAAACCGACCTCAAAGTAGGTATCTGCGGAGCGACCAGCACTCCTCTCTGGCTCATGCAAAAAGTAAGGGACAAGCTCTCGCTCATCCCTTAACCTTCGTACATCGTACATATTTCCTTCGTACTTTACCTGACGCTTGTCAGTTTCTTGATCTTTGCGTTCAACGCATCGCACTCTTTCAGTTTCTCCAGAGGAAGATGCATCCTGTAGTTCCAGAAATGGCGCGGATCGGACGGCAGGTTGATACGGTCTGCGAACTGGTCTTTTATCCGTACGTCAGCATCGATAGCGAGCCAGTCCTGTAGAGGGAGTATCGTCCACATAGCGGGGCTGTACATATGCTGGTTGATGATGAACTCAGCTATCTCCGGCGTCATCTCTTTCGGAGCTTCGCCCCACCATCCCATCTGTTCGTTATAGAACCGCTGTGTCACAGCGCGGTCTTCCTCCCACCAAGCGCGGAGCGGGTTCATATCGTGTGTACCGGTTGTACAAACGCTCTGATACGGTGCGTCAGCCGGATGCGCGAACTTAACCGTCGGATCTTTCGGCATACGCTGTATCTCGAGCGACAGGATCTGCAACTCATGCATCACGTCCGGCACGCAAGCCGGCACCATACCCAAGTCTTCGCCGCAGCAGAGCATATGGGTAGCACCTATGAGCGTAGGCAGTTTGCGCATCGCCGAGTCACGCCAGAACTGGGTGTGACGGCGATAGAAATAATCGTTGTAGATGCGCATCAGTATCTCTTTCTGGTCCGAATAGAGTTCGTTGAACGAATGGCTCTGATAGATCGAGATACGCGGATGCAGCCATCCCGGCCTGCGCTGGTCTTCCACGAAGAGCACCTCGCAATGAAGATAAATCAGTCCGTTGCATATATTCTTCGCCGCAGCGGCACTCAGTCCGCTGGCTTTGAGTTGTTTCTCATCGCTCATCAGGCGGTCGTACCAAGCCTGCACCTTCGCCTGGGTATCAAACTCCGGACGGAACCAATAGATATAGTTATCGCGTGTCTGGAGGGCATGTTGTTTAGCCCATTCGGTATCATATCCCAGCACGTCTCCCAAGAAATTGGAGCGGATATACGGTTTGGTCATTCTATCCCAGTCGAGGCAAACACCCTGTGCGCATAGATCGTCGTAGGTATATGGCAGCGCCGGTACGAAATGACCGCAAAGTCCCCACTCATCCTGTTTGCGCATCTGCCAGATACGGAAGAAGCCGAGGATATGATCTACGCGGTAAGCATCGAAATAATCCTGCATCTTCTGGAACCGTGCGCGCCACCAGCCGAAGTTATCCTTCGCCATTTCATCCCAGTTATAGGTAGGGAAGCCCCAGTTCTGGCCGCGTGCATCGAAATCATCAGGCGGAGCTCCGGCAGAAGCATCCAGATTGAACAGATCGGGATAATAAGCCGCATCTACGGAGTCCGGCGATATACCGATTGGTATATCTCCCTTCATGGCAACGCCTAACGAATGGGCATATGCCACCGCGTCCGCCAACTGTTTGTCGGCATGGAACTGGAGGAACTTATAGAAATCTTTCGGCTGTTTGTCGCGTTTGCTCAGAAACTCGGCATACTGCTCGAGCCATGCATGGTTTTTCTTCTCGAAAGCTTTGTATTCCGCGCTGCCGAAGAGTGCGTCCTTGTCCTGTTTATAGAGGGCTTTGAAGAAGACCATCTTCGCGTCATACACGTTCTGGTAATCCGAGAAGGATTTTGCGTTAAACTCCGCTTTCTGCGCCTCGTATTTCTTCTTCATTGCCGGCGTCAGACGTCCCATAGCCTCGATATTGATATATATCGGATGGAGCGCAAAGACCGAAACGGCGTTGTAAGGATAACTGTCGCGGTTGTTATGACGGAGTGTCGTATCGTTGATCGGCAGTGTCTGAATCATCTGCTGACCCGTAGCAGCCGCCCATTCCGCCAGCAGTTTGAGATCTTGGAATTCACCGATACCGAATCCCGCTTCGCTACGGAGCGAGAAGACCGGAACAGCCACGCCGGATCCTTTCCATCTGGGCTGCGTGCGGCGGAAACCGCGGTCGTTCTGATAGATCACCTGACCTTTCTCAATTCCCCATATCTGGCGGTTCTCGCCCCACTCGGTATCTACCACAGCACCGGTCTTGAGGTCATAAACGACGTATTTGTATTCTACGATATCCTGCCCTTTGACCTCGATGTCCGCTTTCCAGAGGGGGAACTCGGCGTCACTCATGATGAGTTTGTCGTCCGCGCTCCAGTTGCCCAATGCCTCGCAGTTACCGATAACAGCCACTCCCTGCGAGGGCAGTATCTGCGGCAGGTCGATCGAGAAACGGATGTTACCTTTCGGAGCTTTCGACTTTCTACTTTCTGCTTTCGACTTTCTACTAAAAAGCGCTTTCAGAAAGGCGGTAGTATAGAAACTATCCTCATAGGTGCTCGCCTGCCATGCGTCGCGTACCACGATACGTTTGTCAGCCGTCTTGAGCGTCAGGGTACGGGGTTCGCCGGCTTCGTAGATATAGCCGCCGTCCTGAAGACGGATGGCGTATTTATACTGGATATTTCCGGCGAAATCGCTGATCGGCACGTTCGCCTGCCAGAAATCCATTCCCTGGCAATTCAGCACCAGCGGTTCCTTCTCCGTCCATCCCAAGATTGACTCCTGCGTCTCGATCACGCACAGACTCTGGCCGTACTCGGCACGGTAATGAATTTGAAAATTAATGTTCATGATATTATTGTTTTGTTACGGTATTTCGTTAATTTCGCCACAAAGTTACTACTTTTTTTGCAACCGTGCAAATTATTTTGTTTTTTTGCGCAAAAAAGGCCAAATTAGACACGGTAGCAAGGTATTTATCAGCCATAGCAGCACCCCAGCCAGCGCTGCATTCATGGTACCGAAGAGCAGAATCGCCCATGCGCCGCGTACTCCTGCCTCCGCGACAGGCACGTTCGGCGTGATTGTCACAAGGAGGTAATAGACAAACAGCAAACTGATGGCTGAAGGCTGAAGGCTGAAGGCTCCCAACGCCCATAACACCAGCGCCAGTTGGACACACCAGCAGAGCAGCCGTACGAGACTCTGTCCCAGACTGCGCAGAAGCAGATATTGGTCCACTTCGGCAAAACGGCGGAGCAGTCTGGGCATTAACGCGAAAGCCATCGCCAGGAGCGCCACTGCTACTGCCAGAGCATAGAGATAACTGCCTCCGAGAAGCGAGAGAACCTCCGGCGAAAAAGCCAGTCCAATGATACCTGCCAGGACGATTGCCGCAGTCATGGTAGCGCTTCCTACAGCCCCCATCGAGAGTACACGCGTCATCAATTTCCCGTTCTCGACATTCGAACTTCTTTCATCGTTCAACTTTAAACTCTCTACCAATAACATCCCTCTTGCCGGGTATTCACCCAGCCGCCAGGGAGTGATCAGCCCGGCTAACTTGCTGTAATACACCTGCCTCTGCGCTTCCCCAAAAGACAGCTCCTTTGTACTTTGTACATTGTCGCTTTGTACATTCCATAGGGTGCGCCACCGCCATGCTTCGAGCGCCATATTCAGCGGCATGAGAGCCACGCACAGGCCCATTGCCGTCCATTGCTGCCATGACATATTGCGCAGCGCCTCACCGAGCGCGGCATAGTTGTCGTAAGTGGCAATCTTATACAGCAGAAACGCACATGCGGCGAGGGCTACCGACCATTCGACAATATGATAGAGCGTCTTCCGATCCATAAATCCGCGGCAAAATTACTGCTTTTTTTGCACATATGCAAGATTTTTACTAATTTTGCACCGTGAAAAACGCTATTAGATCCATATCTTTAGTACTTTGCATTCTGTCGCTTTGTACATTGCCTGCCTCCGGGCAGAGTCTGGACGACATCATTCTGGACATATACAATGCGGCAACGGAGATCGGCGAGGTGGACTACGAACAGCTGCAGACCGATCTGTATGCGCTTCACGAAGAGCCGATCAACCTGAACAACACCTCGGACGAAGAGTTGCAGCAGCTCTATTTTCTTTCAGCGCAGCAGATAGACGAGATTCTGATGTATGCGGACAAACATCCGTTTGAGTCTCTGTATGAGTTGCGAATGATTCAGAGTCTGGCGGATTATGAGATACGGGACCTGCTTCCGTTCGTGCGTATAGGCGCGAGCGCGGGCGAACAGAAATATTACGCGCGTGAGGTGTTCGCTTATGCTACGCATGAGATCACGACCCGTCTGGACGCACGCAATATAGAATCTTATGAAGGCAGCGATCCTATGTTTGTGCAGGCGCGCTATCGTTTTGATTTTCAACGTCGTGTAACCTTCGGAGCGCAGTTGCGCAGACCGGCTGGAGGAATGGCAGGGGATTTGCAATACGGAGCTTATCTGCAACTGCGCGACATAGGACATTTGCATACAATAGTAGGCGGTAATTTCCAGGCTTCTTTTGGTCAGGGTTTAGTGCTGGCGCCGGTTTTCCATGCCGGCAAATCCGTGTATGTCCAGTCTGCCGGACAGAGTCGTGAAGGACTGCGGTATTACAGTTCGGCGGACGGCGAAGGGCTGCATGGAGCAGGAGCCACTTTGCGGGGGGAATGGAGCAAGAAGACAAGGCTGGATGCCAGTGTTCTGTACTCGATGAAACGGGCGAATGACAGCACCTGGCATCACTTGATAGGAGCCAATCTGACGGTTCGGCATGACCGGTTGCAGGTAGCTCTGACGGCAATAGAGAACATATGGAGCGACAGCATCCGTCCGTATCGCAACTCCGCCTACAATCAGCATTATTTCAGGGGCAGGAACCAAGCCGTGATCGGTGTTTCCGCGCGGTATAACCACGGTTGGTTTGATGTCTTCGGCGAAGTAGCCACAAGTCAAAATCATCAATCATCAATTATCAATCATCCATTGCGCGTAGCGCATTGGGGCTTCGGTACGATTGTCGGAAGCCGTTTCTACCCTGCTTCGGGCGTGTCGCTGGTAGCTCTCTACAGGTACTACTCGCCGTGGTTTGACAACGCGCAGGGGTATGCTTTTTCGGAGACCTCGCGCATAGGCGACGAGAACGGCGGTTATGTCGGTTTTGACATTACGCGATGGCGGAACTGGAGGCTGACCGGTTACGGAGATGTGTTCTATTTCTCCGGACCCAAATACGGTCTCCCGGAAAGCAAAACGCTTGGCTACGACGCCATGGCGGAAGTCCGGTATATCCGCCAAGATTGGCGGATCGGTCTTCGGCTCCGCGCCCGGCAGAAAGGCGATGCACTCTACTCTGCCCGCGCACAGTTCGACTGGTCTTCCTGCGGATGGAGTTTGCGTACTACCGCGGACGCGAACCTGGCACCAAATTCCCTAAACTCTAATTCACTAAACACTAATTCTCTGAACTCTCAACTGACTTATGGAATCAGCATAGCGCAGGATTTCTCCCTCGATTTCTCTCAACTCACTGCTCTCAATACGAAACTTCCCTTAACTTTAAAGTTAAGGGTGCAGGGATTCGACGCCCGCGAGTGGACAAACAGAATCTATATGTACGAGCACGATGTGCTGTATGCTTTTTCTATCCCTGCAGTATATGGATTAGGCGGCAGGGCGTATGCCTGTTTGCGGTGGCAGATCATCCCGCAGATAGCGCTGTATCTGCGCGTCAGCGAGACCGTCTATGCTCGTGCTTGGGCGGCAGCGCACGACCGGTCCATGACCCGCACAGATGTGCATTTTCTGCTCCGTGCGAAACTGTAACGGGATGTGGAATAATTGACGGATATAGTGGAAATGTAAACAAATTGACGAATTGGAATGCTATTTTTTAATTCTGCGTAAAATTATGTCTAAAATATACAAATTTATTTGCATATTTCGTAAAAATGTTGTACCTTTGCGCCGTATTTGATAACAAACAAAAGTACCAACGGTTAAGACACTACTTTTGCATGAACAACGCTACAGTATACGACTCGACATTCTGCAATGCTTTTACCGGCAGTGCCGTAAGGTCGGGTGTGTTTGATAGGAGATAGGACCGTATTCCATGGTCTTATCTCTTTCCTTTTTGTGTTCTTCATTCCTCCCGGGAACAGGACACGAAAGGTAGTGCCCACAATCAGCACTCAAAAAACGATTGAAAAGATCTTTGACATACTGAGAATAAGTTCAAAAAGACTTATTTAGTGGAAAAATGAAGGCAAAAGTGATTTTTTTGTCCGATTACTTGCACATGTCAGAAAAAAGTTGTACTTTTGCGTCGCAAACGCAAAATGACAATACAAAACTGACAATTAT
>JAFUUZ010000065.1 GCA_017471285.1 Paludibacteraceae bacterium | reverse complement strand
GGCTGATAAGCGTGCATTGCGATTGGGGACCAGGTTCGTCCTTGTGCCGGACGAGGAAAGGGCTCGTCAGCGGATTGACGCGTATTCCTATCTGATCCGGTGATGGAAGGGTTATAGTGAGGATAACTCGCGTTGGTGGCCGACCATGCTGACACATTCTGCAACGCCTACCCTGAAGCTATTCCGCTGATTATCCAACGTGCGGGGTTGTAAGCTTCGCCATTACAAAAAATACCACTTTGTTTGGATATCTAGATTAAATAATCTATAATTGCAATCAAAACATATTGTGAAAGATGCCAGAATTACACCCAATCGATTTCAAAGCTATCCAGACTTTCAGCGAGGCTTTGGAGCAGGAGGTTCTCTCATGGGCCAAGCAGCCTTGGTCCTGGGAGGATATGGTTTCGCAGTATATCAGGATTCATTCGACCCAAGAGTCGAAGTCGACACAGCCGAAGAACAAGAGAGTTTATTAGAGGATTTCTTTCTAAAACTCGGTTTTTGGCATACAGACCCACTTAAGTATTACAAGGATACCGGCTATTCATTCTATGGATATGGCGGTGAAGCTCAAGTCTTTGCCGAAAGAGATCAGTATGTCCATAAGGTCTGTCGAATCACACAGTACGAGTCTCCTGTTCGCTTTCTTGATCGAATTGTCATCCACAATACACTTTGTCCTCAAGCCGCGCTTTATGTAGAAGGTTTTGGCCGGAATAGAGATGGAGAGTTCGTTGTAATGATGAAACAACGTTTCTTTCGACAGGGTTTTGAAATGTCTGAAGAAGAGATATCAGGATACATGCAGCGTCTTGGCTTTTGGAGAAGTTTGGATGAGCCGGATCGTGTTATCCGCTATTACTCGGATACCGTTATCGCAGAAGATCTGCATCAAGGGAACATTTGGAAAACAGCTGACTCTAATGTGGTAATTATCGATGGTGCGTTTAAGTTCAACACGCCAGATTTAGAGAAAAAGGGGAGATTTCTTCCTGGAGACTCTATTTCGATAGTATCCAGAAATTGCTTATCACCACGACCCGCATAACAATCGGTCAGTCGCAGTTTGCGCCCGGCTGGTGTTCTGCTCCGAGAGCCCGGCGTGCTGGCATGGAAGATGCCCGGCGCCGGCGGCGGGGGATACCTCGCGCTGGTTGTCGACCACGCTGGCCCCTTCTGCAACGCCCACCCCGAAGCCATCCCCCTCACCATCCGCCGCGCGGGGATGTAAGCAATCCCCGGTTCTCCATTTCACGCAGTGCCCGGACATCCCCGCACCCTCAACGCCGACCAGCAGATGCTCGCGGGTTTGCCTCTCACCAGGAAGTTCAAGAGTTATGTGGGCCTGCGCGGCGCCGAAGAGAAGCTGAGAAGATACCTGTCCGACTTTCGGTTCACGGACATCGAGACCGTGGCTGGGGAGATTGATTGGGGGAAGGCGCCGGAGATAAGGTTTTAACGGTTTCTATAATATGATAATCGACCAACTACTTCTTGATAATCTCGCTGCGCAGGCGAAGGCATCGCCGCGGCTCCGGATGAATCTCAATTTCCACCAGAGTCTGGATGAGAAGTGCCACCGTTTCCTGAATGCCCTGGAGCCGGGGACGGTGGTGGCTGTTCACCACCACCCGACGAAGGATGAGACGATTGTCGTACTGCGAGGCAGGGTGGCGGTGAAGACCTATGACGACAACGGTGAAGTGATTGAGCGCATGGTGCTC
>JAFUUZ010000046.1 GCA_017471285.1 Paludibacteraceae bacterium | reverse complement strand
TCCGGAGCACCACGGACTGCTCCAGCTCTACACCTACCATTTCCCGAAACACTGGTCGGCGGCTTGTGTGGCGAACCGCGAACTCATCAAAGAGGCGCAGCGTCAGGCGCATGCACTCGAACACGACCATTCCATAGAAGCCCTCGAATGGCGCGTGCGTTTCTTCAAACATTATTATACGGTCTTCAAAGGCGGTGCCAAGCCCGAACCGGGCATGAAGCCGTACTCTCGTTTCTACCAATATACCTACGTGGCTATCTACCGCCAACTCCAAGCCGAGCGCAAGAAAGCAGCCGAGCCGGAACCCGTCTCCTTTGAGCCGGTTACAACGGAGCGGACTTTCTGTCTCAAACGGCATGTAATACAGGCCTGCGGACATGCAATGCCGGATCTCTTGAACAAACGGACTGAAGAGGATTGGATGGCAAGTTTGCCGCCGCCTGTATAAATTTTTGTAAATTTATTTGCGTATGTCAATTTTTTTGAGTACCTTTGCAGCGCAAATTATAGGTTGCCGGTTACGGAGTGCCGGTTACGGGGTATGAAATAAACAAATTAAAATCATTTAATACTTAAAACTATGGCAAAAAAAGCATTGAACAAGTGGACAGCGCCGAAGAGCGTGGCTCCCGAGAAGATCATTCAGTTTGGTGAAGGTAACTTCCTCCGCGCTTTTGTGGACTGGATCGTTTGGAACATGAACGCAAAGACGAACTTCAACGGTTCCGTAGCCGTCGTACAGCCGATCGAGAAAGGTATGGTAGAGTGGCTCAACGGTCAGGACTGTCTGTATCACGTGAACCTCCAGGGACGTCTGGACGGTAAGGCTGTCAACAGTCTGGAGCGTATCGACGTCATCAGCCGCGCGCTGAATCCCTACTCGCAGAACTGGGCTTTCATGGCGCTCGCTGAGCAGCCGGAGATCCGTTTCGTCATCTCCAACACCACCGAGGCAGGTATCACTTTCGATGACAGCTGCAAGTTCACCGACGCTCCGGCTTCTTCCTATCCGGGCAAACTGGTGCAGCTGCTGTTCCGCCGCTATAAGACGTTCAACGGCGATCCGACCAAGGGACTTATCTTCATGCCCTGCGAGCTGATCTTCCTCAACGGACACCACCTCAAAGACTGCATCCGCAAGTATATCGAGCTCTGGAAAGACGATTTCGGAGCAGACTATGCAGGCTTCAAAGAGTGGTTCGAGAAATACAACTACGTCTGCGCTACCCTCGTGGACCGTATCGTTCCGGGCTTCCCGCGCAAAGACATCGCCGAGATCCAGGAGAAAGTGGGTTACAACGACAACCTCGTTGTGCAGGCTGAGATCTTCCACCTCTGGGTAATCGAGAAACCGGAGAACATGTCTATCGCCGAACTGGAGGCTGAGTTCCCGGCTAACAAAGCAGGTCTGAACGTCCTCATTGCTGAGAGTGAGAAACCGTATCACGAGCGCAAAGTGACGCTGCTCAACGGCCCGCACACCGTCCTTTCGCCTGTTTCCTACCTCTCCGGCGTGAACATCGTCCGCGACGCTTGCAACCACGACGTACTCGGCAAATACATCCACATGGTGATGTTCGACGAACTGCTGGAGACGCTGAACCTGCCGAAGGAGGAACTGAAGGCTTACGGCGAGTCCGTGCTGGAGCGTTTCAACAACCCGTATGTGGATCACCAGGTAACCTCGATCATGCTCAACTCCTTCCCGAAATTCGAGACACGCGACCTGCCGGGTCTGAAGGTTTATCTGGAGCGCAAGGGCGAGCTGCCGAAGGGTCTTGTTCTCGGTCTGGCGGCTATCATCGAGTACTACAAAGGCGGTACCCGCGAGGACGGTGCTCCGATCCAGCCGAACGATGCACAGGAGATCATGGACCTCTTGAAAGAACTCTGGGCAACCGGCGACACCCGCAAGGTGGCAGAAGGCGTGCTCGGCGCAACCGACATCATCTGGAAAGAGAGCAAAGAGGACCTCAACAAGATCCCGGGTCTCACCGACATGGTAGAGTTGTACCTCAACTCCATCGAGTCTATCGGCATGCTCAAGACCGTTCAGCTCATGCTCGCTGCCGACAAGGTGGATGATGTGATTTCCAAGATCAAAAGTTTGTTCTAATTAGACCGCTAACGCTGAAAGCAGAAAGACCGCTTCGCTCAAAGATAAAAGCCGCATGCTGCTTTGAGGTCACTCGGTGACCGGTCTTTTGTCTTTCGACTTTCGACTGATATTATGACAAATATTCTGAAAATCAATCCTGCCGACAATGTGGTTGTAGCCATACAGCCGCAGTCGGCAGGTGCTGTTATCGAAGTGGATGGCAAGCAGATCACCGTTCTGGAGGATGTGCCTGCCGGACATAAGATTGCCATTACCGACCTCGCTGAAGGCGAGAACGTGATCAAGTACGGTTTCCCGATCGGGCATGCCAAAGAAGCGAAGAAAGCCGGCTCTTGGATGAACGAGAACAACATCAAGACCAACCTCGCCGGACTGCTCTCCTATGAGTACCACCCGAAAGAGGTAGTGCTCAACATCCCCGATGAGAAACGCACCTTCATGGGCTACCGCCGCAAAGACGGACAGGTAGGTATCCGCAACGAAGTGTGGATCATCCCTACCGTAGGCTGCGTGAACGGTATCATCCAACGCTGCGCGGAGCGGCTGCGTCAGGAGACCGGAGCGGACAATATCTTCGCTTTCCCGCATAACTACGGCTGTTCGCAGCTTGGCGACGACCACGAGAACACCAAGAAGATCCTGCGCGACATGATCCATCACCCGAACGCAGGTGCTATCCTTGTAGTCAGCCTCGGTTGCGAGAACAACCAGCCGGATGTGTTCAAAGAGTTCTGCGGCGAGATAGACGAAGACCGCGTGAAGTTCGTAGTGACCCAGAAGATCGAAGGAGACGAGGTGGAATACTGCATGCCGATTCTGCGCGAGCTGTACACCAAGACCCAGCATGACAAACGTGTGCCGGTGCCTCTGTCCGAACTGCGTGTGGGACTCAAATGCGGCGGCTCCGACGGCTTCAGCGGTATTACAGCAAACCCGCTCCTCGGTATGCTCTCCGACTGGCTCGTGGCACAAGGCGGTACGACCGTACTGACCGAGGTGCCGGAGATGTTCGGCGCAGAGACCATCCTCATGGACCGTTGCGCCAACCGCGAGCTCTTCGACCAGACCGTTTCGCTTATCAATGACTTCAAGGATTATTTCCTGTCCCACGGCGAACCGGTAGGCGAGAATCCTTCTCCGGGCAACAAAGCCGGCGGTATCTCAACCCTCGAAGACAAAGCGCTCGGTTGCACCCAGAAATGCGGCAAGTCGCTGGTACGCGGCGTGATGCCTTACGGCGAACGGCTGCAAGTGAAGGGTCTGAACCTCCTTTCTGCTCCGGGTAATGACTTGGTGGCTTCGACGGCACTGGCTTCCTGCGGATGCCACATGGTGCTCTTTACCACCGGACGCGGCACACCGTTCGGTACCTATGTTCCGACGATGAAGATCTCCACCAATTCGAACTTGGCAAAGAACAAACCGAACTGGATTGATTTCAACGCCGGTGTGATCGCCGAGGGTGAACCGATGGAGGAAGTGGCAAAGCGTTTCGCGGAGTTTGTGATTGCTGTAGCAAACGGCACGAAGACCAACAACGAGAAGAATGGCTATCACGAGATAGCGATCTTTAAGAACGGTGTCACTCTTTAGCCTCTTTTATCCCCGCGTGTGCCCGATGTGCGGGCGGTATATGGAAAGTCCTACGGGACCGGGTACCAAGTACAAAGGGCAAGGGGAGATTTGCGAGGCGTGCAAGCGCGAGCTGCCGCGCACGGAGCAGGCGGCTATCCGTCAGAACGGCACCGAGATGGCGTTGACCGGCAAGACGAAAGACATCGTAGCCGCCGCCAAAGCGATGCATCTGACCCGCGCTGCGGCTTTCCTCTTCTACGAGAAAGACGACCCGATCCAGCGGCTGATACACAGGATGAAATATTCCGACCAGCCGCTGATCGGCTATCAGTTGGGAAGGCAGGCAGCGATGGAGGTGCAGGACGCGGATTTCTTTGACGGGATAGAGGTCATCATACCGATACCGCTGCATCCGAGGAGACTCAGAGAGAGAGGTTACAACCAGTCGGAATACATCGCCCGGGGAATAAGCGACTATACCGGTATCCCGGTGGACACAAGCCATGTAACCCGTATCCGTAATACGCCCAAACAGGCGCTGCAGAGCGGCGAGGGACGAAAACACAATGTGGAGGACGCTTTTGGCGTGAACCATCCGGAGCAGATGTACCATAAGCATATTCTGTTAGTGGACGATCTGGTCACTACCGGCGAGACGATGCGCTCCTGCATCCGGGCAATGCGTCTCTTCCGGGGCGCGAAAATAAGTGTCTTTGCGCTTTGCAAAGCAAAATAGGAGACTAGGGAACTAGGAGACTAGGAAACTAGGAAAACATATTATGACAAAAAAATACGATTTTTTAATTATCGGCGGCGGCGTGGCAGGTATGAGTTTTGCTCTCAAGGTGGCACGCGCCGAGAAATACCGTATAGCGCTGTGCTGCAAGACAACGCTGGATGAAGCCAACACCGCCAAGGCGCAAGGAGGCATCGCCTCCGTCACCAACTTGTTGGTGGACGATTTCGACAAACATATTCACGACACGATGGTAGCCGGTGACTGGCTGAGCGACCCGGCGGCAGTGGAGCAAGTGGTACGCAATGCACCCAGAGGCATTGAGGAACTCGTCAACTGGGGCGTTAATTTTGACAAGAAAGAGGACGGTTCGTTTGACCTCCACCGCGAGGGAGGACATTCGGAGTTCCGCATCCTGCACCACGCCGACGACACGGGGTATGAGATCCAGCGCGGACTGATGGAAGCGGTACGCAACAACCCCTACATAGAGGTGCTGGAGAATCATTTTGCCGTGGAGATCATTACGCAGCACCATCTGGGCGTCCGTGTGACGCGCCGGACACCGGACATAGAGTGCTACGGAGCGTATATTCTGAATCCCAAAACCCAGAAGATTGATACCTACCTGAGCCGCATCACGCTGATGGCTACCGGAGGAACGGGTGCCGTCTATGCTACGACGACCAACCCGGAGATAGCTACCGGCGACGGTATAGCGATGGTCTATCGCGCCAAAGGACAGGTCAAGGATATGGAGTTCGTCCAGTTCCACCCGACTTCTCTTTTCAACCCCGCGGAGACCCATCCTGCGTATCTGATCACCGAAGCCATGCGCGGGTACGGAGGCATTCTGCGCTTGCCGAACGGCGAGGAGTTCATGCAGAAATATGACCCGCGCCTTTCGCTCGCTCCGCGAGACATAGTAGCCCGTGCGATAGATAACGAGATGAAGATCCATGCTATCGATCATGTCTGCCTCGATGTGACCCATAAGGACCCGGAGGAGACCAAGCACCACTTCCCGAATATCTATGCCAAATGCCTCTCTATCGGTATCGACATCACGAAAGAGTACATCCCGGTAGCGCCGTGTGCCCACTACATGTGCGGCGGTATCAAGGTGGATCTGGACGGCCAGAGTTCGATCCGCAGGCTGTACGCCGTAGGCGAGTGTTCATGCACGGGGCTGCATGGCGGAAACCGGTTGGCGTCCAACTCGCTCATTGAAGCCGTCGTCTATGCCGACGCGGCTGCCAAACATAGTCTCTCCGTGATTGAGAACTATGATTTCAACGAGAAGATCCCGGCATGGAACGACGAAGGGACCATGTCTATCGAGGAACGCGTGCTGATCGCCCAGGACGTCAAAGAAGTGGGGCAGATCATGTCCACCTATGTCGGCATCGTACGTTCGGACGTACGTCTGCGCCGCGCATGGGAGCGTCTGGACGTGCTCTATGAGGAGACCGAAGACCTCTTCAAACGCGTCAAGGCAACCAAAGAAATATGCGAACTGCGTAATATGATCAATGTGGGTTACCTGATCACCCGTCAGGCTATCGAACGCAAAGAGAGCCGCGGACTCCATTACTCCATCGACTACCCCAAGACGAACAATGATCACCCGCAAGAGGTGTGGTAAATTGAGAATTGAGAGTTGAAAATTGAGAGTTGAAAATTGAGCATTGAAAGGGATTTCGTTATATAGTGTTATTCCTGTGCGGGCAGAGGCGCGTGAGGGCGCGGAGCAGAACACCCAGATTCTGTTCGGCGAGACCTTCGATATCCTGGAGGAGCAACCCCGATGGCTCCGCGTCAGACTGCATCTGGACGGTCAGGAAGGGTGGGTGGACGCCAAGATGGCGACACCGATGTCTCCGGCGGAATTCAAGACATACCGGGCAGATTACTCTTCAGCCGCTATAGTAGCCATGCCGATGGCATACGCCGTAAGCGAGAATAACGGTCAGACGATCCCCCTCACCGCCGGTACGAGGCTGGCTAAGTACTGCATAACCTCTCCTCAACCCTCCGCTCAAGGGAGGGAGATAAAGATCGGACGGTTCGAGGTGCTGGGCGTAGGGTTCCGGATCGATCCCGGTATGGTGATTTCAAAAAGCCTCGATCTGAATGAACAAAATCTGCTGCAAGCAGTCCGTTTCTTCCTCAATATCCCCTATCTCTGGGGCGGCAAGAATGCAATGGGAATGGATTGCTCGGGTTTCACCCAGGTGATCATGAGTCTTTTCGGCAAACCGCTCAAACGCAATGCAAGCGAACAGGCGGAGCAGGGAAGAAAGATCGCGGATGTGTCCAAAGTGCATGCCGGAGACTTGTTGTTTTTCGACCACGAGGACGGCAAAATCAGCCATGTGGGGATTGCTATAGACAGTGAGCGCGTGATCCACTGCTCGGGACGGGTAAAGGTGGAGAAACTTGATTCCAAGGGTATTTTTAATGCCGAGACGGGAGAATATTCACATCATTTGGTTTCGATACGAAGAGTGTAAAATATGAGCAAGAAGATCGTTGTTTTCACCGGTGCCGGTGTGAGCGCCGAGAGTGGTCTGGGTACCTTTCGTGACTCGGACGGTTTATGGGAGAAATACCGTATAGAGGATGTCTGTACACATGAGGCATGGTTGCGCAACCCGCAGCTGTGTGTCGATTTCTATAACGCGCGCCGCAAGGACACCTTGGCTGCGCAACCGAACGCTGCGCATATAGCGATAGCGAAGTTGCAGCAGGCTGTGCCCGGCACACGGATTATTACCCAGAATATCGACGATCTGCATGAGCGCGCCGGAGCAACGGATGTGGTCCACCTGCACGGCGAGATCACCAAACTGCGTTCGGAGAAGAACGAAACGGCTACGGTGCCTTTGAAGGGATGGGAGCAGCACTACGGCGACCGCCATCCGGACGGTTCTCTGCTGCGCCCGTATATCGTTTTCTTCGGAGAAGGAGTACCCTATTTCGACGAAGCCTGCCGCATCGCTTCGGAGGCGGATATCATGGTAGTGGTAGGTACCAGTCTGAATGTTTACCCTGCCGCTTCACTCATTCATTACGCGCCGAAAGACTGTCCTATTTATTTCGTGGATCCGGGGCAGCCTGAGTTCGGCATGTGGGCGGACCGGATCACCCACATACGCAAAAAAGCCACGGAAGGCGTGCCTGAACTGGTGGAGAAACTCTTGAAAGAGTTTGGTGTTTAGAGTTTAGTGTTGAGGGGTTATTTGAACCCGAAGACGAAATAGACTGCGCCGATCAGCAGCAGGCAGGCTACGATATGGTTCCAGCGCAGCGGCATATGAAACGCTACTGCGGAGAAAATCACGAACACCATTAGAGTGATCACTTCCTGAATCACTTTGAGTTGCATCAAGGAGAACGGACCTCCGTTCCCCTCAAAACCCATTCGGTTAGCCGGCACTTGCAGGCAGTATTCAAAGAAAGCTATCCCCCATGACAGGAGAATGACGAAGATCAGCGGCGTGGCATTCGTGAAAAAGCCGGTTTGCTGCAGTTTCAGGTGCCCGTACCAGGCAAGCGTCATAAATACATTGGACGCCAAAAGCAAAAGAATGGTATATAAAGCGTTCATAAAATTACGGATTACAAATTACGAATTACAAGGCGGAAGATAGTCCGTTTTGATATTTGTCAATGCGCCGTAGATCGAGTCCAGCGCTTCGGGGTTGAGGGCTTTGATCTGTTCGAGCAGCGTTTTCACTTTCTCGCGCGAGCTGACATGCTCGAACGGACATAGTTTGGTCTGTTTTTGGTAGTTGCGCATAGCGGCATAGGTGATGATATCCGCTTCGTCAATGAGGCACAGCGGCCGGATGAGTTGCAGCGGCATTTTGTCCATCTGCAGTATAGGCGGCATAGTGGCGTACGCGCCTTGGAAGATCAGGTTCATCAGTAGCGTCTGGGCTATGTCGTCGCGGTGGTGGCCGAAAGCGATCTTGTTGCAGCCTATTTCCTGCGCTGTGTTGAAGAGTTCTTTGCGCCGGAACCACGAGCAGAGAAAACAAGGGTTGTCTATCTCGCGTGTCTTGCCCTTCTCTTTCTGCGGCGGCGTGTCAGGAATACTGACATCCCGTACGAGGAGCGGCACTTTTGCCTCGTCGCAAAAACGCTGCAGGTAACTCAGGTCACTGTGATAGTCGCGTTCCTTGACGCGCACATGCAGGGCGGTAACCCTAAACCGCGGGACATATATCTGTGCGCGACGGCCTAACAGTTCAGTCAGCAGCAGCGAGTCTTTTCCGCCGCTCAGACCGATCAGTATATGGTCACCGTCCGCGATCAGCCCATAGTCCGCGCATGCCTTGTGAAACCGTTTGGTCAGGCGCTCAAGCTGTTTCTCCTGCGCTATCTGTTCCGGCGTTTTAGTCAAGGGAGTTCTCTTTGTTAATCGTGATCATTTCATTCACTTTGCGGCTCGCTTCGCGTTGCAGTTTGATGCAGAAATAGATCAGCACCAGAGAGCATACAGAGGCTGCAACAGGGCTGACGCTGCCGCTCATGGCAATCGAGTCATAGACGCCGTGCGCTACAAACGGCACAAGAAAGATCTTGGCTGCGTTCTTGCGGGAGGGGTCCACAAAATGATAAATAGCATAGTAGAACCCCATCATGATAGCAAAAGCGTAGTGACCCGGCACCGCCAGCAGCGCGCGCATGATAGCGGTACTCATCCATTCTTCGCCGCTCATGATGACGTATCCGATATTCTCAAGGGTTGCAAAACCGAGACTGACAAACACCGCATAGACGATGCAGTCGAAATGTTCGTCGAAATGCGGGTTGCGGCGCAATAAAAGCCATAGTGCCAGCAACTTAGCCCCCTCTTCCGGCAACGCCGCCACGAAGAATGCCATCGTGGTAGAGCCGAAGAGAGTAGTAGGCTCGCCTTCGCCGAAAAGAAGGAGGTGTATATACTGCTCCAGAAAAGCGACAGGCAGACAAATCAGTACTCCGGCAAGAAAAGCGCGCCATATCCATCGGAAAGGCTCCGGATGCGGGTCTTTGCGCCAGATGTACAGACCTAATAGCATTGCGGGCAGCACGGCGGCTGCAATCATGATGTAATACATAGAGTGGTAGATTTAGTTATATTTGTTTTGGCTGTTCAGCAGTGTGCGGAAGGCTTTGGACGGTTTGCCTTCGGGCGTGAAGGACCCCATGTCATATCCGCCCCACCCGAGAGGGATATACTCCGCCGGACGCCAGCCGCCGTACACCTCCGGCTCCCAATAGAAAATGCCCATGCAGGAGTCGATCTGCTCCATCCGTTGTACGAAGTCGGTCATGACGATGTTGGAGAGTGTTTCAACAGAGTCGTAAACAGCCCCTTCTCCGTAGTTCATCATGCCTACTTCGCATATCATCACCGGACAGTGGAACTCGCTAATCAGTTGCCTTACGTTGGTCTCTGCGAGGTCGTTCATCTCCGGCCAGGACTTATGGCACCAAGCCTCCATCATCGGGTAGTGGCTCAAGCCGATCATGTCCCATTGACCGCCGTGTTCCTTCATCGCCCGCCAGAACCAGTCGCGGTACATATAGGCGTTGTCCACATGTACGATCACCTGAATATCCGGGAAGGCTTCTTTGGCGGCTTTGTATCCGACTGCGGTGAAACCGGCATAGCGGTCCCAGCAGCCGTTGGAGTTGTTGTCTTCATAAACCAATTGTCCGACGGGCCAGAGCATGCCGTTCGGCGTCTCGTTGCCGATCTGAACCCACTCGGGTTTGATCCCTTTCTCCTTGAGCGCATACAGCACGTCGAGCGTGTGCTCACGCACAGCTTCGCAGAGCTGGTCGTAACTGTATTCCTGCCACGCCGCGGGGATGGTCTGGTGCTGCGGGTCGGCGAAGAAATCCGAGTAATGGATGTCGATCATCAGCCGCAACCCTTCCTTAGCGGCGCGCTCTGCAAGCGAGAGCATGTCCTCTTTGTTGCTCCATCCTGTTGCGTGGTTCACCCATACACGGAGACGGACTGCATTCATGCCTGCTTCGTGCAGCAGGCGGATGCAGTCTCTGGACTCTGAACTCTCGTCTCTAAACTTTACGGAGTCGCTCTCCATCTCGCTCAGCCAACTGAGGTCGCCTCCTTTGGCCCAGGAGCCGCGGGGGGAGTCCGTACGGTAATAACAACTCGTCAGCAGCATACTGACCATGAGGCATAAAAAGGAAATTCGTTTCATATTGTCAGGTCTTTCAATAAAACAAGCGGGACATGACTTTCGTCATACCCCGCTCGGTACCGCGAGCCGGGGTCGAACCGGCACGCCCATCACTGGGCAAAAGATTTTAAGTCTTTCTTGTCTACCTATTCCAACATCGCGGCGCGCTCGCTTTTGTACTCGCGCAAAGTGTTTTTTGTAAATCGGCTGCAAAAGTACTGCTTTTTTGCGATATATGCAAATTTTTTTTGCGTAAATAGTTTTTTTTTTGTACCTTTGCACCCAAATTAATGAATGATGGCGAATAAAAGAAAGATCATCAATGATCCTGTGTTCGGATTTTTGTCTGTTCCGAACGAATTGATATACGACGTGCTGCAGCACCCCTATGTGCAGCGGCTGAATAGAATCAAACAGTTAGGTCTGTCCTATCTGGTCTATCCGGGGGCGACACACAGCCGCTTCGGACACTCTCTCGGAGCAATGCACCTGATGCACGAGGCAATCCAGTCCCTGCGGATGAAGGGCGTGGAGATAACGGAGGAAGAAGCTACATCCGCGATGATAGCGATCTTGCTGCATGATATAGGGCACGGACCTTTCTCCCACGTGCTCGAACACACGCTCGTGGACGGCGTCACCCACGAAGACATCTCGCTGCTCATGATGCAGCGGATCAATGAAGACCTGTCCCAAGTACGAAGGACGGATGTACGATGTACGGAGGGGTCCAAACCGCTGGACATGGCGATAGCTATCTTCAAAAACGAGTACCCGAAGCATTTCCTCCATCAACTGATCAGCAGCCAGTTGGATGTGGACCGCATGGACTATCTCTGCCGCGACTCGTTCTTCACGGGCGTGCAGGAGGGGCGTGTGGCGAGCGAGCGTCTGCTGAAAATGCTGGACGTGCGGAATGACAGACTGGTCGTGCAGGTCAAAGGTATCTATTCCGTCGAGAAATTCCTGGTGGCACGGCGGTTGATGTACTGGCAGGTGTATCTGCATAAGACCTCCGTTGCAGCCGAACAGCATCTGATTAAGATCCTTTCGCGCGCCAAGGAGATAGCAAGAGGGCACTCAGCCCTCAGCCCTCAGTCCTCAGAACTCTTCTGTTCGCCGGCGTTGCGGTATTTTCTGTATAACCATATCTCGTTCGATGATTTTGCCGTCAGAAGCGAAGCGCTCGACCAGTACGCGCTCCTGGACGACAACGATGTGCTCTGCGCTATCAAGACCTGGATCAGCAGCGGCGACAAGGTGCTCAGTACCTTGAGCGAGAGTTTCATTAACCGCCGTCTCTTCCGCGGGGAACTGATAGAAGAGCCTCTGAGCGAAGAAGCACAGAAAACATTGAGCCGGACACTTGCGCAGGCGGTTGGGGTGAAGGAAGAGGAAGGCTCGTTCCTCTGGAGCGAACATGTGTCAACAAGCAACACCTATTCGGAGAAGGCGGACACGATAGATATCCTTTACGGCGATGGCACAGTGAGAGACATTGCCGAAGCAAGTGAGATCCTCGATCTGGCAGCGCTGACACGGAAACCGATCAAGCGGTATCTGTTCCGGTATCGCCTTGACTAATAAATGACCAAATGGTAAATGACTAAATGGTAAATAACTTTATGGAGTTTAGTGCGCAACAAATAGCAGCCCTTCTGGGCGGAGAATTATATGGCAACGCGGGCGCTAAGGTAAGCGATGTGGCACCTATCGAGGCTGCCGGACCGCACCACCTCTCTTTCGTCACGGAGGAGAAATACCTGCCGCATCTGCAAAGCACCCGGGCAGGCGTGGTGCTCATCACCCGTTCGCTTGTGAAAGATTCCTCATCTCTCCCCCTTCAGGGGGAGTCGGAGGGGGTTTGTTTCATCCTCGTAGACAACGCACGCGGCGCGATGGGCCAGCTGCTGGCGCTGGTTGCCAAAGCCATGAACCCGCCTAAGACAGGCGTTGAGCAACCCTCTTATATCGCCGAAGGCGTGGAGATCCCTGCCGATGCGTATATCGGAGCCTTCGCCTATATCGGAAAGAACGTCCGTCTGGGTAAAGGCGTGCAGATCTATCCGCATGTCTATATCGGCGAAAACGTGACGATCGGCGACAATACGGTTCTTTACGACGGTGTCAAGGTCTATGACCGTTGCGTCATTGGCGCGTCCTGTATCCTGCATGCCGGCGTCGTAGTAGGATCCGACGGCTTCGGCTTCGAACCCGATGCGCAGGGAGTGAACAGGAAGATCCCGCAGATAGGAAATGTCATCATCGAAGACGATGTGGAGATAGGGGCGAATACCACTATCGACCGTGCTATGATGGGTAGTACAGTCATCCGCAGAAATGTGAAGATCGACAACCTGGTGCAGATCGCGCATAACGTGGAGGTCGGCGAGAGCACGTTCCTCTGCGCGCAGGTCGGGATAGCCGGCAGTACCAAGGTGGGCAAACACTGTATCCTTGCCGGCCAGGTAGGTATAGCCGGACATATTGAGATACCCGACCATTGCGTCTTCGGCGCGCAGTCAGGCGTGCCTAATACAATTAAGAAACCCGGTATATACATGGGCACGCCGGCTATTGATGCGGCGCTCTGGCGTCGTGCTGTAGTACGGTTCAAACAAAGCGGCAGCCCGTCCAAACAATCATAAGTAATTAGCGATGAAACAACATACATTAAAAGATAGTTTCTCCCTCAGTTCGGTCGGCCTTCATACCGGCTTGCATGTGACGGCTACTTTCCGTCCTGCCGAGGCGAACACAGGCGTATGCCTGCGGAGGGTGGATCTCCCCGGACAGCCTTGCCATCAGGCGTTGGCGGACTATGTGTCCGCTACCGAACGGGGTACCGTCCTCGAACGGGGAAAATGGAAGGTCTCTACGGTGGAGCATGCCTTGAGCGCATTGTATGCCATGGGCGTGGACAACTGTATCATTGACGTCGATGCACCCGAAATGCCGATCTTGGACGGTAGTGCCAAGTTCTTTGTGCAGGAGATACGCCGTGTGGGAATAGTGGAACAAGATGCGGAGCAGCAAGTCTATGTGGTGAAAGAACCGATCGAGTATATCTCCGAGCACGGACACAGGATGCGTATCGAGCCATGCGACCACTACGAGCTGGATGTGACGATTGCCTTCGACTCCAAACTGCTGCGGGAGCAGCACGCTACGTTGAAAGACCTCGCGGCGTACCCTGTGGAGATGGCTGCGGCGCGTACCTTCTGCTTCGTCAGAGAGATAGAACCCCTTCTGCGCGTCGGACTGATCAAAGGAGGAGACCTCAAGAACGCACTCGTCATCTATGAGACCGAACTCTCGCAGGATGGTATGGACTATTTCTGCGACAAGATGGGGCAGCCGCATCTGGACGCCAAGAAACTGGGCTACCTCTCCCCCCTCAATTACCCTAACGAGCCTGCGCGGCACAAACTCCTGGATGTCATCGGAGACCTCTCGCTGCTCGGGCTGAGGCTGCAAGGAAAAGTGATTGCATACAAACCCGGACACACCTTCAATACCCAATGTGTCCGCCGCCTCCGAAACCAGATCCTATCAGAATAATAAATGATAAAATGGTAAATGATAAAATGGTAAATGATAAAATGGTAAATAATATATCTCCTCTGGCTTATGTGAGTCCCAAGGCTCAGATCGGCAGGAACGTCACGATTGATGCCTTTGCTTACATTGACGATAATGTCATTCTCGGCGATAACTGCCATGTCTTCCCCAATGCTGTCATCGGATGTGTTCCGCAGGACCTCAAGTACCGCGGGGAGGAGACATACACCGTCATCGGTGACAACTGTGTACTTCGCGAGTTCGTCACGATCCATCGGGGTACCGCCTCCAAAGGCAAAACGGTGGTGGGAAACAATAACCTCATCATGGCGTACTGCCATGTCGCGCACGACTGCATTCTCCATGATAACATCATCATGTCCAATGCCACCCAGTTAGCCGGAGAGGTGGAGGTGGACGATTTTGCTATCATCGGCGGAGGAACGCTCGTACATCAGTTCTCCCATATCGGTTCGCACTGCATGATCCAGGGAGGATCGAAGATCAACAAAGATATCCCTCCCTATGTCATCGCGGCGCGGGAACCTATCGCCTATTGCGGTATTAACTCCGTCGGACTCAACCGGCGAGGATTCACACCCGAACAGATACACACGATACAAGAGACTTACCGCCTGATCTATAACTCCGGAATGATAGTCTCTCAGGCGCTCGAACGCATCGAAGCCGAAATACCCGCTTCACCCGAAAGAGACCTTATACTCTCCTTCGTGCGCAACTCTACAAGGGGGATCGTCAGAGCATAAGAGAATCATCGACTCAACCCTAGGTGATACATAGGTGATACCTAGGTTATACCCAGGTTATTGTCGGCCCCGGAGTATGACGATAAACCAACGACAATATGGCAAAATTTAGTCTCACGGCAATGTTTGAGCGATTGACGGGCAAACTCAATCGCAAAGATGAAGTTATTTTTCGAGGAACGCGCAGGTACGATGCACGCGGGCGCGTCGTACTCGATAAGAGACACGCTTATACCCAGGTCAATAAACGGAACTTCAAGAAAAAACCGCCACGGGGAGACGAAAAACGGAATATGGAAATCATGAAGGAGGCACAACGGCTTACTAACCAATACCTCGCCTCTGATGCCACGGATCTGACGGAACTCCGCGCACGCTTTGACAAACAACTCGCAACGGGCAAACCCGATCCCGAAGCACCCGTGCTCAGAAAAACGGGCAAACAGAAGATTTACACCCAATTCGATCGCTTCGTCTATGCCCTCATCTATGCCCGCCTCCGCCAACAGGCTGACAACAACGAATAATTCATTTAATACACTCGTTATGAGAACAAAGTTATTTATCTTATGTACTCTTTGCATGGCACTTTTCGTATGCGTCGCGTGCGAGGAGCCGATCTCCCCGAACAAGTATGAGGATAAAACCAATCTTTGGCCTGCGGCTGACCCGACTGGAGAGAAAGTGGGATATATCAACGAGAAAGGAGAAATGGTTATTCCTGCGCAATACAAAAAGGCGTATTTCTTCTCCGGAGGAATGGCGAAAGTAGTTACGTTTGAAAACCAAATACAGTTCATCAATACGAAAGGAGAAGTGGTTCATACCCTTCCCGAAAACCTGTACTGCGACGACTATTTTTACAATGGCTATATCCGATACTATCAATATATGTGGGATAGAGTGCCGCCCTGTGGATTATGGGATAATAATTTCAATGATGTCATTCCTTTTGGCTTCTTGAGCGTCGGGAATATGAGCAAAGAGGGATTGGTGGCGACCGGACTCGGGTATTTTAACAAAAATGGGGAAAGAGTGCTTACATTTAATGCGGACACGTTCGATATCTATAATGGCATAATCTATGACTATGGCGATTTCCGCGATGGAGCGGCTGTAATACATCTCCAATGTATTAAAAATGGAATTATGTATGGTAGAGCTGGTGCCATTAATACCCGAGGCGAATGGGTGGTGGATACGATGTACTACGACTTAAAGTCAGTAGGAGGTGGTTTAATCGCCTACCCGGACGACTCTACGGCGTTGTGGGGACTGATGGATACACAGGGTAATAAAGTGACCGAGCCGACGTTTAATGAGGTTGGAGACTTTGAAGACGGAGATTTGTTGCCCATCCGCACTACTAATGGATGGGGATATGTGGACAATACCGGCACAATCAGAATTGAACAGCAATACGCCTACTGCGATCCTTTCCATGAGGGAGTGGCTTGGGTCACTCCTGATCAGGATAACTACTCGCTTATCGACACGAGCGGAAAAGTACTGATTAATCTGGAGCGTGGGGTATGGCCTGTGACTGCTTGTCACAATGGATTGTTGGCTATCACGGATTACATCAATCGTGTGAATAAATATATTGACAAAAACAATAATGTAATATATACCTGGGATGCTAAAGAAGGCTACGGTTTTTATCAGAGCTTCCTACCCAAATCCAACCGGACAAATAATAACTGACAATAATATGGAAGAAATTAATCTGCCTGTTGAAGGCAAAGAAACAATCGTGCCGAACGGCAAAGAAGAAAAATCGCTCAATTTCATTGAGCAGATTGTAGAAAAAGACCTCGCGGAGGGAGTGAACAACGGACGTATCCAGACCCGTTTCCCGCCGGAGCCGAACGGTTACCTGCATATCGGTCACGTCAAAGCGATCTGCATGGACTTCGGTATCGCCGAGAAATACAACGGCGTGTGCAACCTCCGTTTCGACGACACCAACCCTGCCAAAGAGGACACCGAGTACGTAGAGACCATCGAGCGCGATATTCGCTGGCTCGGTTTCAAATGGGGACAGATTTTCTATGCTTCCGATTACTTCCAGCAGCTCTACGACCTCGCCATCATGTTCATCAAACAAGGCAAAGCTTACGTGGATGAGCAAACAGCTGAACAGATCGCAGAGCAGAAAGGTACGCCGACCGAACCCGGTGTAGCATCGCCTTTCCGTGATCGCCCGATAGAAGAAAACCTGCGTCTCTTCGAAGCTATGCAGCGCGGGGAGATAGAGGAAGGTAAGATGGTGCTCCGTGCCAAGATCGATATGGCGAACCCGAACATGCATTTCCGTGATCCGATCATGTACCGTATCATCACCTCCCATCCGCACCACCGTACGGGCACGAAATGGAAGGTCTATCCGATGTACGACTTCGCGCACGGACAGTCCGACTATTTCGAGGGCGTGACACACTCCATCTGTACCCTTGAGTTTGAGGTACACCGTCCGCTGTACGACTATTTCCTCGACCAGATAACAGGACCTAACTTCGCCGGACTCTCGCCTTACGGACCTGACTACCGACCCAAACAGCGCGAGTTCAACCGCCTGAACATCACCTACACGGTTATGTCCAAACGTAAGATGCTCCAGCTCGTCAAAGAAGGACTGGTAGCCGGATGGGACGACCCGCGTATGCCGACCGTCTGCGGTCTGCGCCGCCGCGGATATACGCCGCAGGCGATACGTAACTTCATGGACAAGATTGGATATACCAAGGTGGAAGGAATGATCGACCAGGGTCTGCTGGAACATACCATCCGCGAGGACCTCAAAGAGACCGCCCCGCGTGTATGCGCTATCTTCGATCCCGTCAAACTGGTCATTACCAACTACGAAGGAAACGGCGAGACCCTCGTAGCGGAGAACATCGACGGACATCCCGAACTCGGATCGAGAGAAATGAAATTTTCTCGAGAACTGTGGATCGAGCGCGGTGACTTCCTCGAGGAAGCGGACAATAAGTTCTACCGTCTCTCTCCGGACGGACGCGAAGTGCGCCTCAAAGCCTCCTATATCATCCAGGCTACGGGCTGCGAGAAAGACGCAGACGGCAACATCACTACCGTCTATGCTACCTACGATCCCGACTCCAAGTCCGGCACCGAGGGAGGCAACCGCAAGACCAAGGCTACTATCAACTGGGTGGAGTGCAACTCCGCGCTGGACGCCGAGGTGCGCCTCTACGACCGCCTCTTCGCTGTCGAAAACCCCTCTGCAGAGGAAGGTGACTTTCGCGAACTGCTCAACCCCGACAGCCTCAAGGTCGTTACTGCCAAAGTGGAGTCCTCTCTCGCCCATGCGAAGATGCAGGACCACTTCCAGTTCCTCAAACAGGGCTATTTCGTAGTGGACGACGACAGCAAGCCGGATCATCTGGTCTTCAACCGCACCTGCTCCCTCAAGGACAACTACTTAAAGTAACTGTTTAACGTTAAGTAACTGTTTAACGTTTCGATGCAATCGAAACCATTTTAACTATTTAACAGTTTATGCGCACGCGCATATACAACGGCAAGGAGCAGATCTTCTGCGAGTGGCGCAAGCGATGGGTGCGTCTGACGCCCGAAGAATGGGTCCGCCAGCAGCTCCTTCACCGCCTGGTGGAGGACTATGGCTATCCCGCTTCACTCATCGCCGTGGAGCAGGCTATCTCGGTAGGAGAGACGAAAAAAAGATGTGACGCAGTAGTCTATACTAACACTTCCTCCTCTGCCTCTCCTGAGGAGAGGGGTGGGGTGAGGTTTCTATCTCCCCTCATGATCATCGAATGTAAAGCCGAGACCGTACCGCTGTCGCAGAAGACGCTCGACCAGGCTATAACTTATAATAGAAAACTAAACGTGCCTCACCTGTTGCTCTGCAACGGTATCCAGGCCTTCTATGTACATGGAAACAATACTTACACTCCAGGAATCCCTCGATACGCCGACCTTCTACGGGGTCAATAACGGGAATATCCTTTGCTTGAAGAACCAGCACCCGGATGTACGTGTCGTCGCACGCGGCTATCAGGTCAAAGTGACGGGTGCGGACTCCGCCGTCGAGCGGTTCGAACGCTCACTCCGCCTCTGCGAGAACTTCTGCATCCGCAATAACCGCCTCACGGAGCAGGATATACTGATGCTGCTGCATGGCGACAAGCCGCAGGAGCAGGCAACGGACAACCTCATCCTCCACGGTGTCAACGGCAAGTCTATCTATGCGCGCTCTACCAACCAGCAGGCGCTCGTCAAAGCATACGAAGAGAACGACCTCCT
This sequence comes from Paludibacteraceae bacterium, assembly GCA_017471285.1. Lineage (GTDB taxonomy): Bacteria > Bacteroidota > Bacteroidia > Bacteroidales > Paludibacteraceae > Colicola. The sequence continues at coordinate 4,143 of JAFUUZ010000046.1, read as the reverse complement.
CTTCGCTGTCGGACCTGCCGGATCGGGCAAGACCTATACCGCTATCGCACTCGCCGTGCGCGCGCTTAAAAACAAAGAGGTGCGCCGTATCATCCTCTCCCGTCCCGCTGTCGAAGCAGGGGAGAAACTGGGATTCCTGCCGGGAGACATGAAAGACAAGATCGACCCCTATCTGCAACCGCTCTATGACGCGCTTCAGGACATGATTCCTGCTGCCAAACTGACCGAATACATGGAGAAAGGTACGATCCAGATCGCGCCGCTGGCTTTCATGCGCGGACGGACACTCGGCGATGCGGTCGTCATCCTCGATGAGGCGCAGAACACAACGGCGCTGCAACTCAAGATGTTCCTCACGCGGCTTGGATTAGGCGGTAAGATGATCGTCACGGGAGACATGACCCAGATAGACCTGCCGCCTACCCAGAAATCCGGACTCCGGGACGCGCTCGAACGCTTCCGGGGAATCAAAGGAATCAAGATGATCGAGTTTAACGAGAAGGATATCGTCCGCCATCCGCTGGTGAAGAAGATCGTAGCGGCTTATAGCGAGAATAAGTAGTCTAAGGCTTCCCCGGCTTCCGGCTCTGTGATCACCTCGTTGATGACCGGTTCGCCTATATCACGTAGGAGCGTGCAGTTGATCTCACCTGCGCGCTCGTTCTTTTTGTCACACCGCATCAGTTCTATCAACCGTGACCGGTCGGAACACTTGCACTGCGGACGCCCGTAGTATTCTGTCATGAGCCGCGTCAGCTGCTGCAACGGTTCCTTGGGGCAGCCGAGCCGGACTACGGACAGGTACAGCTCCGCTATGATACCGTACACCACCGCATAACCATGAGCTGACGGCTGATGACTGACGGCTTCTATCGCATGCCCGAACGTGTGCCCGAAATTCAGCACCTTGCGCAATCCTTCCTCTTTCGGGTCAGCTGCTACAATCTGCTCTTTGGCTTCTACGCATGCCTTGATCAGCGGTGTCAGGCTCTCTATAGGCATGGTGTCCAAGTCATAACGCATCAACGCCTCCCATAACCGGTCCGAAGGCTGACGGCTGACAGCTGAAGGCTCTATCAGCCCCATTTTCAGCATCTCTCCAAAACCGCTCAGCATCTCTCGCGCCGGCAGCGTCTCCAGCCATCCGGGCCATATCAGCGTCTCCACCGGCGGATAAAAAGCACCGATGCTGTTCTTCAACCCTCTGTAGTTGATGCCGGTCTTGCCGCCGGTCGAAGCATCCACCATCGCTAACAGCGTGGTCGGAACAGCCACCCAGTCGATACCGCGCTTGTAGGTCGAGGCTGCAAAACCCGCTATGTCCGTCAACACACCTCCGCCGATAGCTACCAGCAGACCGCGCCGCGTCACGCCTTTCTCAAATAGAAAATCCCACACCCGCTCTACCGTCTCTATCTTTTTCTGCGCTTCGCCCCCCTTCAGCCATAAACACGAACCTTCTGACAACTGACGGCTGACAACTGAAGGCTGAAGGCTTTCATCCCTCACCACCACCGCTTCGTCGTAACGGCTAATAAGGCTGTCTAACGCGCTATGTATATCTTCGCAAAACATTCTGTCTTACTTCCCGTTAAGTACTCATCTGTTAATTTCGTGCAAATATACTGCAAATAAATGATATACGCAAGTAATTCCACAACTTTTTATGATTTTTCTTCTCAAATCCTTGTGTAATTCCGCAAAAAAATTGTACCTTTGCAGCGGAATAAGTTGTAAATTTACTCACGGGTCATTTACGACTCATTTAGCACTCATTCTCGAACCATTATTCTCTTTCTAGCCTGTATCTTTTTTTATTAAAGCCGCAAAATAAATACAGGCACCTTATTGTAACCTGTGCCCTTTGTTTCATGCTATTTTGCTAAAATTTATCGCTTATTCTTGCATATGTGCAATTTTTGTTGTACCTTTGTACCCGATTTTAAAATGGCTTATTATGCGTAAATTCTTTTTGATACTCTCTCTTTGTCTCTTCTCCCTTGCAGGGACGGCGGAGGATGTGGTCTATCTGACCACCGCGCAGTTCCGCGAGAGGATATTCGACTACAAAGAGAGCAGGGAATGGCAATACAAGGGCGACAAACCATGCGTGATAGATTTCTATACCACCTGGTGCGGACCATGCAAACGCCTCGCGCCGATCATGGAGGAACTGAGTCAGACCTATTGCGACCAGGTCATTTTCTACAAGGCCGACACGGAACGCGAACGTGAACTGGCGTATGTCTTCGGAATCAACTCCATTCCGCAGGTGCTGTATATCCCCACCGAAGGAAAACCGTTGCTCCTCAAAGGACTTTATCCGAAGGAAAATATAGTGCGAATCATTGATGAGTTCCTGCTGGCGAATGTGCAGCAAGAACCGGAACAACCGGCGGTTCAGGAACCCGTCGCACCTCCTGTACAGCCTCAGAAAAAGAAATCGTGGTGGGAGCGTTGGAAAGAGAAAAGACGTAAGAAAAAATAAAGCAAATGCAGGTAGAGTTAGTCTTATTAATTTTGTCGCTGCTGTTTTTCGTCAGCATCTTTGCAGACAAGATCGGTTATAAATACGGTGTACCGGCACTGTTGTTGTTTCTTATAGTAGGAATGTTGTTCGGCTCCCAGGGACTGGGCGCCGTATGGGGCGGAAAAGGTATGGCTATCGAGACCGGCTCCGCCCAGGCGATCAGTACGCTTGCGATGTGTATCATCCTCTTCACTGGAGGAATGGAAACCAAACTGAGCGACATCAGATCGGTCCTGGTGCCCGGAGTGACGCTGGCTACCTTGGGAGTACTCATCACATGCGTCGTAACAGGTGTGCTCATCTATCTTATCTTCGGATGGATCAACGCCGTAGCAAGCGTCTCGATATGGTTCGCGCTGCTGATGGCGGCGACCATGAGCAGTACCGACAGCGCCAGCGTGTTCTCCATCCTCCGTACGAACGGAATAGGGCTCAAACATAACCTGCGGCCGCTCTTGGAACTCGAGTCCGGAGCAAACGACCCTATGGCGTATGTGCTCACTACAACCCTCATCAGCATCGTAGTGGGGATGGATGTAGAGGCTGCCGGCGGGGCCCGGGTGGAAGCCCTGCCTATCGTACAGACGATAATAATTCAGCTGGTGATGGGAGCGGTCCTGGGACTCGCCTTCGGACGGGGGCTCGTCATGCTCATGAGACGGGTCAAACTGGGAAACGAAGCCCTGTACCCGATCATGGTACTCACGGCTTGTATCTTTATCTTCTCCGTCACTTATTACCTTCAGGGAAACACCTATCTGGCGGTCTATGTAGGCGGACTGATCATCGGCAACAGCAAGTTCGCACGGAAACGGCAGACACAGTCGTTCTTCAACGGACTGACATGGCTCAGCCAGCTCGTGATGTTCCTGATGCTGGGACTGATGGTCAAACCTGCGGAGTTCCTGGACTACCATGTGTGGCTGCCTTGTCTCATCATCAGTATTGTGATGGTGTTTATATCCCGTCCTGTAGCCGTTTATCTGTGCATGCTGCCTTTCCGGGAGTACCGGCAGAGAGACAAACTGATGCTGAGTTGGGTGGGACTCAAAGGTGCCGTACCTATTATCTTCGCGATCATGTGCAAAGCCAACGGAGTCCCCGGAGCGGACATGGTCTTCAATATCGTCTTCCTCTGTACGCTCGTCTCGTTGTTAGGGCAAGGTACGACGCTGACCTATGTGGCTTCAAGGCTCGAACTGGCCACCGTGCCGCAGGAGGGACGGACGCTGGAGTATTTCGATATTGACCTGCCGGACGAGATCCAGTCCTCGGCAAACGAGATAGAGGTATCCGAAGACATGCTGGCGAAAGGCTCCACGCTGCGCGACGTCAAACTGCCTCCGCACACCCTTGTGGTCATGGTTCGCAGAGACGAGGATTTCTTCGTGCCTACAGGCGTCAGCGAGTTGCAGAAAGGAGACCAGCTGCTGGTGATCAGCGACAAGGATGCAGAGGCAAGTTACAAGCAGATGACAGACGCAGCCGAGGAAGAGGCACAATGGCGAGCTGACATGAGAGAACGGGCCAAAGCACGATGGGACAAAGCCACCGCTTGGATGCACAAGAAAAGGTGATGGAGGATTTATGATTTATGATTTATAATTTATAAT
>JAFUUZ010000004.1 GCA_017471285.1 Paludibacteraceae bacterium | reverse complement strand
AATTTTCAATTTTCAATTTTCAATTTCCCAGACGATGGTGTATCTGGAGCGTGCAAACAACCTGCAGTTTGACCAGGAGAGGCTATCGGATGCGCAGATTCTGAAGGGCAATGTCCTCTTCCGCCATGACGAAATGCTGATGTATTGCGACAGCGCCTATTTCTACGAGAAGACAAATTCGCTGGATGCTTTCGGTCATGTGCGTTTTGTGCAAGGCGATACGCTGGAGGGTTTCGGCGACAAGCTGTTTTACGACGGGAACACCAAGCTTGCGCGATTACGCCGTCATGTGAAACTGATCCACGGCCGCAAAGACGGCAATCCGACGATCCTGACGACGGACAGTATGAACTACGACCGCGCGGCAGGTGTTGCGTATTACTGGACCGGCGGCGAAGTGCAGGACTCGCTCAACACCCTGACTTCCCTTCGCGGCAACTACCGTCCGAACACCAAGCAAGCCGTGTTCAGCGACGGGGTGAAACTGGTCAACCCGAAGTTCGTGCTGACGAGCGACACGATGCTTTACAACACCGACACCAAGATTGCGGATATCATCAGCCCGACAGAAATCATCTACGAGGAAGAGACGGATATCCATTCCTCCCGCGGATGGTACAACACCGATAACGAACAATCCATGCTGCTTGACCGGTCTGTCGTACACCATTCCGACGGCAGGTTCATGACCGGCGATACAATCTACTACGACAAGCGAATCGGTTTCGGAGAGATACTGGGCAGGATGGAGATGCGCGACTCCACCCACGAAGCAACCCTCTACGGCGAGTACGGGCAGATGTGGGAGGAGAACAGCCGCGGTTATGCCACCGACAGCGCGCTGATGGTGGACTGGTCGGACACCGCGCATATCACGTATATCCACGCGGACACGCTGTTTACGGAGGAGCTGCATTATACCGATTCCGCCTTGCTGGACAGCACCTACCGCCGCGTACGCGGGCATTACGGCGTACGGGTGTACCGGAACGACGCGCAAATGGTGTGCGACTCGATGGTATATCTGGGGTCCGACTCCACGATGCATCTGTATATCCATCCGATCTGCTGGAACGAGAACCAGCAGATATCGGCGGACAGCATGACGATTTACATCGTCAACGGCGCAGTGGAGCACCTGTACGGAGTGGGGAAGGCGCTATGCGTGATGGAGGACTCGATCGACTATTACAACCAGATGAGCGGAAAGGAAGTGACCGCCTATATCAAAGACGGAGAGCTGGATATCATCGACATGAGCGGCAATGCGCTGACCATCTACTACGCCAAAGAAGACGGCGGCGACTATGTGGGGCTGAACACGACGGAGAGCAGTTTCGTCCGGATGTATATAGAAGACCGGCAGATGCACCATATGCGTTTTACGAAAGAGACGACGGGAGTGCTCTATCCGATGGACCAGATCCCGAGCGGAGGCGACCGTCTGGCGCTTTTCTTCTGGGCGGCAGAGGTGAGACCCACGGACGCGCAGGATGTGTTCCGGAAGGTGAAAAATGAAAGGTGAAAATTGCGTAGCAATAATCGTTCGAGCAGAGCGAGATAAGAAAAATGAAAGGAGAAGATATATGAAGAAAGTTTTTTTAACAGTGATTTTGGCCTGTGTGGCAGCAGGTGTGTTCGCCGTTGATCTGCCCAAACAGGGATTCGGTCTGCAGATAGGATGGGCGCAGCCGATATTGCGGCTCAACAGCCCGGATAATCCTTCGTATGCGAAAGACTCGCTGAGCCATGTGGTGAAGATGAACGGTTTCAAGGTAGGTGTGGTGTATGACGGCAGTATCATTGCCGGTTTCGGAACCTCCATCGGTTTGAACTATACGTTCGGCGTATCCAACGGAGGGTGGAAATCAATCAATGCCTCTTACGGCAAATACCCGCAGGGACGCCAGCTGATCACGTATCAGGAACTGGAGCTGTTTGTGGACTGGCAGTATAAGTTCGAGATAGCCAAAGAGACCTATCTGATGCTCTATACCGGTCCTACCCTCCAGTGCGGTCTGACTTTCGATATGCGTCAGGACAGGCGTGAAGAGGATCTCTATACGGGCGATATCACCACTACTTATGGTCCCAGAAACAGCGCCTATAAAACAACTGTCAACGATGAAAACCTGCGCCGTCTGAATGTGACATGGGGCGTGGGTGCCGGATTCCAATACAAACGTTATTTCCTGCGCGGAGGATATGATTTCGGTCTGATCAACCCGTATAAGAACCGCGATTTCGAGAACGGTAACCATACCCGCGGCCGGCTGGATCAATGGAATATCAAAGTCGGTGTTTATTTATGGTACCAAGATTAATAATAACCCTACTAGGTGGAGACCGCTCTTCCCGATTAGCGGGAAGACGCTCCGGGTATGCAGAATGATTCCGAGAGAAACGATAGATAGGATTTTTGCTGCGGCTAAGATAGAAGAGGTTGTCAGCGACTATGTAACACTCCGCAAACGCGGAGCGAACCTTATCGGACTCTGTCCTTTCCATACGGAAAAGACAGGGTCTTTTACTGTCAGTCCCTCCAAGGGTATATACAAATGTTTCGGCTGCGGAGCCAGCGGACATGCACTCAAGTTCATCATGGAGATAGAGCAGTGTACGTTCGTCGAGGCGGTGAAACAGCTGGGCAAGAAATACCATATCGAGGTGGAGGAACGCGAGATGACGGCGGAGGAACAGCAGCGGCAGGATAACCGCGAGTCCATGTTTGTGGTCAATGATTTCGCCAACAAATGGTTTCAGTCCCAGTTATGGGACACGCCGGAGGGACAGGCTATCGGTCTGGGCTATTTCCGCGAACGCGGTCTGCGCGACGATATCATCCGCAAGTTCCAGCTCGGCTATTCGCCGGAGAAAGGCAACCCGCTGGCGAAAGCGCTGAAGGAGAAAGGATTCAAGGAGGAGTTTATCGTCAATGATGTAGATACCAAGATCGGTGTAGGAGTGGTAGGCAAGAGCGAAGACGGCCGGCTGTATGACCGTTTCCGCGACCGCGTGATGTTCCCTATCTTCACCGTCAGCGGCAAGCCCGTCGCTTTCGCCGGACGTATATTGAAGAAGAAAGAGAACGTAGGCAAATACGTCAACTCGCCGGACTCCATCATCTATTCCAAGACCAACGAGTTGTACGGTCTCTTCCAAGCCAAGCAGGCTATCTCCCGTGCGGACATGTGCTATCTGGTAGAAGGCCAGATGGACGTGATCTCGATGCACCAGAGCGGGATAGAGAATGTGGTGGCGAGCGGCGGCACGGCGCTGACCAAGCCGCAGATACGGCTGATACAGCGGTTCACCTCCAATATCACGGTGCTCTATGACGGTGATGCGGCAGGTATTCATGCGGCGCTGCGAGGAATAGACATGTTTCTGGAGGAAGGGTTCAACGTCAATGTGGTGCTGCTGCCGGACGGAGAAGACCCGGACAGCTACGCGCAGAACCACGACTCTACGGAGTTTATCCGGTATATCGAGGCGAACAAGACTGATTTCATCCGCTTCAAATCCGCCTTGCTCAGCAACGATGCCGGTGACAACCCGCAGAAACGCGCTGCGCTGATAAAGGATATCACGGCTTCCATTGCTATCATCCCGGATATGATCACGCGCCAGGTCTATATCAAAGATTGTGCGGAGAGGCTGCATATAGGGGAACAGATACTGACCAATGAAGTGATCAAACTGCGCCGCAAACGGATGGAGGAACACCGTAAGCAGGAAGAGCAGGCGGCAGAGGCAGAGACCCGGGAACCGGAGAGCACAAGTCCGGAACCGATAGCAGAGGTGGCGGTCAAACCGGTCCATCCGCAGCGTCCGCAGATAACGCCAAAGAGCCAGCTGGAGAAAAACTATTATAACCTGCTGCAATTATTGGTGCGTTATGGCGAGCGTCCCATAGAGGTAGAAGGGGTGGTGTACAGTATCGGCGAAGTGATTATCTACACGCTCGAACAAGACGAGATCAAGCCGCCGTATGAAGTGTTCCAACAGATAATGGACGAGTTCAAACGGCATTGCAAGGACGAAGGATTCAAGGCGGAGCAGTTCTTCAAGTTCCACCCCGATCCGCTGATAAGCGCTATCGCCATAGATATGATAGCCGAGAAATATCAGTTTGCGTCAGCGGATTTTGAGGACCGCCTCGGCGAACTGGTGACGCAATTGTTATACGAGATTAAGCTGACGGTAATCAATATCCAGATAGCCGAGTTGGAGGAGGGGCTGAAGGATGCGCAGGCGAATAATGATATAGACCGCCAGATGCAGATTCTGGCGCATCAGCCGGAGCTTATCAAAGCGCGGAACGAGATCTGCAAGATTCTGGGGAACAGGGTGATTAGTGTTTAGTGTTTAGAGTTTAGTGTTTAGAGATTAGAGGAGATGTTATTCGGTGAGATTGCATACGGGCCTATCCACAGCCGCCGTTTAGGCACGAGCCTGGGCATGGAGATCATGCCGCTGGAGCATAAGTTATGCACGTTTGATTGCGTCTATTGCGAGTGCGGATGGAACGAGAGAGTGGACCATCCTCTCCTGCCGGCACGTGAAGAAGTGCGGCAGGCACTGGAGACGAAATTGAATCAAATAGTAAATGGTACTTGTCCGAATGGTACCGGTCTTGATGTCATCACTTTCTCCGGCAACGGGGAACCGACGCTCCATCCGGATTTCTTGGGTATCATCCAGGATACCTGCGCTTTGCGGGACCGCTATTGTCCGTCCGCCAAAGTGAGTGTGCTGTCCAATTCCACCCAACTGGGCAGGCAGGATGTGGTGCAGGCGCTGCGGCTGTGCGACAACCGGATTCTCAAACTGGATGCCGGTACGGACGAGATGATGCGGCGTATAGACAGGCCGGTCAACAGCGGACTGACGGTGGAGAAAATCATAGAATGGCTGTCGGTGTTCAACGGTGATTTTACGCTGCAGACCTGTTTCCTCCGCGGCTCTCATGACGGAGAGGTCATAGATAACACCACGCAGGAGGAGCTGGAGGCATGGTATCGCGCCGTTGCGCAACTGCAGCCGAAACAGGTTATGATCTATGTCATCGACCGCAAGACGCCGGAGGAGCATCTGGAGAAAATCTCCCGCGAGGAGATGGAGCGTATCGCTATGCCGCTGATAAATAAAGGATATGATGTTATCATCAGCGCATAAAAAACAGTCATTATTCAGTTTTCACTGATGAAGGTTCTCGTAGCGCCATTGAATTGGGGACTGGGTCATGCCAGCCGTTGTGTGCCGCTTGTTCAGCGTTTTCTGGACGAGGGGCACGAAGTGATTCTGGGTGGTGACGGCGAGAGTCTGACCCTGCTGCGGCGGCATTTCCCGAAACAGCGGTACGTCTGTCTGGCACCCTTGAACCTGCGGTACGGCAAAGGCAGGAGTCAGGTCCTGGCGATGGTAAAGGCATTACCGAAGCTCGCTCTATGGGCATACAAGGACCATGTGATGCTGCAATCTCTCTTGCGCGAGGAGCAGATAGACCAAGTGGTATCCGACAACCGCTTCGGGCTCTATACATCTTCCCCCCTTCATGGGGGGACCGAGGGGGGCTTTCCCATCACCATCTATATCACCCATCAGTTGCATATCATGCTGCCGAAAGGCTGGCGGTGGCTGGAACCGCTCGCCGCACGCATGCACGCACGTATATACACGCGGTATAATAAGGTGTGGGTGCCGGACTATGAGGAACAGGAAAAGAGCCTGAGCGGCGAATTGGGGCATCCTCAAAAATCCTTCGTACATCGTACATCGTCCCTTTGTACCTTGTCTTATATCGGTCCCCTGAGCCGCTTTAGTCTTACAGCGAAGCGGTCTAACAGTGAAACGGTCTTACAACGCAACGATCCTACAGCGCAACGGTCTTATGCCATCGTCGCCGTCCTCAGCGGGCTGGAGCCGCAGCGGACGATGTTGGAACGGGAGTTGGTACGGCGATACGCTGATGCGGAAGAGAATGTGCTGATCGTCCAGGGATTGTTGAATCGTCCCAATACCCGTATCAAACGCGGTACAATCACCCTCGTCCCGTATCTGAGTGATGCCGAATTGGCTGCTGCGCTGAAGGGTGCCAAACATATCATCGTCCGTTCCGGTTATTCCACCATCATGGATCTGGAGGCACTCTCTCTCCTCCCCTCTATGGGGAGGTCGGGTGGGGCTTCCATTGAGTTTATTCCTACTCCGGGACAGCCGGAACAAGAGTATTTAGCCACATGGATTAAACAAAATAACGCTTTTTTGTAAAAAAATGCAAAAATATTTGCGTATTCCAAAAAAAAGCAGTACTTTTGCACCCGCTTTTCTCCCATGCACTCCGAATGGTTCCCTCGGGACGTGAACTAACGAAGTGTTTGCGGACCGAAGAGCGGAGGCACAAGTTGCCCGTCCATTAAGCGGAGCGGTATGGACAAATGCACGCTTGTTGCCGAACGCGAGGTGCCATCGTATAACGGTTAGTACTCAAGATTTTCATTCTTGCAATAGGGGTTCGATTCCCCTTGGCACTACAAGACCTTCCCTAAAGTCACGTCCCGAGGCTTTTCCTCTCATCGCCAAGGGATATTACTAAACCGCCGGGGCTGAAGGCTGATAGCCGGAAGCTGAAGGCAAAAACAAACAACAAAGATGGCAAATCATAAAAGCTCTTTGAAGCGTATCCGCCAAACGGCAGCACGCAAGGCACACAATCATTATTATGCAAAAACCGCACGTAATGCTGTGCGTGACTTGCGCAAGACTACCGACAAAGCTGCAGCAGCTGCTGCTCTGCCTAAGGTTAGCTCGATGCTCGATAAACTGGCTAAGCGCCACATTATCCATGTAAACAAAGCCGCTAATCTCAAATCGAAACTGGCTCGTTTTGTAAACAAAATGGCGTAATTCAGGAAACGCAAACAGGTCAATGGAAGAATCACGACAGTGGTTCTTCTTTTTTTTGCGCTATAAAAATGCACGAATATTTGTGTGTTTCAAAAAAAAGTAGTATCTTTGCACCGAATTTTAATACTTTTATTAAGATGAAAGAGAATAATATCCCTATTGTTGACTGTCCTTACGGGGACTATATGATCGGAGACGCGAGTGGTAAACTGATGAACGAGTACGGACGGTATCCGTGTAAGATCAAATGCGGTGTGTATGCCCTTTTGGTACGAGGGACGGCTCATGCTACGATCAATGTGACCGAATATGATTTCAAGGCGAACGATGTGTTATTGCTCGAACCCGGCAGTTTTCTGCTGATACGCGAGTTCTCGGATGATGCGCTGGTGTATTGGATTGTATTCGGCAGTTCGTTCCTGGAGAAATATACCGTGAATAATAAGATGTCGCTTTCCGCCTTGCAGTTGCATTCCCCCAAGTTGAACGTGAGTGAGAACCACGCGAAAGTGTTATGCTCGATGTACGACACTATTATCGCTGCGCTCAATGCGGAGCCGTCCATGCTGGACACCGAGAAGATGGTGCACGTCTTCAATCTGCTCCGTACCAGTTATGCCAAATATGCGCATGAGCAGGAGGAGTATCTGGTCAAGCCGATGGACCGTAAGACGGAGATCTATCAGGATTACTGCCAGTTGGTGCTGAAGCACTACCAGGAATGGCATCATGTCAGCCAGTATGCCGAGGCTATGCGCATCACCCTGCCGCACCTCTGCTCCACGATCAAATCGGTAGGCGACAGAACCGCCGGGGATATTATCATCGAGGCTATTATCACGGACGCCAAGTCGCAACTCAAGATCACGAACTTGCAGGTGAAAGAGATCGCCCTGAGCCTCGGCTTTGACAATGTGGCATTCTTCAACCGCTTCTTCAAATCCCGCGTCGGCGTCACTCCCAAGGCCTACAGGAATGCGTAATTGCTAAAAAATGACGTACGTTTTTGCGTATGTCATTTTTTTTGTGTAATTTTGCAGCGTCAAACGAAATATACCTGATGATGTCCGGAATGTTTATCGCGTGCAATAACAACAAAGCAGCCAGTGAGCCAGTCATAGAGCCCAACGGTGCCACAAACATTGAAAGTGATGAGTGCTAATTTACTCACTGGTCATTTACGACTCATTTAGCACTCATTTAGGAGCAACAAAAAACCGCTGTTTGATCAGCGGTTTTTGTACATCTCTTCGTAGTATTTCTCGTACTCGCCGGAGGTGATGTTGTCCAGCCATGCCTGATTGTCCAGATACCAGCGGACGGTCTTCTCGATACCTTCTTCGAACTGCAGGCTCGGCTCCCAGCCGAGTTCTTTTTGCAGTTTGGTGGAGTCGATAGCATAGCGCATATCGTGTCCCGCGCGGTCGGTGACGAACGTGATGAGGTCGAGGTCCGCACCATCGGGACGACCGAGGAGGCGGTCCACAGTCTTGATAACCGTTTTGATGATGTCGATATTCTTCCACTCGTTGAAACCGCCGATATTATAGGTCTCGGCGATCGTGCCTTTGTGGAAGATGAGGTCAATCGCCCGTGCGTGGTCTTCCACGTAGAGCCAGTCGCGCACGTTCTCGCCCTTGCCATAGACAGGCAGCGGCTTGCGGTGACGGATATTATTGATGAAGAGCGGAATCAGTTTCTCCGGGAACTGGTAGGGACCGTAGTTATTGGAGCAGTTGGTGACGATTGTCGGCATGCCATAGGTGTCATGGAAAGCGCGCACGAAATGGTCGCTCGATGCCTTCGAAGCGGAGTAGGGCGAGTGAGGGTTGTATTTGGTGGTCTCGTAGAAGAAATTCTCACCGTAGGCGAGGTGGTGCTCCGAGGAGGACGCCTTGGTGGTGAACGGCGGCTTGATACCCTCCGGATGGGTCATTTGCAACGCACCATAGACCTCGTCGGTCGAGATATGGTAGAACCGTTTGCCCTCGTATTTCTCCGGCAGCGACTCCCAGTACAATTTGGCGGCTTGCAGCATGGAGAGCGTGCCCATGACGTTGGTGCGGGCGAAAGTGACGGGGTCCTTGATGGAGCGGTCCACATGGCTCTCCGCCGCCAGATGGATCACACCCGTCACATGCTCCTCCTGCATCAGCGCATAGATAGTGTCGAAATCGCAGATGTCCGCGCGCACGAAGCGGTAATTAGGCTTGTCCTCGATGTCCTTGAGGTTAGCGAGGTTGCCTGCATAAGTCAGTTTGTCCACATTGATAATCCGGTAGTCGGGGTATTTGTTCACAAACAGCCGTACTACATGGCTTCCGATAAATCCGGCTCCGCCGGTGATGATAATAGCATTTACCATTTTTTCATTTACCATTTCTTTATTCACTTTGTTCATACGATCTACTTCGTCGTATGGGTCATTTATTTTATCATTTATTCATTTTCAGATTACATATCTCACTTGTTTGAAGTGGTAGGTACGCAGATTGCCGTCTTGGTCCCGAAGCTCAAGTTCTCCATCTGTCCGCACATTTTCAATCTTCGCGAGGAAGATAGGTCGTTCTAACCTCTCCCCGTCCCTCTCTTCAAGAGAGGGGGAGTAGTTCGTGGTGGGCGCAATACTCACTTCTCTTTCTACGAACGGCCAAAAACCGTCTTTGCGATAGATGTGCGCGCGGTAGTAGCTCCACACTTCTTCGCTCTCCATGGCGAGGACGGTGTGTATCTCGTCCATCAGCGTTCTCATCAACTCATGGATGTGATACTCCTCTCCGCTGATCTGTCGCATGGAGACGGGGTTGGGGGCATTGGAGAGCCACTCCGTCTGGTTCACATTCAGCCCTATGCCTGCAACGGCGTATTTCAGTTCGCTGCCGAAGAGGGCATTTTCTATCAATATGCCTGCTATCTTCTTGTCTCCATAATAGATGTCGTTGGGCCATTTGATTGAGACCGCTTCGCTGACAGAATACAGACCGCTTTGCTGACAGAGTACAGACCGGATTACTTCGTGTACCGCCACGGAAACCGCTACATTGAGGTAAAAAGGCTGACTTCTGACAGCTGATGGCTGACGGCTGATTAAGATCGAGCACAGCAGGTTCTTTCCTTCTTCGCTCTCCCATCCGTTTCCGCTCTGGCCTCTGCCTGCCGTTTGAAAGCCTGTATAGAGGTATTCTTCGCCTGCTTGCCATTCTCCTTTGGCGATCATCTCCTTCATCAGGGTGTTGGTACTATCGGTGCGCTCTATATACATCTAACAGGTATTGTTGGATTACGGTTTGTATGTTCTTGGCTTTGCCCGGAGCGGAGTTGATGAGGATAGCAAAGACCCACGTGTCGCCGTTAGGCATGTCTATGTATCCTGCGAAGTTCTTTGTTCCGGCGATGGTTCCGCTCTTGGCGTGGATGCGTCCTTCCAGTTCCGTTCCCGGACAGAGCGTCTTGAGCGTGCCGGTCTGTCCGCTGACAGGAAGCGAAGCTATCCATGCCTCTTTGTTCTCGCTGTGCGACATGATCGTCAGCAGTTGCACAAAGGTCTTGGCGGATACTGCATCCTGCGGCGCCAGTCCGCAGCCGTCTTTTATAATGGCGTTCTGTATCTTGACCCCTCTCCTCCGCCAGTAGTCGCGCAGCAGGTCCTGGCTGTTATGGATCGAGCCGGGCAAGGTATAGCGCGTGCCCAGATAGCGGAAGAGCGCCTCCGCATAAAGGTTGTTGCTGTTGACGTTCGTCTCCTTGATGATCTCGGACAGCGGCTCGGAATAATGGATATACAGTTCGTTCCGCGCCGGAGTGAGCGGGTTGTAATCCGCCATATAGGAGGCATCGCGTTTGACTGCTATCCCTGCCTCTCTGAGTCTTGTAGTGAGGTGTCGCGCCAGCAACAGTCCGGGGTTAGGCAGGTCGCCTTTGACGCCGAACGTACCGAGGTTGGACGGAACGGCTCCTGTCAGATACCGCTCGCGGCTGTAAGGCAGTCCGCTCACGAAAGCCCCGTCATAACTGATCTTGTCGCACCGGATATGGTTGATGAAATAGACATCCTCCACCGCGGGTTCGGTTTTGATAACCTTGGCAACAGACCCCGGTTCGCCGCTCTGCAGCACGATATTCATCGTGTTGCCGTAGTAGTTGAGCGCGAAGATACCGGGAGCGTAGTAGTTCCCTGCGTCCTCGCAGAGCCAGTTGGGGTTCTGCGCCTCGCCGTCCAGCATGGTCATATCGGCAATGACCGCTCCGTCAATCCGCCGGATGCCGGCAGCCTGAATGGCCTTTACCCATTTGTCCAGAAACGCGGTACGCCCTTTCCATCCCAGCGAAGGGTCACAACCTCCGCGGATATACAGATCCCCTTTGAGAATACCGTTCTCTATCACTCCGTTATATTCGAGAATAGTAGGAAAACGGAATCCGGGCCCGAGCGTCTCCAGCGCAGCGCCGGTGGTGAGCAGTTTCATGACGGAAGCAGGCGGCACCACATGCTCCGGACGGTAACTATCGATCACTTCCCCCGTATTCATGTTCTGCACGAATACGGACATATTCGCCTGCCCCGTTATAGGGTGGCTTGTCAGGAAGTTAACCGACAGTAATATCGCTGCTAAAACTTTCAACTTCTTTCAACTATCAACTATCAACTATCAACTCTCCAAGTACTCATGCATGGCTTTGGCGGCTTTTCGTCCGTCGGACATAGCCAGAATGACCGTAGCTCCTCCGCGGACGATGTCTCCGCCTGCGAAAAGGGTAGGGATAGCGGACTGCATTCCTTCGTTCACCACGATCGTACCTTTCTTGCTGATCTCCAGTCCTTCCACGGAAGAAGGGATAAGCGGGTTCGGCGAGACGCCTACCGCAACGATAACCAGATCGGTCGGTATCGTGAGGGTCTTTCCCTCTACGGGCACCGGACTGCGGCGACCCGATTCGTCCGGTTCGCCCAGCTCCATCACCTGCAGCACCGCTTCGCACACACGTCCGTTCTCGTCGGCGTGGTACTCAACCGGGTTATGGAGGGTCATGAACTCAATGCCTTCTTCCTTGGCATGCTTGACCTCTTCGATACGCGCCGGCATCTCTTCTTCGCTGCGGCGGTAAACGATCATCGCGTGCTCCGCTCCGAGTCTCTTAGCCGTACGCACTGCATCCATGGCGGTGTTACCTCCGCCAACGACAATCACGTTCTTGCCGTACAGGAGGGGCGTGTCGGTAGCAGGGTTGGAGGCGTCCATGAGGTTGACGCGCGTGAGGTATTCGTTGCAGGAGAGCACACCGTTGAGGTTCTCTCCCGGTATATTCATAAATCGCGGCAGCCCGGCTCCCGAACCGACGAAGATGCCTTTGAAGCCCTGCTCCTCCAGCTCCTTGACGGAGATCGTCTTGCCGATGATAGTGTCCGTATGGAACTGTACGCCCAGAGCCCGCAGACCGTCGATCTCTTTATCAACGATAGCGTTCGGCAGACGGAACTCGGGAATACCGTATTTGAGCACACCGCCGATCTCATGCAATGCTTCGAACACATGCACTTCGTATCCGTATTTGGCAGCGTCTCCGGCGAAAGTGAGTCCCGCAGGACCGGAACCAACAACGGCAATCTTAGAAACCCCACTCCCGTCTCCCCTCAAGGGAGAAGCCCCCTCTCTTGAGGAGAGGGTTGGGGTGAGGTTTGTTTGCGCATTGGCGTAGTCCGCTACGAAGCGCTCGAGGTAGCCGATAGCAACCGCCGGATGCCCCATCTTGAGATGGATACACTGGCTCTCGCATTGTTTCTCCTGCGGGCATACACGTCCGCAGACAGCAGGCAGCGACGAACTCTCCTTGATGACGGCAGCTGCACCGAGGATATCTCCTTCCTCGAGTTTCTTGATGAAGCCCGGAATATGTATATTCACCGGACAGCCTTGTACGCATGTCGGGTTCTTGCAGTTGAGGCACCGGTGGCTCTCTGTGATCGCTTGCTCAAAGGTCAGACCCTGGTTCACCTCTTCGCGCAGGCTCTTCACACGCACCTCCGGACGCAGCTCCGGCATCTGTACGCGCGGAATGGCCACGCGGTCCTTCGCTGTACCGGTAAAAGGTTCGGGCTTCGGGAATGCTTTTGATCCCTCATTACCCTCGGTTTGCCCTTTATTTACTCCCGATTCGGTAGTCTCTCGCTTGTGTCTCGCCAGTCTGATTTGGTATTGCTCCAGCGCCTCCGTCTCCTCGGCTTTGTAGGATTTCATGCGGCTGAGCATCTCCGTCCAGTCCACTTGATGGGCGTCAAACTCCGGTCCGTCCACGCATACGAACTTGGTCTTACCGCCAACCGTCACGCGGCACGCGCCGCACATACCTGTTCCGTCCACCATGATGGTGTTGAGCGATGCCTCGGTAGGGATATTATATTTGGCGGTAGTGAGCGCAACGAACTTCATCATGATAGCCGGACCGATCGTGATACATTTATTCACGGTCTCGCGGTTGATGACTTCTTCCACTCCTACGGTAACGACACCCTGTTTGCCCATCGAGCCGTCATCGGTCATGATAATCACTTCATCGGACCATTTCGCCAGTTCGTCCCGAAGGATAAGCAGGTCTTTGTTCCGCGCCGCGAGAACCGTGATGACCCTGTTTCCGGCTTTCTTGAGCGCCTCGGCGATAGGCAGCATAGGAGCGGCTCCCACGCCTCCGCAGGCGCATACGACCGTACCGTATTTCTCTATACGCGTAGCGCGTCCGAGAGGTCCTACTATGTCATGCAGACATTCTCCCGGCTCCATCGCCAGTAACTTATGGGTGGAGGCACCTACCTGCTGTACCACCAGCGTAATAGTGCCTTTCTCTATATCCGCTCCGGCGATAGTCAGAGGCACGCGTTCGGACATAGCGTCCACGCGGATGATGACGAAATGACCGGCGCGCCGACTACGCGCAATGAGCGGAGCTTCTACAACAAGTTCCGCTACATTGGGAGAGAAAAATCTCTTGCTTAGAATCTTATTCATCTTTCGACTTTCGACTTTTGTCTTTCGACTAAAAATATTTGGTTTCTTTTCCAACGATGGAAGAGAGTAAGTTGTTGGCGAGGCGTGAAGCTCCGAAACGGAATGATTCATTGTTGAGCCATTCCTCGCCCAGAATCTCTTTGACGAGTGTGAAATGCTGCACTGCCTCTTCGGTAGTGGAGACTCCTCCGGCAGGCTTATAACCCATCTTGATACCCGTTTTCTCGCGCCATGCCTTGATAGCGTGACACATGACAAAGGTAGCCTCCGGCGTTGCGTTCACGGCAATCTTACCGGTAGAAGTCTTGATGAAGTCACATCCCGCCGACATAGAGAGGATGGATGCTTTCCAAATGTTCTCTGCCGTTTTAAGCAGACCTGTTTCGAGGATCACTTTGAGGTGCTTGTCTCCGCAAACGGCTTTCAGTTCGCTAATCTCGTCGAAGCACTCCTGATAGTTGCCCTCCAGGAACTTACCCACGCTCAGCACAATATCAATCTCCGTAGCTCCGGCTTTGATAGCCATAGCCGTTTCCGCCACTTTGACCTCTAGGAAGGTCTGGGAAGCGGGAAAACCGCCGCTGACGCACGCGATATTGAATTTGGGGTCTTTGAGCGCGCCGCGCACATATTCCGCCATTGCGGGATAAACGCAGATAGCCGCTACATTCGGAATACCGGGGAAGTCTTTCTCGAAATTATTGACCGCATTCGCCATCTTCTCTACCTTGGCGATCGTGTCATCGGCGGAAAGGGTGGTATAGTCGATCTGGTGGAGACACTCTTTCCAAACCTCCACGTTATTGTTCTCGTCGAAGTGTTTTGCTTCGATTTCTGCTACTTGAGCCTTGACTTGCTCATCGGTAAACGGGCAGGGGTACTGCGCAAATAATTCGTCAAAATTCATGGTTGTATAGTTGTTAAATTATTCTTCATTCGTATTGATAGCCGGATCTTCCTGCAGCCGTCCTATAACGGTCTCGTTTCCCCGGACGGACTCTCCCACAGCAACGTACATCTCGGTATTCAGCGGCAGATACATATCCACCCGTGATCCGAGTTTGATAAAGCCGAGGTGTGTGTTGCGATGCGCCTGATGTCCGGGTTTGGCGTATGTGACGATACGTCTTGCCATAGCTCCGGCAACCTGACGCACGGCGATCTGTACCTTCGTCGGCGTCTCGATCACAACAAGCGAGCGCTCGTTCTCCGTGCTGGATTTGGGAAGCCATGCTCCTTTATGACGCCCTTTCTGGTGCTCGGAAACAATGATATTCCCCTCTACAGGATACCAGTTGGCATGTACGTTGAAGGGCGACATGAAGATAGATACCTGCAATTTAGGCTCGTGGAAATACTCGTTCTCTTCCATCGGCTCAACCACCACCACCCGTCCGTCAGCAGGAGCAATGATGAAATTGGGGTCATCAATCTCCAGCACCCGTACTGGATTGCGGAAGAAATAGGATACAAACACCAGCAACGTGGCTGTAAGAATCAGCGTCACGCCGAACACCCAGTGGGAGAAATACATGTACACCGGGATGTTGATGATAAACAGGAGCAACACGATGATGATAATCATGTTGCGTCCTTCTCTGTGGATTCTTGGTCTTTTCATAACGATATGATTAATTCCACTGGCTATAAGGGAACTGAGCCAGCATGTCTGCCGCCTGATCCAGGCCTTGTTGCAATTTTTTCTCTATCATAAACTTGAACATCATCGGGATGTCCGCTTTGACAGTCAGTTTGATGCGCGTGTCCGTCGGGTTCAGCTCCTTGAGTTGGATCCAGAAATTAGCCTGCATCGGAATGCCTTCCGCCCCGAACTTGACCGTATCGTTTTCAATCCGGTCCACGATAGCGATGGTTATTTTCTGCCCCAGTCCGTCCACTTTCATCCGGACGCGGTCCGGGCTGATTTCCATCTCCTGGATTTTGTCCTGCGGTATCAAGTCCCGTACGCGCTCAAGGTTCTCCATATTACTCAGCACACGATAAATCTGCGCGGCTGTACATGGCGCAGAAGTGATTTTGCTTTCGTATTTCGATTCGCTCATACTTATCGGAATTTAATTCACGGTACAAAAGTACTACTTTTTTTGCATATATGCAAATTATTGCAGTCTTTTTTGATATTTTTGTATTTCGAGAGAAGTTTTCCGGATACGTTTTTCCAGTTCGTTGATATCCCGTATGACGATCTGCAGATGCTGCGCCCGAGGGAGCATTTCATCGCTTGTGTCTTCCACTCTTTTGCCGTCTTTGTACATCAGTATTTCCCTGCCGTCATCCCGTACAAGAATACGCAGTCCGCCACGCCCTCTGGTTACATAGTAACCATGATCCTGATATTTTTCGTTTCTCTCATACGTAAAAAGAGCCGTCAGACTGTCCGCCTGCGCCGTGAGACTGTCCAGCGTGGTCTGGTAATAATCCATGCTTCTCACCTGCTCCGATAGCCGGATACTATCCTGGCGGTGTTTCTCCGCCCTGTATTGCTCCACGCGAGAGGGTTTGTTACATCCCGCCATCAGGGCGAGACACATGATACCCAATAACAATCGTTTCATGTGTTAATTTGATTAAAAAGTACGCAAAGGTACAACAAAATTTGCACATATCAAAATATTTTTGTATTTTTGCACCCGAAATTGCGTAATGTGCGCATTTGCTAAAAAGAAAAACGGAAAAACAGAAAGAAAAACCAATATGAAAGAAGTGTCAACCAAGAAATTATTAGAAACCATTATTGAAGGAATCCGCAATCGTAAGGGTCAGCGTATCGTTACTATCGACCTGCGCAAGATCAAAGAGGCTCCGGTAGAGATGATGCTTATCTGCGAGGGTCAGAGCAACACCCAGGTGTCGGCTATCGCGGACGAGATAGACGATTATGTACGCACG
The DNA here is from genome assembly GCA_017471285.1 of Paludibacteraceae bacterium. Taxonomy (GTDB): domain Bacteria; phylum Bacteroidota; class Bacteroidia; order Bacteroidales; family Paludibacteraceae; genus Colicola. The sequence goes on along the minus strand of JAFUUZ010000004.1, from coordinate 23,918 downwards.
ACGACGCATGTTCATCCGCTGAGTGTGTCCGGTCAGGAGAATGCCGAATGGATAGCGATGGACTATGGTACAATTTTTGTGCATGTGATGCAGCGCGAGCCGCGCGCATTTTATGACATCGAGCACCTCTGGGCGGACGGGAAAGTGACAGAATTGCCGGAGGTGATCTGAGATTTGGAGAATTAGACGATTTGAGAATTTATGGCAGAAAAGAAAAACAATCAATCCCCCAAACAAGGGAAACAGCCGTCAGGTGGACGCCGATGGCTGAGTATATTGTTCTATACCATGGCGTTCGCGCTGATAGGCTTTTATTTCTTCGGAGACAAAGAGGGTCAGGGCGCCAGCAAAGAACTGAGTTATACCAAACTGACAGCCTATATCGAGGCCGGCGCGATAGAGAAGATAGACGTATCGGACGACATGCAGGCCAAGGCGACGGTCAAACCTCAGAGCTACACGCTTGTTTTCGGCACGCAGGGTGATGGTGAGAAAGCGAAAGGAGTTCTGAGAACCCAGGTGCCGTCCGTGGAGGAGTTCTCCAAATATATGGACGGCGTGAACGCCACCCGCAAGGCGAACGGCCAGGTGGCTATCGACGTGACTTACAGCAAGTCGCGTGATTATTGGTATCTTATCCTGGTCAATATCCTTCCTTTTGTGCTAATCGTGCTGTTCTTCGTGTATATGAGCCGCGGCATTGGAGCAGGCGGCGGTCCCGGCGGTATCTTCGGCGTGGGCAAAGCGCAGGCGCAGCTGTTCGACAAGGACAAGAAAGACAAAGTGACCTTCGCGGATGTGGCCGGTCTCTACGGGGCGAAACAAGAAGTACAGGAAATAGTCGAATTCCTGAAGAACCCGAAGAAATACACAGAGATAGGAGCCAAGATACCGAAAGGCGCTCTTCTTGTAGGCCCTCCGGGAACAGGAAAGACCCTGCTCGCCAAAGCAGTAGCCGGAGAAGCGAACGTACCGTTCTTCTCGATGAGCGGATCGGATTTCGTAGAGATGTTTGTGGGCGTAGGAGCCAGCCGTGTGCGTGACCTCTTCCGCCAGGCTAAAGAGAAAGCGCCGGCTATCATCTTCATTGATGAGATAGACGCTATCGGTCGTGCCCGCGGGAAGAATACGATGATGGGCGGCAATGATGAGCGCGAGAGTACGCTGAACCAGTTGCTGACAGAGATGGACGGCTTCGGCACCAATAGCGGCGTGATCATTCTGGCGGCAACCAACCGTGCGGATGTACTGGACGCGGCATTGCTGCGCGCAGGACGTTTCGACCGCCAGATACATGTGGAACTGCCGGACCTGCAGGAGCGCAAAGAGATCTTCCTTGTTCATCTGCGCCCGATTAAGTTAGACGATAGCGTAGATGTTGATTTCCTGAGCAAACAAACCCCCGGTTTCTCGGGTGCCGACATAGCGAACGTATGCAACGAGGCCGCGCTGATAGCAGCCCGCGGCGGACGTAAGAAAGTGACCAAACAGGACTTCATGGACGCGGTGGACCGCATCGTAGGAGGTCTGGAGCGCAAGAACAAGATCATGACGGAAGAGGAGAAACGCTCCATCGCCTATCACGAGGCTGGCCATGCTACTATCAGCTGGATGCTCCGTTGGGCAAATCCGCTGGTGAAAGTGACGATTGTTCCCCGCGGTATGGCTCTCGGCGCGGCATGGTACCTGCCCGAAGAGCGGCAGTTAACCAACGAAGAGCATATACTCGACGAACTATGCTCCTTGTTGGGAGGCCGTGCGGCGGAACAACTGTTCCTGAACCAGACTTCAACCGGCGCACTCAATGATCTGGAGCGCGCAACCAAGCAAGCATACGCCATGGTGGCATATTACGGCATGAGCGACAAACTGAAGGATGTCAGTTTCTATGATTCTACCGGCCGTTATGACTATGGATTCACCAAACCTTATTCGGAGCAGACAGCAACGAAGATAGATACGGAGACCCAGCGCATCATAGCCGAGCAGATGGCGCGCGCCAAACAGATCCTGACCGACTATGCGGACGGTCATCACCAGATAGCACAGCTGCTCATCGAACGCGAGGTGATCACCTCCGAAGATGTAGAGCGTATCTTAGGACCCCGTCCGTGGAAAAGCCGCGGAGACGAACTGCTGGAGGCGAATGCCGCTCTCGCAGAGGCAGAGCAGGCTGCCAAACCCAAGAAACGCGCGCCGCGCAAGAAGAAACCACAAACAACAGAGAATAATGAATAAACTACTGCTTAACTTATTACTGCTCAGCGCAGCAATAATGGTGTCCGCCCAAGAGGCACCGGAGAAATTGCCGATGGATCCTGATGTCCGCTACGGCAAACTGGACAATGGATTGACTTACTACATCCGTCACAACGAACAACCCAAACAACGTGCGGAGTTCCATATCGCGCAAGCCGTAGGTGCAATCCTCGAAGAGGATCATCAAAACGGTCTTGCCCATTTTCTGGAGCATATGGCGTTTAACGGTACGCAGCATTTCCCGGGTAAAGGGATCATCAATTATTTTGAATCAGTAGGTGTCAATTTCGGAGGTAACATCAATGCGTACACCTCTATCGACGAGACGGTCTATCGTCTCTCGGATGTGCCTACTTATCGCAGCGGGATTGTGGATAGCGCCTTGCTCGTGATGCACGACTGGAGCTGCGGCTTGCTGCTTCTGCCGGAGGAGATAGATGCCGAACGCGGAGTGATTCTTGAGGAATGGCGTACGGGCCGCACGGCGCAGCGCCGTATCTGGAAAGAGATGAACGCCAAGATGTACCCCGGTACGCAGTATGCCAAACGCGATGTCATAGGGGATACAGCCGTAATCAATAACTTTGATTATCAGGCACTCCGTGACTATTATCATAAATGGTACGGCCCGGATAACCAGGCTATCATCGTAGTAGGTGATATCAACGTGGACAGCATCGAGGCGAAGATCAAATCGCTGTGGGCGGATGTGCCGCGTCGTACGAATTACGGCGAGCGTCCTATCTATACGGTGAATCATAACGACAAGCCTCTGGTGGCTATCGTGACGGACAAAGAGGCTCAGGGCAGCCGCATCACGATAGAGTACAAGTTCGACCAATTACCGCAGGTACTGCAAGGGACGGCACAGGAATATATGCTTAATCTTGTGCGCGGACTGGTGTGCGACATGCTGGACAACCGTTTTGCGGAGTTGGCGCTTGACCCGAAGGCTTCTTTTGCGGGAGCCGGGTGTTATTACGGTTCCGCGGCTAAAAAGATGGATGCTTTCTATGGAGTGTCCATTCCTAAAGAGGGACGCGAGACGGAAGCCTATAACGACCTGTTGCTGCAGTTGGAGAAGATGCACCGTTACGGCTTTACGCAGAGCGAGTTAGACCGCGTGAAGAGCGAGAAGATGAACGCGATGGACAAGTATTACAACGAGCGCAACACCCGCAAGAACATCACTTTGGCGCGTGAGTGCATACGGCATTTCGAGAATGGCGAATCCATGCCCGGTGCACAGTGGGAATATGAATTCACCCAGGCGGTGCTGCCCATGGTATCGCTCGAAACGGTGAACAACGTGGCAAAATCGCTGATTCATGCCAACCCCACCGTAGCGATCTCCGGTCCCGAGAAAGAGGGCGTGAATATCCCTTCCGAGGAAACAATCCTTGCTTCGCTGGCGCACCAGAGCGAATTGGCTATAGAAGCTCCGGTAGAAGAGGCTTTTGACAGCGAACTGGTGAAGAAACTGCCGCGCAAAGGGAAAATCAAATCGTTCCGTTACAACGAGGATATAGAGGCTACGGAATGGGTGCTTTCTAACGGTATCAAGGTAGTCTTCCATCCTACGGATTTCAAGGCGGACGAGATCTTGATGCAAGGCTTCTCGAAGGGCGGTTTGTCGCAGGTTAAGACCGCCGATCTGCCTTCGGCACAAGTGGCTACATCGGTCATCGGTATGTCCGGTATAGGCCGGTTCAACGCCACCCAGTTGGAGAAAGCATTGACAGGTAAGACGGTGTCCGTCAACCCCGAGATATCGGAGAATATAGAGCGGATGCACGGTTCTTCGTCCGTGAAGGATCTGGAGACGATGCTGCAATTGACATATCTCTATTTCACTTCCCCGCGCCGCGATGAACAAGCCTATGAGACCATGATGGGGCTGCTGAAGAACCAACTGGCGAACCGTGACAAGAATCCCAAGACGGCGTTCTCGGATTCGATCCAGTTGATGAGTACCAACCATTCTGAGCGTACCGTGCTGGTGAATAACGAGATGCTGGAGAAAATATCGCTGGACAAAGCGCTTGAGGTATATAAGGCACGCTTTGCCAACCCCGCTGACTTCACCTTCATCTTTGTAGGAAACATCAATCCGGACGATCAGAAAGTGAAGGATCTGTTCTGTCAGTGGCTGGGCGGATTGAAGACCAAGAAATGCCGGCATGAAGAGATAATCGACCATCATGTGACAGTAGCGCCCGGCAGACAGAAGAACTATTTCACCCGTCCGATGGAGACAACAACGGCTTCAAACCGTATCCAGTTCACCTCATACGACATGCCTTATTCGATGGCGAACGATCTGAATATGGAGATGATCGGCCGTATCCTCTCTACGCGTTATCTGGAGTCTATCCGTGAGCGTGAAGGCGGTTCGTACGGTGTAGGAACCTACGGCTATATGAATATACTGCCTGCTCCGGAGGCAGGTCTGCTGATGCAGTTCGATACGGATCCTAAAAAACAGGCGCGGCTGATGGAGATTATCTATGAGGAAGTAGATTCGATTATCGCCAACGGTCCGCTGGCATCAGACCTGCAGAAAGAGAAGGAATCGATGCTGAAGGATTTCCAGGAAGATCTGGAAAAGAATGGTTATTGGCGCCAGTCGCTTTATATGTACTATATGTACGGCGAGAATAATATCCGCAATTATAAAGCAGCGGTAGAGGCGATCACCGCCGAGACGGTTCAAAACACGCTCAAGGAACTTGTGAAAGCCGGTAACGTACTGGAAGTAGTAATGTTTCCCGAAAACTGATGCATGACAGATGAACATCGTAGTAGTTAACGATGACGGTTGGGGCACTGCCGGAATCCGTCTCTTAGCCAAGGAAATGACCAGACTGGGGCAAGTAACCGTTATTTGTCCCGATGGTCCGCGAAGCGGTAAGGCTGTTTCTATCACAGTGGAGAGCCCTATCTATGTGCGGCGTATAGAGGATCATGATCTCAACGGGGCGGATGTCTATGTGACGAACGGCACGCCGGCTGACTGTATCAAAATAGCCCGGGAATATATCTTCCCGGACACGCAGATAGATCTGGTCGTTTCCGGTATCAACCACGGGTCCAATGCGGCAGTCAATGCAATGTATTCCGGTACCATTGGTGCTTGTTTCGTAGCAGCGGAGAAAGGTATTCCGGCAATAGGATGGTCGATAGACAGCCATGCCATGGACGTCGATCTGCATTGGTTGCAGCCTTTCCTGGTGGAGGTGACGCAGCATCTGTATGAAGAGGGCATAGCTCCCCGTACGGTTTTCAATATCAACGCCCCGGAAGGTGAAATAGAGGGAATCCGGTGGACACGCCAATGCGTGGGCCATTGGGCGAACGAGTTGGTTCCGCTGGACCAGGTGCCGGAAGGAGTACTGAAAGGTTGGAAACTCGGCGGTTGTTTTGTGAATGACGAACCGTCTGCCACGGATACGGATATATGGGCGATGGAGCACCAGTTGCTGGCAATCACGCCGCTTTCTTTGGACTGGACAGATTATGGATCGCTTTGACAGATATTGGATAGGAATCCTTATAGGCTTGCTGCTGCCGGCGGCTTTCGGACTGACCTATATCGAGGTGATGAATCTCTGGTATCCGCTGCAGACATTGCAGTTCCAAGCAGGCGGGGTATTGGCCAAACTGCTGTTGGTGAGTGTTTTTCCCGATCTGGCTCTGATCTTCGTCTTCTATACCACAGATACATGGAGACTCAGCAAAGGAGTGCTTGCCGGAGCTATGCCGTATGTACTGGCGGCGCTTATGGTCTCGATGTGATGATCCGGGCTGCAGTGGCAGAGGCGGGCAGAGACCCCAGAAGAGAATGGAGATGTTCGTAAGAAGCGAGCATCTCTTTTTTATAGGTCTCGTCGGTTAAGATCTGTGCTATCTCACGGGTGATATTCTCTACGGTGAACTCATCCGCTATAAATTCCCTGATGACCTCCCTGCCGGAGATGATGTTTACCAGCGTGAAATGACGAATAGAGAAGAGCAGGGGTTGCGCCCATGAGCGGATCAGACCTATCCCTTTCGAGCATGCCAGATGATACACCGCCACTTGCGGGCAACCCAGCAATGCCGTTTCGAGCGTAGCCGTACCGGAATTGACGACAGCCGCAGAGGCATGCCTCAGGGTCTCATAGGTCTCGCGCGTGAGCGTTTCGCCCGCGCGTAAATAAGGAATATAGAAACTATCCTCTATGTTCGGCGCGGCGCATACCACAATCTTGTATTCCCGGAACCGCCTTGCGGCGTCTGTCATCCGCGGCAGGCAATGGCTGATCTCTGTAGGACGGGAGCCGGGGAGAAGGGCGATGATCTTTTGTCTCTCTCCCTTTTCGCCCTTTCTCCTTGGCATGAGGCTGTCAATGGCCTCTGCCGTCGGGTTGCCCACATACGTGCAGCGATAGCCGTATCGGGCATAGAAGCCTGGCTCGAAGGGGAAGATACCGAGCACCTCGTCGCATAAGCGTGCTATCGAGTGTATTCTCCTTCGTTTCCATGCCCATACTTTGGGCGGAATATAATAGTATATTTTTGTTTGCGGCAGATGGTGTCGGCAGAACTTCGCCATCCGCAGGTTGAAGGAAGGGTAATCAATGAGAATCAGTACATCCGGCTTTTCCTCCACTAATGATTGCCGCGCGATGCGGAAGTTCTCTCTCACCTCGCGCCAATGGCTGATTACCGCGGCGAAACCCATAAACGCCATGTTCCGGATATGCCGGTACAGGCGGCATCCGGCGGCACTCATCCTGTCTCCTCCCATTCCGGCGAACACCGCTTCAGGGTCACTCTCCGCCATCTGTTTTATCAGTGCGGCAGCGTGCATCTCGCCGGACGCTTCGCCTGCTATGAGGTAATACTTAGCCATGCTGCAGAGTATAGGTATTGTCTAGGTATGGTCTAGCTATTGTCTGGCATTGAGAGACAGGTTAGCCGCTCTACTCTTTGCTTACTCTCTGATTACTTTCATTACACTCTGTGCCAGTCTGTTTGCCTCTTCCATCGTCGCTGCCTCGGAATAGACACGTATGATCGGCTCGGTATTCGATTTGCGCAGGTGAACCCATCCGTCCGCGAAATCAATCTTCACTCCGTCGCGGTCATTCACACGCTCGTTCTTATACAGCTCTTTGACCTTTGCCAGAATAGCATCTACATCCGTATCCGGAGTCAGGTCTATGCGGTTCTTGCTGATGCAGTAATCGGGTAATGTCCGTCTGAGTTCACTCACTTTGATGTTGAGTTGTGCCAGATAACTCAGGAAGAGCGCGATACCTACCAGGGCGTCTCTTCCATAATGGCATTCGGGATAGATCACTCCTCCGTTTCCTTCTCCTCCGATGACCGCACCTACGCGTTTCATCTCCGCTACCACGTTCACTTCCCCTACCGCGCTGGCGCTGTATTCGCCGCCGTGCGATTTAGTCACATCACTCAGCGCACGGGTGGAAGACATGTTGCTGACGGTGTTACCCGGCGTATGGCGCAGGACATAATCAGCCACGCTGACCAGCGTGTATTCTTCGCCGAACATATCTCCGTTCTCGCATATGATCGCTAACCGGTCCACATCGGGGTCCACTACAAACCCGACATCGGCTTTGCCGCTCTTGAGCAAATCGCTGATCTGGGTCAGATGCTGTGGCAGCGGTTCCGGGTTATGCGGGAAACGTCCGTCAGGTGTACAGTTCAGTTCGATGATATTCTCCACTCCTACGGCTCGTAAGATAGCCGGAATGGCTAATCCTCCCACCGAGTTGACGCAATCGACAGCTACGGTGAAATGATGTTTTCTGATAGCCTCTGTGTCCACCAGTTTCAGTTTCAGCACCTGCTCTATATGGTAGGGCAGATAGTCTTTGTTCGTCATATGCCCCAGGTCATCCACTTCCGCGAAACAGAAATCCTCTTTCTCTGCGATGGCTAATACGCCTTTGCCTTCTGCATCATTCAGGAACTCGCCTTTCTCGTTCAGCAGTTTGAGCGCGTTCCATTGCTTGGGGTTATGGCTGGCAGTCAGGATGATACCTCCCGCTGCTTTTTCGCCGGTAACAGCCAGTTCGGTAGTCGGCGTGGTAGCCAGCCCGATGTTCACTACATCATATCCCATTCCCATGAGGGTGCCGCAGACGATCTGTTCTACCATCTGTCCGCTCAACCGCGCATCGCGTCCTACTACAATCTTATTGTTCTCCGGCATGGCAGCGCGGCGCTGCGTAGCATAAGCGGCGGTGAAACGAACGATATCTACCGGGTTGAGACCCTCTCCCACACGACCGCCGATAGTACCGCGGATACCGGAAATACTTTTTACTAAACTCATGGTTTTACGTTGATTTTTAAAATATATGCATATGGTGTTACGGTGCTCTGCTCTGCGGAGAAACCTAATTTGCTGGGTACGATAATCTCGCATACGGAGTTAGGATATTCCATCAGTCCTACAGCCAGATGCCATGCCACAGCCTCGCATTCGGTGGTGTTCAGATAATGGAATTCATACGGATAAGCCTGCTCCAGGGTAGTCCAGTAACTGAGTGTATCGGCGTTTTCTGTCAGTTCCCATCGTTTGTACCGCGCGATAATAACATCGTTCGCTACGATACTCAGGTCCAGGGTGTCCTTTTTGCCGTCGCTCAGGGTGTCAACCAGCACCGAGTCGCCGCGCGAGATGAGGCGGAAATAGAGGTTATCCACTCCCTTCACTTTGTAGAACTCTTTTTCTCCCCATACATGGTTGTCGTCCGGTTCTTCCGTCACAATCGTGTAGTTGTTCCGGCTGAGATAGTTCGCAATCAGTCTGTCTTCTTTGTCGCGGAGCCGGGAATAGGTGTTGCTGTTGCATCCCGCAGCGATGATCACGACCCCTATCAGCCATAATAAAATACTCTTTTTCATTTATCTTAACTCTATTTCAATTAGTACGTTTTCATATGGAGGGATGTTTCTGGTCCCCCTTATCCCGTAAGCGGAATACCAGGGCGCATACATCTTCACCCGGCATCCGTGGTGCCATTCGCGTATGTTGGTGTCAACGGCGGCAGGCAGTTCCATCTTCCCGATACAATAGGTTCCTTCGCTGTCCTCCAGCATCCGTCCGTCCAGCGCGAAGACCTTCAGGTGTACGGCACATTCCTCTCCCATTCTCGGCATAGGCCGGTCTATGTCTCCGCGCTCGATGATGGCAGCCCATGCGCCGCCGTTATACAGCGCGTATGCCTCCTCTTGCTTCTGCACCAGAGCGGCTAACTGCTCGTCCGCCGCCTGGGCTAACTGCATGTTCAGCTCCATGACCGCCAACTGGGTGCTGTCCGGCTCAGGCGGACGACTCTTGCGCTGGCTCGGGATCTGCGGGTTCTGAGGTCCGCATCCCGCTATCAGCATAGCGATACACCACAGGATGATTTTTCCGCTTTTCATACGCTTCTATTTGCCTCCTTTTTCCTGCGCGGTGCGACGGTATTCGCTCGGTGTGACGCCGTAGGTGTTCTTGAAACATTTGGCGAAATAGCGGCTGTCGTTCATACCTACCATGTAGGTGACCTCCGTGATGTTGTATTGCCGTTCTTCGAGCAGCTGCGCCGCCCGTTTGATACGCATCTCGCGGATGAACTCCACCGGACTGAGACCGGTCATGTTCTTCAGTTTGTTGAAGAAGACAGTCCTGCCCATGCCCATCTCTTCTACCAGTTCGTCCACGGTCAGGGTGTTATTGTCCATCTGCCGCTCCATCACATCCAGCAGTTTGGCGAGGAATGTGTCTCCGGGGATCGGTTCTTCCGTCTTGGGCGATTCCAGCCTCATCAGACGCTGGCGGTAGCTGTGCTCCAGCTGTTCGCGCTGGAGAAGAATATTATGTACTCGCGCACGCAGGTATTCCGGTTCGAAAGGCTTGGTTACGTAGTCGTCCGCTCCGTATTCCAGTGCCTGCAGGCGGCTCTCAATAGCCGTCTTGGCGGTCAGCAGGATCACGGGTATGAAATCGAAGTCCGGGTTCTTCTTGATGAATTGCGTGAGTTCCAACCCGTCTATCTTAGGCATCATCAGGTCCGTTACCACCAGGTCGATAGGCTTGGTGCGGATGATATGTTCTGCTTCTTCTCCGTCCGCAGCGGTTTCCACGTGGTAGTCATGGCTCAGTATCTTAGCCAGGAAATTGCGCATGTCCGCGCTGTCGTCCACCACCAGAATGGTCCGGGTGTTATCCTGCTGCTCCTGCTCCAAAAGCTCCAGTTTGTCCTCGAAGGTAGGCGGAGTGTCCGTCTGTACGGCTGAGGCGTCATCGGCGATAAACTCCACGTCGTTGCCGAAATGCTCCTTGCCGGTATGAAGCAGGATCGTGATAGTGGTACCCTTGCCTAACTCGCTCTCTACCTCTATATAGCCGTGATGGAGGTCCACCAGTTCCTTGGTCAGGTTCATACCGATGCCGGTGCCGGTCACGCCGGTGTTGTTGAGTTCGTTATTGCTGGAGAACCGCTCAAACAGTACGTTCCGTTTGTCCGGGGCGATACCTACGCCTTCGTCCTGTACGGCGAGTGTCACAAACCCCGGTTTGGAATCTACGATCACGCGGATGGACTTGCCTGCCGGAGTGAATTTGAAGGCATTGCTCAGCAGGTTCCACAGGATAGTATCCATCCTTTCGCGGTCCACCCATACGGTCGAGTCTTCTGCGCGGTTCTCTATCTCGAAATGAATATGTTTGTCGTAGGCTTCTTTGCGGAAATTGGCACTGGTCTCTTCCACCAGTTCGCTCAGCAGCGTCTGTCTCAGTTTGAGTTTCATCTTCTGGTTCTGCACCTTGCGGAATTCCAGCAACTGGTTCACCATCCTCAACATCCGCTGGCCGTTGCTCTGCACGATCTCCAGCTGGCTGCGTACGCTCTGGCTGATACGCTCGTTCTGCAGGATGTTCTCTATCGGTGCTACGATAAGGGTCAGCGGCGTGCGCAGCTCATGGCTGATATTGGTGAAGAACCGCAGTTTGATATCCGTCACCTGCTGCTCTACCAGCACTTTCTGGCGCAACTCATTGTATATGCTTACGCTGTATGCCGTAATACCGATGATGATCAGCAGTCCGAGTATATACAGCATGATCGCCCACCAGGACAGCCATGTCGGTTTCTCGACGTATATCACCAGCGTTTTCTCGTTGTCCACGTCGCTGCCTTCGCGGTTGGTGGAGCGTACATGGAAGACATATCTCCCGTGCCGCATGTTGTTGTATGTCACGCGGCGCACTTCCTTGGCGTAGAGCCATTCTTTGTCGATGCCGTCCATCTTGTAGGCATATACGATCTTATGCGACCCGGTCAGATCCATCGCTGCATATTCGATCGTCACGTTGCTTCCGTGGGCGATGGTGATGGTGTCGCCGCTCAGCTCTTCGTCCTGCGCCTCGATACGTGTGATCCGCATCGGCGGCACGGAGGTGGAGCGGCGGATGCGTGTGGGGTCGAACGAACAGTAACCGTTCGAATAGCCGAATAGGATCTGTCCGTCCGGCGTACGGAGCGCTTCCGCTTCCGTGAAATAGGTGTTCTGCTCGCCGTCCAGCGCGTCGTAGTAATAGAGGTTGCCTGTCTCCAGGTTCAGCTGGGCGATATTGCTCTCCGAGGTGAACCATAGGTTCTTGCCGTCGCCCGTCAAGCTCAGGATGATATCATGGAATGTCTGTACGCGGGTGAGCTCCAGTTTGGGATCCTTTGGGGCAAGGGTGAACAACCCGCCGCCGAACGAACCGAGCCATAAGCGCTCATGTCCGTCATAATAGATGGCGCGGATGTCATAACTCGGGATAACGGTACTCCGCATGGTGCTGGTGTTCACGAGCAGGATACCGGTTGTCGTTCCGCACCATAGGTCGTCGTCCACCATCTCTATGTCGCGTACTTTCATACCCTGACCGATCACCTCCGGCTGGCTCCATCCTGTTCCGTTCCATTTCAGGATATTGACGCCGTCGCCGTAGGTGGCTACATACAGACTGCCGTCCACTCCTTCTTCTATATCATATATATCCGGATGGCTGGTAGGAATGGTCTTTCCGTTGGCGTCGATGAGTCCGCGTCCTTTTGTGCCGTATAGCATCCCGTGGCTGGTCTCCATGGCGCAGTAGATAGCGGTCTCGGATTTCACCAGCGTCACGATCTCGCCGTCCTTCTTCAGCGCGAACGCGCGTACCTCTCCATTATCGCGCGCGCTCTTCCGCATGTCGTGCAGCTGATAAGGGGTGGGGTCCATGTTCACGCAATCCACGCCGCCGTCATAGGTGGCTATCCACATCTGGCCGTCGCGGTCCAGATAAGCGGTGTGGATCATATTGGTCAATCCCTCTATCGGATAGACCAGCTCGTCTTTCTCCGGGTCGTAATAACTCCATCCGCCGCCTGTCGGGTTGACCCATGTGCGGCCCTGGTTGTCTTCCAGCAGGAAGAAGTTCCATCGCAGTCCTCCGGCGTAGCGGCTGTCTAACGGCGGAGTGAACCGTTTCCATTGGCCGTAACGGTACCGCATGATGCCGTTGGAGTCGTCGGCCTGCCATATCACGCCGCGGGAGTCCACTTTCGTCCGCTTCTCCGTCTCGTTCATCTTCACCAGCATTCCCTCCGGCAGACTGTCGAAAGGCTGCTCCACCGTGCTCTTGCGGTCGGCAGTGATACGGTAATAATGGCCGTCATAGGTGCTCCACCATATGCGCTCCGCCTCGTCTTCGTAGATCAGCGTCACGCGGTTGTTCACCTGTGCCGCCTCGCCTTGGCTCATCGCCTTAAATACCTCAAACCTGTATCCGTCAAACCGGTTCAATCCGTCCCATGTGCCGAACCACATGAACCCCTGCTTGTCCTGCATGATCGCCATTACGGTGTTCTGGCTCATGCCGTCTTTGATACTGTAGTGCTGTACTACATAATGTTCTTTCGCGCTCATGCCAAGCGTGGCGAAGAACAATAGGAGAAATAGTAAGAAGCGTTTCATCCGGTAACAATTTTACGGTTTTACAACTTTCAACTTTCAACTCTCAACTATCAACTGTCAACTCTCAACTATCAACTCTCAACTTTCAACTATCAACTTTCAACTCTCCATACGGCTTCAGCCGATCGTTCGAGGCTTAGCCGAGATAAGAACTATCAACTATCAACTATCAACTATCAACTATCCATACGGCTTCAGCCGATCGTTCGAGGCTTAGCCGAGATAAGAACTATCAACTATCAACTATCCATACGGCTTCAGCCGATCGTTCGAGGCTTAGCCGAGATAAGAACTATCAACTATCAACTCCCCTTCGCCGCCAGCCGCTCCAGATAGCGTCCGTAGGCGGTCTTCATCTCTTTGCCCAACAGGGCTAACTGCTCTGTGCTGATCCAGCCGTTGCGCCAGGCTATCTCTTCGATACAGCTGACGTAGAATCCTTGCCGGTTCTGGATGGTAGCGATAAAATTACCGGCCTCCAGCAGACTGTCGCAGTTGCCCGTGTCCAGCCATGCAAACCCGCGGCTGAAGAGTTTCACTCTCAGCGTGCCTTCCTCTAAATATAGCTTGTTCAGGTCCGTGATCTCGTATTCTCCGCGGGCGCTGGGTTGCAGGTTGGCGGCTTTCTCGCATACCGTCTCGTCGTAGAAATAAAGTCCCGGCACCGCATAGTTGCTCTTCGGCTCTGCCGGTTTCTCCTCCAAACTGACAACCATCAGTTGGGAACTATTCTCCCTCCCTTGAGGGGAGGGCTGGGGAGAGGTTTCTTCTTTGAACTCTACTACGCCGTAGGCTCTCGGATCCGCTACTTCGTATCCGAAGATAACCGCTCCGCCTCTTTCGGCTTTCGACTCTCTGCTTTTATCTTTCGACTTTCCGCTTTCGACTGTCGCAACCGCCTCTTTCAGCATTCTGCCGAAATGCTGGCCGTAGAACATGTTGTCGCCCAATATCAGACATCCCGGCTCGCCGTTCAGGAAATCCTTGCCTAATACAAAAGCCTGCGCCAGCCCGTTGGGCACATTCTGCACTTTGTAGCTCAGTTTCATACCTATCCGGCTGCCGTCGCCCAGCAATTCTTCGAACATCGGCAGGTCCCGCGGCGTACTGATCACCAGCACCTCGCGGATACCGGCTAACATCAAGGTACTCAACGGATAATAAATCATCGGCTTGTCGTAAACCGGCATGATTTGTTTGCTGATAGCTTTGCTCAGTGGATACAGACGCGTGGCACTTCCGCCCGCTAAAATGATTCCTTTCATATCTGTCAATGTTTGTGTTGTTTGCGTTATCGGGATGGCGTTATTTGCATTATCGGCTGCAAATATACAACAAAAAATTGACACTCGCAAATAAAAGTGTCAATTTTTACACATTCATGTGTATTTTCTGCTAAATGAGTGCCAGTATCGCTATCGCCAGCGTGGAGAACATCAATACGGGCATCTGTCTGTCCAGCCTCTCGGTATGCGTGCCGACATACCGTATATGCCATGCCCAAACGGGAACGATCAGCCCTACCCAGTAGTGACCGAGGCAGATGAAAGTCGTCAGACTGAACAGCAACAGGGAGTAATGATACACCCGTGCGCCGGTGGGACCGAGCAGGCTTGCGAAGGTGCGCTTGCCGTGTGCGCGATCGTTCGCCATGTCACGTATGTTATTGAGATTCAGCACGCCTACGCACGGAGCACCGATAGCTGCGCCGCACCATAGGACCTCCCAACTCAGTCTCTGCATCTCCAGATAATAGGCACCTGCCGTACTCAGCAATCCGAAGAACAGAAACACCCCTAAATCGCCCAATCCGATGTACCCGTAGTTATGCTTTCCGAGGGTGTAAAAGACCGCTCCGCAGACTGCCAGCAGACCAAGAAAGAGGAATCCTAGACTTTGCATACTCCAAAGAGTGCCGAACGCGCTGTAAATCAATGCACTGCCGAATAGTACGGACAGCCCCAAAAACAGCCAGATCATGCCTTTCATTTGCCGGATTGTGATCTTTCCGCTCTGCAATCCGTATGCGGCGCGCTCCTGCTGGTTGGCGTCCGTACCTTTCTGCGCGTCGCCTAACTCGTTGCTCAGGTTGCTCAGTATCTGCAGACTCAGCGCCGTAAGAACTGCCAGCCCGAAGACGAGCAGGAAATGACTGTCGCAGTTCTCAAATCCTAACTCGGCGCCGGCAAGTCCCGCGCCTAAGATGATGCCTGCTACCGATAGCGGCAATGTCCGCAAACGTAATGATTGAATGTATGGATTCATAGTGTCTAAATTTGGCTGCGAAGATACTACAAATTTCTGAAATTACAAAAAAAAATGATATTTTTTGTGTAAAAAGTCACGTTTTTCTTGCACGATTGAAAAAAAAGCAGTACCTTTGCACCGCTTTTTCTGTGCTGCGCCCGCATCCGTGCTTGCGCATACATGGGGAACAGCGACTAAGCGAGATGCTAATTTAAAAACAAAAGATATGAAAATGACAAAGAAAAGTTTTTTATCAATCGCAATGGTGTTCCTCGGCCTCCTCGCCGGGACTAATACCGCCTGGGCAAACCTGAGCGATCTGCCGAATGAGGCGAAGGAAGCTCTCAAGAACCCCATCTACAAAGCGAAATTAACAGGTAAGACTTCGTCCACGGGAGGTGGAAAAGTCTATATTACCAATCTGGATTCAGAACCTAAAGATTATTCTTCTTTTACGGAGGGAACTTCTAATGTGAGCACTTCCGGTTTGGCGGTTACAATGCAGGGAATGGAAGTTGCGCAAGTGCCTTTCTGGTGCTGGGCAAAAGCCGAGGACGGTTATTACTTTGCCGGCTATTCTTTTTCTAACGGCGGCGTAGATCTGGACGGCGGAGAACATCAAGATTCAGACGCTTACAAGTATGTGAGAAAATTCGACACATCGGCAGAAGAGGGTGGTACGGAGGAGTATAGTATCTATGGTACTTTCGAGCCGATCCGTATTTCCGCATACAGTCTCTCCGGGGATAATACTATGTCCGGGGATGCACCGACTTGTACCCAAATAGTCACGTTTACCTTCAGCGGAAATGATATAGACCAATCGGACTTTAATGCCGCAGAAGTTACTGAGATTAAGAATGGCGGTACTTGGTCCTCGGCGGACGGAAATGCATGGACTCCTTCGGATTTGACGATTGAAGGCAATTCCGCAACGCTTGTTGTGATGTTTACCGCTCCCAATGCAAATGCTGCAGAATACTCTGCTACACTGCGACTGGTAACGAAGGCGAATATTGCTATCAATGTACCGCTCAATGCCCGTAAGACTGCTACAGGAGCAGAAGCATTGTTGTATGATGGTAAAACGCAGAAAGAAGCAGGAATAACTACATTGGATGGGTTATTGGCGGTTGATATTCGCGGATATAAAAAACCGATAATCAAACTCAATGGCAATTATACTGACGAAGTGACGATAGGTAAGGATATCACGTTTGACCTCAATGGTTTTACACTGTCTAATACCCTGAAGGTTAGCGGAGGCAATGTAACGATAGCATATAGCCCGTATGGGGGTTCGGCTAATGCGTTAAGCGTGACCGGAGGAAAGGCGATTCTCAATGGTGGCACGTTTGGCACACTGAATATCGGAATAAATGGTACAGTAGAGCAGAATGGTGCAACCTTCACCGGTGCTGCTACCAATAGCGGCACTTTGATCACTACGGATGGTGTGTTCCAGGCCGGCTTGTTGTCCAGCGGTACACTGACAGTCAACGGCGGCGAGTTCAAGGGCAATGTGGCGGTAGATATTACCGGAGGAACTGCTCTGGTTAAGAAAGGTCTGATCTCCGGTGATACATACGGTATCCGTTCCGCAGGTACAACAACAACGATAGAGAAACTGGCTGTTGTAAGCGGCGGCGCATATGCGCTTAAAAAGGAAGCTGGAACACTGACGGTTAATAATGGTAAGTTCGTTGATCCGGCAAACTTTGCAGAAGGCAGTATCGCATTCAACTCCGGCTATTTCCAGACAAATAATTCTGACATGCAGACTGTGTCCGGCAAGCAGATTTGGCGTAATACGGCGGGTGCAGAGTATCGGGAAAGATATGAGTATTTCGCCGGTGATTATGCCCAGGCAAAGGCTGCGGGAGTTAGTATCTGCCGGATAGGAGCGACCTCCTATAGCTCTTTGGAAGATGCATTGGCATACGCCAATAATACGACCGAGAAAGTCACTATCATCATGCTCAATGACTATACGCTTCCTGCCGGACACTATACTCTGCCGGCTAATGCTACCCTAATCGTTCCCATGAGTGCAGAGCAAGGTTCGGAAACGCAAATGGTAGAGCATGAGAAAAGTTATAATATACCTTCGTGTTACCGCAAGCTGATTTTCAGCAACGGGGTGAACATGAATGTCCACGGCACAATAGAGATTAGTGGAAAGCAGTTGACCTCCGATGGTAACTTTACCGGATCTCCATCCGGGCCTCACGGACTTTTGCAACTGAACCAAGGCAGTAAAATGGTTCTGCAGAATAATTCTTTGCTCCGCGTATGGGGTTTTGTTACCGGAGATGTGGATAATAAGGATGCAGAGTATAATGTACCGTCCGGAGAGATTGATGCTCGCCGCGGTTCTACGGTACGCGAGCTGTTCCAGATGGGCGACTGGAAGGGAGGTGCTTTCTCAGGAACCGGACTGATTGCCGGAGATTCCATTTTCCCGCTGACTACGTATTTTATCCAGAACGTGGAGGCACCTGTTAAATACCATCCGGGCTCGTCTCTTGTCGCTTCTACTACGGTCAGTGCACTTAACGCTATAACCATGAGCGCGAATGACATCCAGATCATCGGTAAGACAGGGGACGTAGCAATGTTCCTCATGGATGAGATGGCGGATGCGGAGAATACATGGGTACGCAAGTGGTATGATGCGTCTAAAGATCAACAGGTATATGAGATCAATAGTGGTGCACATATCGGAAGTTTGGTAATTCCATTGGTAAGTTCACCGTTACTGCCGCAAGTATCAAATTTGCCCATCAGCAATAATGGATCAACTATTGGTGAGATATTACAAGGTTTAACCGGTGCACAAGAACCTGTCCAGCTCCCGGAGAATCTGATCATGAATTCCGGCCAGTATTTCTTGCCGATTACGATGAACTTTAAGCTGCATCTTTTGAGCGGTGAGATGGACTTTACGCAATCTACAGAGTTGCTCCCGGGGTCCGAAGTGGAGGTGGATAAGGAAGCCAAAGTACTGATTAGTGCGGAAGACCCGAAAGATGATGTAAAGGGTGGTTCCTTATTTATCTATGATATCCGTGATTGGGGTAATTATGCCGATGGTGAGCCTACACGTCTGCTACAATATTCGCCTGTGTTTGGCGGTGCACCTACAACGCGTCAGCCACTGAAAAGCGCTTCTGTTAATGTGCATGGCGCTTTTGATACTCGCGGTGGATACGTATATACAACGGCTCATGGAGCCAATATCTATTCTTCCGTGGAGGATGCCGGTACATTTATGTTTACTCTGGCTGCTAAGTCGGCAGACTATACGGAAAAAATCAATCAGATGGAAGGACGCAGTACTCGTAAGGAAGCCATCTGTTATTCCGCATGGTTGAATAATCATCCCGAATTGGATGAACCCGCCGAGTCGGATTATGTCAAGACCGGAGGAAACGCGGAAGCAGGTGATTCATATTGCTATATCGATATAGACGGTACGGGTGGCAAGTGGACCAAACTGAAGATGGAAGGATGCTTCGTTCATGATGAAGCCAGCGGCATATACTATGCCAAACCGCAAGAGTATGTGGCTTTAGCGAATGGTAAGACTGCTGATCCCGAAACCCACACCTATAGCGATGCCGCAGGCAATCTATATATTCTGATGACCGAGAATTGCCAGTGGTGGGCTGTTGAGAAAAAGGACAACCTCTATCATTGTACTCATCCGGAGAATGACACCTATTATTATTGGGACGAGGCTGAGGAACAATGGAAAGAGAAGACATTCGTTATTACTTGGCAAAATTACGATGGCACACCTATTAAATCGTACAAATATGATGTAAGTGAAGGCGAAGACGTGGAGGTTGAGTATCGCGTCACCTACGGTACGATGGCTGAGTACAACGGATCGAACCCGACTCGTCCTGCGGATGTTGATTATACCTATGATTTCACAGGTTGGTCTCCTGAGTTAGGTAAAGTAACGAGTGATGTGACCTACACGGCTACATACGAGAAAAAACAAATCAAATATACGGTTACTTTTGTGGAAGACGGAGGTATGGAGATAGAGAAACATCTGCTCGCTCGTGATGAGATGCCGGTTTGCGAGAATGCTCCTACTCGTACAGGATATATTCTCCAATGGGAACCGGGTCTCGGTCCTGTTGTGGGAGAGCAGACATATACGGCCACCTGGCTGCCCGAACCGCCCTCTACTCATGTGATTACCTTCAAGAATTATGATGGTACAACGTTAGAGGTGCAAAACGAGGCTCCGGCAGGTGAAACACCTGTATATGGAGGTGCTGAACCTGAAAAACTGGCAACTGGCGAATATTCTTATACCTTTATAGGCTGGAAACCGACATTGGCTCCGGCTACAACCAATGCCATCTATGTGGCGCAATATTCAGAGAACCCGGTAGAATATACGATTGATTTCTATGATGAGAACCAAACAAAGATTCTGAAATCGGAGTCTCTGCCTTATGGTGCTACGCCGACCCCGCCGGTGGTATCCAAAGAGGATCCGGCTGCCAATACTACCTATACTATGGTATGGAAGAATAGATTGGACGCAAACAAGACGATTCAGACTGTAACCGAAGACGCTTCTTATTATCCATACTTCTCAGGAGAGGAGAATCGCTACACCCGTTATACGGTTACGCTCTCGGCTAATATCCCTGCAGGAGTTACGCTCATTGGTGCCGGTACGTACGATGAAGGCGAATCAGTGACGATTCAAGCTATCCCGGCAGACGGATATGAGTTTGTTAAATGGAGCGATAATAAAACGGGAGCTGATTATGGAGAGGTTACTATTACGGAAGACCTTATTCTTTCCGCGGAGGTCCGCGCTACAGCAGTAGCAGAGGATCTTGAGATTACAGCTACTGGCTCTGTTACCTTGAATGCTCCTGCTACCAAACATGATCTCGTTATTACCTCCGACGGTGCAACCTCCGGTGAACTGATAGGAGCTAACTATCTTACTTTGACCGGCGACGCTTACTTCGACCTGGCTATCAATGCTCAGGCAGAAACATGGTATGCAGTGGCTGTGCCGTGGCAAGTTTCTGTAGCCGACGGAATCTTCGTTAACGGAGTTAAACAATCTGTCAACTCTAATTTCTATCTATTGACCTACAATAGTGAAGATCGTGCAACAAACGGAGCTTCGTCTAGCAACTGGACTTTCGAAAATAATACCTGCATCATGCAACCCGGTACACTCTATATGATCTATATGGTGAATGGTGCAGATGTTATACGATTCAAGAAGAAAGATGGACAGATTCTCACTACCTCACTGAACGTCTATGCTCATTCGTCTGCGAATGTAATAGATGCAGGATGGAATGGTATCGCTAACCCTGCCCTCTATCATGCTTATCTCAACGCCCAAGCTGAGACATATGGTACAGCCAACTTTGGACAGAAATATAAACCAGTTGATGATAGCTATGATCCTATTGATATGAAAAATAATAAACTGATTGTCGGTCAACCGGTATTTGTCCAAGTAAAAGATCCAAAGACTGTTGTTGCAGAAGCAAATAATACCGGTTTCGGTGCTCCTCGCCGTCGTGTAGCTCCAGTGGTGGACAATGCGTACTATGAGGTGCAGATCTCTGCCGGCGAGAGTTGCACAGACCGTATCTATCTCCAGACTCTGGAAGACAAGGAGGATACCTATGTCATCGGTCTGGATCTCGCTAAGGCTGGGGTCAGCAACAAGGTAGCGCAGATGTGGGTGAACCGCTATAATGCGAAACTCTGTGTCAACACCACCGCTCCGGTAGGCAAGACCGCTACCTATCCGTTGGGTATCTCTGTTCCGGAGAACGGAACCTATCAGATCTCTTCGGCTACGGAGATGCAGAACAATCAGGAACTGTATGTAACCCGCAACGGCAACGCGATCTGGAATCTCGCATACGGTCCTTATACCGTCACGCTGGATAAGGGTACCTATGCTGAGTATGGTATCAAACTGATTCAGTCCAATGCTCCGGCAGTGACCACCGGTGTGGATCAAACACAAACTACAAATGACAAACTACAAATCCAAAAGGTTATCATAGATAACCAAGTCTATATCGTCCGTGATGGTGCCCTCTATACCATCACAGGCCAGAAAGTAGAATGATTACTGATAACTGAAAACTGACAACTAAAAAAGATATGGAAAAGAAAATGTATGTAACGCCTCTTGTAGAGGCAACACAGGTAAACTTCTCGGGCGTAATTATGGTTAGTCCTCCCTCGACTCCGTCGACTCCCGCTCCGCGTCCTCGCGGAGGCAAGTTGTGGTAATGAACCCTGATTCGTGAATCAAAAGAGCGGGGCTCGCTGATGCGGGCCCCGCTCTTGGTTACACAGCGGCTCTGCCGCCTCTTCCCTGTTCCTCCTCCCCCTTTAGGGGCTGGGGGCTACCCTTGATGAGCGGCATCATACTCCTCGCCGCATACTTTCCATAAGTATGCTCGCATGGTCTTCTTGCCGGTAGCCAGGTCCTTCTGGGCAATGAAGTCCAGCTGGTCTTGTGAGATCTTGTTCAGATCTTTGCGGCGGGTGCGGACCATCGCGCTTACTTCGGTGAACCGCTCTCGGAGCGCCAGTTCCTTAGCATTCGGCTGGCTGGTCCTTTCCCCGCGAACAGAGGTGAACTTCAGACCCGTTGCTTTCATGTAGTTGTATATGGTGCGAAATTTCTTCGCAATCTTGCCCGAGATATGATGGATCGGGTCTTCAAATACTACTTTTCCCATAGTTAATTTTGGTTTAATGGTTGATAATAGGTTTTTCTCCCCCTTTAGGGGGCGGGGGCTACTTCTTCGACGCATCATACGTTTCGATCGTTTTGGTCTGGATGATGACCGAAGTGTCGGCTTTCTGCCAGTACTCGGACTTGGTGGTGATGGTCCGCGTCACGTTGCACGAACTCAGTCCCAGTCCGGCTGCGAGCGCCGTCAGCGCGGCAATCAGCACCGAGATCACGACCTTGAGGATTTCTTTACGTGTCATAATTTTGAATTTTTAATTATGAATTTTTACTTACCCTCCGAAATCAGGTTTGACATACTTCTTCGCCACGGCATACTGCTGCAGCGTGTCATACTTGCTTTGTTTCGCGAACTCCTCTTCGAGCGTCGCGCGCTGCGTCGGATCGGCTAAAGCCTCTTTCGCCGCTTCTATGGCGGCTTTCATCGCGGCTTGACAGGCAAGCACTTTTGCGTTCTTGCTCTTCTTTACTGGATTAAGCAGATCCACACCCAATTGCTCCTTACCGCAATTGCAGCGTTTGAAATACAACGTTTCCGAACGGTTGAATTTCCCCTTCACACGGGCAAACATACCGTGTAATGTGATTTTTGCCATTGTTGTTAATGTCTTAGGTTTAACGTTTTGCTTTTCTCGCGCATCATTGCGCGAGCCTTCTTCATTTAGCCGGCCTCTCTTTCAATCTATCCCTTTTTGAACCGTCAGAACTGAGGATAAGGCGATAGACGCTCCTTCGGTTCATTATCCTATCTGATTGAAAGATTCCCCGGGGCTCCCGCAGATTTTAATCTGTGGGAAGAGGAGGAAGCGCAACCATTATACAAGTTACGCAGTAACGCAGTCATGGATTGCCGCTTGTTTATTAATCGGTGTCTCCATTAGGGCTCCCGCAGTAACGCAGTCATGGATTGCCGCTTCCGACGACAAAATTACTGCTTTTCCGCGAACTGACCAAATCATCAGCATCCCTCCTGCACGATAGAACCCTTTTTAGTGCACGATAGCCCTATAACCCCTCTTCCAACTCGTATCCGAGCCATTCGCTCACGGCGCGCACCTGCTCCGCGTCCAATGTCTTGCTCAGTTTGTCGTAATGGGGGATACCTTTCGTCTCGTCCATGATCTGAAGCCATCGGCCGAACTCATTCGGACTGATCGCCACACCCAACTGGCGGGATATGGACTTTGCCAACTCTTTTTTACTAAAAACAATACGCTTTGCCATACCTTCTAATTCGTTGATAATTTTTATTTCTGTTTGTAATACCTTCATCAATTATGAATTATGAATTATGAATTATCATTAGTGTTCATTAAAAATAACTTATTACCTTTGTATACTCTTGATATAAAGGACATTACGTGGTCGTTTCGTGCGCGACGATTAGAACTGAAAATGTTTTTTATGTTTATGTCTTTGAGTGCTTTTCGCTCGTAAGAGTTGACAAATTGGTAGTAAAAACTATCTGGAAACTTGCTTACAAGGAGTTTTTAGTAGCAATTTGTATAAGAAGCATCGCTTCTAATGCACTCAAAGGGTTTTGTTGGTTTTTGTTTATTTTTAATGGGACACTATTGGATTGGACACATAAAAAACGGTGTCCCGCGTTTCACAACGAAGGACACCC
>JAFUUZ010000064.1 GCA_017471285.1 Paludibacteraceae bacterium | reverse complement strand
TATTTGTACCGGCTGACGAAGATAGTCATATCGGCTATGCGGTCCAGATGATAGGTGTCGCTCACGAGAGCCACCGGAGCGGTATCCACGATGATATAGTCGTACCGTTTGCGCAGTTCGGCAAACAGTTCTTCCACGCGCTCCGTCTGCAACAACTCCGCCGGATTGGGAGGAATAGTGCCGCAAGGGATCAGGTCGAGGTTCTTATGCTCGCCGCTCGGCACGATGATATCTTCTATCGCTACTTCCGGTTCCGCCAGATAATCCGTCAGGTGGCCTTTGTCTCGCAGTCCGAAATAGGTTGCCAGCATCGGTTTGCGGATATCCATACCTACCAGCACCACTTTCTTCCCCAGTATAGCCAGCGACAGAGCGGTGTTGCTCGACACATAGGATTTGCCTTCGCCGTTGATGCAGCTGGTCACCAGAATCACCGGGTTCTTTGTCTCAGCGGGCAACACGAACCGCAGGTTGGTCCGTATCAACCGGAAGAGCTCTGCCGAGACGGTGGATTCGCCCTCATGGATAGCTATGTGGGCGTTGCGGGAGTTCTGCACCAACTGACCCAGCAGCGGTGCTTTGATCCGCCGTTCGTACTCTTTGGTGTCATCAATCGTGTCGTTGAGAAGCACCATGAGATACAATACCGCGGCAGGCAGCAGCAATCCCAGGATGATACATACCAACAGCAGTTTGGTCAGTTTCGGGCTCTGGCTGCGCACGTCGCGTTGCGGCATATCCAGTATCTTCGCAGGCGTAGCCGTAGCCGCCAGCATCAGCGCGTTCTCTTCGCGTTTCTCGTAGAGGAACATATACAGCCGTTCCTTGATCTGCTGCTGGCGGACCACTCGCATGTAATCGCGCTGCTGCTCCGGAGCGTCCTTGATCTTGCGGTTGAATTTGGTATCCTGCTCCTGCAGGTTGCGCTGGCGGATCTTCAGGCTCTCACGGACAGAACCGATCGTCTCGATGATATTCGCCCTCATGGACGCCAGCTGTGCGTTCATCTGCTCGATCACGGGGTTGTCCTCCGTTGCTGTCCGCAGGATACGCATTCGTTGCAGTTGCAGCGTGTTATACTCCGTCAGACCGCTGGCAAGCGAAGCATCCGTCAGACCTATATTCGAAGGAATGAGGCTGTTGCGCTTGGTCTCGTCACGCAGGAACTCATCAATATACTCCACCAGACTCAGCTGGGTCTCTATCTCCGCCATGGCGCGCTGCTCGGAGCTGCTGGCATGGAGGAACAGGGACGCCTGGGTACTGATATCGGCTATGTTGTTCTGCTGTTTGTAATCCGATACAGCTTCCTCCGCCTCGCCTAACTCTTTGGTGATGATGGCGAGCCGCTCGTCGATGAACGCCGCTGTGTTGGTTGCCAGCATGTTCTTATCCACAATCGCGTTCAGGTTATATTGCTCGATCAGTTGGTACAGCAGTGCCTTGTCGCGCTCCGGCACCGGCGATTGGGTAGAGAGATGGATGATATTCGATTCTTTCTTATGCAGCGAGACATTCAGTTTCTTCCTGTATCTGGCTACCACCAGTTCGCGGCGCGAGTGAGCCACGCGATAGGTCGTATCCGGGTTCAGCACCCGGTTCGCATGGATCCGGATTGTACCCACGCCGGTCTCTATCGGTTCGCTCAGATCTGCCACGCGGGTGGACGAACGGTGGAAGAAGCCCATCTTCGTCTTGACCTTGTAGCCCTTTTTCGTCGGTCTCACTGTCACTATGAACGGTCTGCTCTGTGCATCTTCCGTCAGCGCCAGATAGTCGATAGTCAGTGCCGGATTGCGGAACTCGCCTTCCCATCGCCATCCTCCGCGTTTGGAGGGTTCGTCCCATAGGTTCAGGGCGTCAATGGCTTGGTACATCAACCCGCGCGAAGAGAGAACCACCACTTCGTCATCGGCTGCTCGGTTTCCGGAGAGACCCAGCATCGACAGCGCATCCATCGATGTGCCGGATCCTTCTTTCTGACGCAATGCCACGCTGGCGTCTGTGGTCCATTGGGGGGCTTTACGCAGATAATACGCTACGCCCAGCAGCACAAAAAAAGTCACGCACACGGCAAACCACCACCAGTGTTCAGCCACTATGCGGAAAATCTTACGGATATCTATCTCGTTATTCTTCGTTTCCATAATCTTATCTTTCCGGTTGTCGGGTCAACTGTTTATTTTCCTGACGGTCTTGCTACATTCACTACGGTTACGATCACGGTTGCTGCGCTTGCTACGGTACTTACCATACTCAGCCACAACCCCGCGTTGGCGCTGCTCACCGCTCTTACTTTGTTCGGCGAGACATAGACCACGTCGTTCTGCTGGAGATAATAGTACGGTGAGTTCACCAGATCCGCGCGGCGCAGGTCCACACGCGCCATCTCCACTTTGCCGTCTATCTCACGGGTCACCAATACATTGTCCCGTTTGCCGAAGGGGGTCATGTCGCCCGCAGCAGCCAGGGCTTCAAGGATCGTCAGCCTGCCTGTCGTCATCGGCACCTGACCGGGTTTGGCTACCTCGCCCAGTACCGACACTTTGGCGTTCACCAGAGACACCTGAACCAGCGGATTCATCACCTGTTGCTCCAGTTTCGTCTTTATCAGTCGTGCCACTTCGGCGCGTTTCAACCCCGCTACGTGTATATCGCCCAGTACCGGCATCTGTATATTACCCTCTTCATCTACTATATAGTATTGCAGCGTCGGGGTCGTCTGCATCTTCTCCGTGCCGGGAGTGGCATATGTCACGGTTGGCAGGTTGTACGGCGTCACAGCCTCAGCATCCAGGGCGGAAACAAAGATCGTCAGCGCGTCGCCGCTGCGGATGATGGCTTCCGTCTGCGCGGTAAACTGTTTGTTCAGCGTATCGGCTTTCGCCGCATCCGCATCACGCATATACGTCATCTGTTTCTGCGTCACGCAACTTGCTCCGGCTATTGCCACCAGCATGAGTGCTAAAATTCTAAAGTATCTCATCGTCTCTCTATTTATCAATTATCAATTATAAATTATAAATTATAAATCTTCGCCCTCTACCACTTCGCCACCGTGTCGTTGTATATATTCTCCGTTATCTCCGTAACGATGATGTTGCATAACTCATCCTGCACGTCGGTCAGCAGCCGGCTGGCGTCGAAGGTCTGGTAAGCCGAATAGGTCTTGTCGAACGACTCTTCGGGATAGATGTTATTGATAAAATGGACGGTCACGCGGATCGTCAGTTTGCTCTCCGAGGCATAACTGTTGGCGGAGATAGCGCCCTGGGTGATATCGTACCCTACTATCTCGCCTTCCAGTTCCAGGTCTCCGCCTTTGTTCATCACCTCCAGACGCGTCTGCCTCCGGTAGATATCCCGGATGGATTCGGAGAGAAGGTTGCTGAGCGTCGGATTGACCATGGCGGCATTGTTCGGAAAATCGGCTATGGAGATTGAATGGGTCGTCTGGTAATTGATGTTCGCTCCGTTGAACTTGTAACTGATCGAGCAGCCGCACAGAATACAGAATACAGAGCACATACCTATCAGGAATAGGCTGTGTAATCCGGTCTGTCTTCTGTAAGGCGAAGCCGGTCTGTACTCTGTCAGCGAAGCGGTCTTATAATCCATATTCTTTTATTTTGCGGTACAGCGTCCGCTCGGACACGCCGAGCCGCACTGCCGCCTCTTTGCGGTTGCCTTTGGTCAGTTCCAGCGCACGGCGGATCAGCTCTTTCTCGCTGTCCTCCACACGCAGACTGGCGCTCTCTATATCCTCCGCCTCTATCGGCTTGCGCGATGCGCTCTCCGGCTGCGAGAGGGTGATGGTAGGAGCCGCCTCTTGCTGGCTCTCCCGGTAACCCGTCACCCGTAACCCGTCACCCGTGCCCCGTAACCCGTCACCGGTCAGAAGCTCTTTCAGTTCCTCCAGATCTTTCTTGTTCTGCATCACCATGTTATAGAGGATGCCTATCTCGTGCGAGTAGTCTTTGCCGCCCTCCTGGGTTGGCGTACGGAGTACGATACCTTGCTGGTTCTCCTCTCTGGGCAGGTAGCGCAAGAGGGTCTCCGCATTGATCTGGTGATCCATCTCGATAACCGCTATCTGCTCCGCCAGGTTCTTGAGCTGGCGGATGTTTCCGCGCCAGTAGCTGTTCTGCAACAGCCGCG
The DNA here is from genome assembly GCA_017471285.1 of Paludibacteraceae bacterium. Lineage (GTDB taxonomy): Bacteria > Bacteroidota > Bacteroidia > Bacteroidales > Paludibacteraceae > Colicola. The sequence goes on along the minus strand of JAFUUZ010000064.1, from coordinate 5,367 downwards.
TCGCTTCTTCGTTGAGCGACAAAGGCGGCATCTGGTAACGCGTACAGAAATCGTTCGCGAACTTGCGGAACAGCAATGGTATATCTTCCTTGCGTTCGCGCAAAGCGGGCACGCGGATCTCGACGGTGTTCAGACGGTAATAGAGGTCCTCGCGGAACCGTCCGTCATCTATCGCCTGGCGCATGTTCAGGTTCGTAGCCGCTACCACGCGCACGTTGGTCTTCTGCACCTTGCTCGAACCCATCCGCATGAACTCGCCCGTCTCCAGCACGCGCAGCAGCCGCACCTGGGTCTGAAGAGGCAACTCGCCCACTTCGTCCAGAAAGAGCGTTCCTTTGTCGGCGATCTCGAAATAACCTTTGTGTTCGCTCTTGGCATCGGTGAACGCACCTTTCTCATGGCCGAACAGCTCGCTGTCTATCGTCCCTTCGGGGATTGCGCCGCAGTTCACGGCAAAGTACGGACCGTGTTTGCGGGAAGAATAAGCATGAATGATCTTCGGGAAATGTTCCTTTCCCACGCCGGACTCACCGGTAACGAGCACACTCAGATCGGTGCGCGCCACCTGAACGGCGATTTCTATGTCGCGGTTCAGCAACGGACTTTGACCGATGATGCTGAAACGCTGTTTGATTCCCAATAATTCTTGCGCTGTCATATCAATACTGACAAAATGTCATGCAAAAGTACTACAAAAAATTTGAATACGCAAATAATTTGCCGAAATATTTGCATATTTGAAAAAATTGTTGTACTTTTGCACCCGATTTCGTTAAAACTCTTATAGAGTTAGCGATCTAACAGGCATTTTGCCGTCCTACAGCGTAGCGGTCTTTCAGTGAAACGGTCCTACAGCGTAGCGGTCTTTCGGTGGAATGGTCCTACAGCGTAGCGGTCTTTCAGTGAAACGGTCCTACAGCGTAGCGGTCTTTCAGTGAAACGGTCTAGAAAAATTTTAATTTTTATAAAAAATAACTATGTACATTTTTATTACAGTCCTCATTGTTATCGCCGCTATCCTACTGACCCTTTTGGTGTTGGTACAGAATAGCAAGGGCGGAGGCTTGGCTGCCGGTTTTGCAAGCGGCAACCAGGTAATGGGTGCGCCGAAAACGGCTGATTTCCTGGAGAAAGCCACATGGACGCTTATCGCGCTTATCGTTTTCTTCAGCATCGCAGCTGTGGGATTCAGCGCCGGTCAGAAAGCTGCTGTTGCGGAAGAGTCTGCTATCGTAGTGGACGAACCCGCCGCTCCGGCTCCTGCGGCTGAACTGCCTGCCGAGCCGGCTGAGCCTGCTGAATAAGCCACCCGTCGGATACTAGAACTAGAATACTAGTCTACTAGCGACCCCAAAAATAGGCAGCCGAAAGGTTGCCTGTTTTTTTGCAACCATTTCTACAATTTGTGCGCGACTCATTCAGCACTCATTTAGCACTCATTTAGCACTCATTCAGCACTCTTTCTCGTGACCATGTCGTGACCATTACGTACGTCACCGTACCGTTCGTTCCCGGTTACATCATCGCCGCCACTCGCATGTCTAATGCTTCACTGATAAATGCATTAATGGATTCGCCTGCTTGCTTTGCTAACGCGGCTATTGCACTGTGTGTCTCCGGTTTGATGCGGATATTTAATTGCCCTGAGTAACTTTTGTGAGGTTCTATTCCTTCTGCCACACAATATGCTATATAATCTTCCACAGCCTCATGAAATGCTGCTGTCAATTCTTGTACGCTTTCGCCTTCGAAATTCACCAACCCGTCTATACCTTCTATCTTCCCATAGAAACAAGCGTCTTTTTCCGAAAAGTTAACAGTACCGAGGTACCCTTTGTAATTCATTGTATTCATAGTTATTTTATTTTAGATATCCTTTATTTCTCAATTCTTCAAGCACTTGTCGTAGCGCATACTGCTTTACAATATTCCCCGGATGAGGTTTATGGAGCATTATGGGATGACCTTCTTTATCTTTAAATATAACTCTAGATCCCGATGTCTTCCCTTTGTTAGATTTGACGTATCCAAGTGCTTTCAGAAGCCTTTCTAACTCGTCAAAAGTAAAGTCAGAGGGTAGCAATAGGAATCGAGCTATTAATTTTTCTTTTGAACTCATATTACAAATTTTGTGCAAAGGTAACTATTTTTTAGTTACAAACCAAATATTTTTCAAAAAAAATACTATAATTCTTCATTTTTATTGTTTTTAACCCCAAATCGGTCATTCGCGTTTTGATGATTAGGGTTTTATTTTTGAGTAGACTAAAAGAAAGCCTTGTAAGTGTAACAACACACCGACCCTGCCAATTTCTGACAGAGCCGGTGTGTAGCTGCATCATGCGAGAACTCTCCCGCCGATAAGGTTTAATCCGGTTAATCGCCAATAGGCGCGCCACCGCCTCCACCGCCACCCGGAGGATAAGAACCATTAACAGACACATTGATGAACTGCATCATCGGCTCTGTCTGCACAGCAGAAATCTCTGTCTGCGGTTGATTATAGATTTTCTTTGCCATAACTTTTCCTTTCTTCATTAACCGTGAACTTCATTATTTAACGAGTATGCCGTTAGCGTTATACATCTTCTCTCCGCGGAGAATGTATAGCTGACCGTCAATAATCATCTTGCGCGGAGCCTCAGAAGCACTCAACTCATCCATTCCGGTTGCGGCGTTCTCGCCGTGTACATCCATCGTGATGCGGCGGCGACCCGGAGCTGGGCTTGGACCTGCGTTACCTACAGCTGACATATCCAGCCATGCGCGGTAAGCAAGAATCTTGACACCGGTCTCTTTCGCAGACCAGAGTGCATTATCCTTGAAGAAATAGACGTTAGCGGCATTTGCAACGGCTATTTCTATCTCATCGAACGTACCTTTCAGTGCCTTGCCTTCATTTTGAGGTTCTGCCACTGCGTTGCCGCTGTAATAGAATGTAGCGGTCTCTGCTTTCGCTTGTACCAGATAAGCCACACCGGCTTCCATACCTTCGGTTGTGACTTGGTCAAAGACAATCTTGCCTGCCTCGTTCTTTCCGGCTATCACATATACATCAGCACCGATTATATCCTCTTGCGCTACAGCGTAAGGCACACAGACGGTAGCCAGTTTGCCCACAGTGAAACCTTCTCTCTTTTCTTTCGCACGTGTATAGAGTGCGATATCAGTCTGACTTGCCGATCCATAGCAGGAGAAGAGGGAACTGCCGGAATTGAACTGCATTACATTGCGGTTAGAGCTGTTTGTTGCAACAATCGATGCTACTCCATCCGCATCAACCGTAATAGTCCATTTAGCATTATCATCTATAGACTCTTGCGATTTCATGTAATTGTTTCCTGAAGCTGCGGCATATAGATATTTACTATCTTCGACAGCCTTTAGAGCAAACATACCGGAACCTGCATCTTCAAGTTCGAATACTCTTGTCTTAAAGTTCGGGGTTAGTATAGATCCGGCTACTGCGCTTTCTACAGCACCGCGGTTATTAGATTTTTGATCTCCCATCGTGTAGATGGCACCGTCAGCATCAACATGTTGAGCAATTATGACTTTCATCCCTGCTTCAAGTGCTGTTGCATCGGTTACTAAAGTCCATACACCGCTTATGTCGTCAGCTCCTGCTGCCGCGTTGACAGTAATAGTGTATTCCGTAGATTTGCCTCCGTAGGAGACTGTAATCGTTTTCTCCCCGATTGTATTCATATCGGGTGTGGAGACGTTTGCAGCACTCGTTACGTCCTTTGTATCTGTTTCTTCCTCATCATAAGCTGCTGTTACGACCAAACCTGTGTAATCAAATACATCTCCTTGTTCAAACTCTGTCGGATAAGTTCCAGACAATGTGAGGTGATGCACAGAGGCAGGTTCACCGGTGTAGTAAACTTCTATCTTTATAATATCCATTCTATCGGAACCGATATTATCAATATACACTACTGAACTATTTAAACTTTCAAAAGACACACTCGCGTTTTTAGCATATGCTTCACCGGAAGTAGCCAATGTGGATGTGGTGCTGCAACCTATCGTGGTCGCTTTACTATCTCCGTTAGTCACAACAACCTCATCAATAGTACAACCTTTTACAGCACTAATGACAATATATCCACCTGTCTCCTTTCCTGTTGCGGGCTTATAGAGTCTCAAATCTGTACCGTTTGCAGCAGGTGGCGTTGTTCCATCTCCTTGATAAGCAGCATATGTAATGTCTGTTCTATCAAAACTTCCGCTTGTTGCAGCAATATTCTCAAGAGTTGCCTTCTTTCTGCTATCGGGTACACTTACTGTAATAGTGTAGGTTGCGCTACCGGCATTGTAGGTTGCATTACCAGCGAACGAAGCAGTAATGGTTGCTGTACCGGTTGCATCCGCTACAAGAGCAATGACACCTGCATCTGTTACGGTTGCAAGAGCTTCCTTGTCACTTGAGAAAGAAAGCGGCAAATTATGCGGATTAGCCAAAGTCGGTGCACTCCAAGAGTCGCCTAACTCTATACTTTCGGAAGCCGGAGTATAAGCCAATTCCGGATCTTCTTTTACATTAACCGTAATATCTGCCTGTGCCCAAACAGCGAGTTGTTGATCCGTATTATGGAATGTAGGATAACCTATCACATCGATATTAGCATTCTCTGCTGCTGTTACTCCACTCTTTCCAGCATAGAGAGTGATGGTATTCTCGCCATCTGAAATTTCACCTGTACGAGCAGTAGCATCGCCACTTTCAACGGCATCTGTTACATTTACGCCTACAATCTTAATACGCTTGCTCTCGTTTGCTGCGAAGTTCGCATTGAGTTGAGCAATAGTCATTGTAGTTACAGGAATTTCTGCATCAGCCACTTTGGTTGCTCCCGTTTGAGCTTCCATTGCGGTAATCTCAAACTTGCCTTGATATGTAGATGTAGTAACCTCATACTGACCATTCAGTTTGTCACCTGCAGCGTAGCCATGACCACTGAAATAAATCAACGCACCTGCTGTTGCATCCTCGATGAAAGCATTATTGCCATCTACCAAAGTAACCACAGCATCAGTCAGATTAACAATATAGGAACCTCTATCGGCAGCTTTCAAAGCAGCCAAACCGGTTACTTCTTCCAGTGTTGCAGCCGCAACTACCACTATATCATCTGCGCTACGCGGCATAATCTCGTTTCCGTGGGTTTCTCCACCATTGAAATATACACCGGTGCACTCATAACTGGTACCTACTGTTACAGAGAAAGAATATAAGTTATTCCAGACCTTAACGCCTGCAATCTTGCCATCAGAAGTATATTCGCCACTAATCTTAATTACCGAACCGGTATTTTTAGCCGTCAAAGCAGCGATGCCATCAGTATCTAATGCATTAACGGC
>JAFUUZ010000045.1 GCA_017471285.1 Paludibacteraceae bacterium | reverse complement strand
TGTGTCGAGCAACACCGCTCTGTCGCTGGCTATACTGGGGAAGAAAGTGGTGCTGGTAGGTATGGATATCCGCAAACCGATGCTGGCAACCTATTTCGGATTGCGAGACAAAGGCCACCTGACGGATTATCTGGCGGAACCGGAAGTAGCGGTAGAGGATATCATCGTGCCGAGCGGCGAGCATAAGAACCTCGACCTGATCCCTTGCGGCACTATTCCTCCCAATCCGGCGGAGTTGTTGCAGACGGAGCGCGTGGAAGAGCTGTTCGCCGAACTGCGCAAACGGTACGACTATATCATCGTGGATACCGCTCCGGTGGCTCTCGTGAGCGACACCTATCATCTGGACCGCATAGCCGATATGACTATCTTCGTCAGCCGGTACAAATATACACCGGCGGATATGGTTGACTATATCAACCAGGTAATCGAGAACAAGCGAATGCATAATGTAGCCTGCGTGCTGAACGGAATCAAAGGCCTCCGCGCCGGTTACGGCTACGGAGCCCGGAAATCATAAATGACCAAATTGTAAATGGTTAAATTGTAAATATCGTGGTTGTTTGTGTAGCAGAGAAACCGTCTGTAGGCGCATACATCGCCAATGTGTTAGGCGCCAAACAGCGCAAAGACGGCTATTTTGAGGGGAACGGGTACCAAGTGACCTGGACCTTCGGTCATCTGTGCGCCCTGCTCGATCCGCAGGAATATACGGACCAATGGAAAGCCTGGAGTCTCAGTTCGCTGCCGATGATTCCGCCGCGTTTCTCTATCAAAGTGTCGGGTGACGAGGGTGTCCACAAACAGTTCAACATAATCAAATCGCTGATTGACCAAGCCGACGAGGTGATCAACTGCGGTGATGCGGGCCAGGAGGGAGAGCTGATCCAGCGGTGGGTCTATCAGCAGGCAGGATGCCGGTGTCCGGTGAAACGACTGTGGGTCAATTCGCTGACGGAAGAGGCGATCCGCGAGGGCTTCAAAGCGCTGAAAGACCAATCGGAATACCAGCATCTGTATGAAGCAGGACTGATGCGCGCCATAGGGGACTGGTTGCTGGGTATGAACGCCACACGCGCGTACACTATCAGATACGCACGCGGGAGCGGCAAGAACCGGCAGGTGCTGTCCGTGGGACGGGTGCAGACACCCACGCTCGCTCTGGTTGTCAAGAGACAGGCGGAGATAGAGAATTTCAAACCCCGCACCTATTGGGAACTGAAAACGGTTTACCGCGACACACTCTTCAATGCCCAACTGCCGGCAGAAGAGGATGAGTATGCCATCACCTCCGAGGAACAGGGACAGGCACTGGTGGACAGCATCAAGGATCTGCCACTCGTGATAACCTCCGTAGAGAAGAAGAAAGGCGTGGAGAACGCGCCGAAGTTATACGACCTGACCTCCCTCCAGGTGGATTGCAACAAGAAATTCGGTTTCTCCGCCGAGCAGACGCTGCAGTTGATCCAGTCGCTGTATGAGAAACGGCTGACCACCTATCCGCGTGTGGATACCACCTATCTGAGCGATGACCTCTATCCCAAAGTGCCGGGTACGCTGGCGGGAATAAAGGATTATTTCCCTGCCGTAGCGCCGTTGCTGGGATTGAAGGCTGACGGCAAAAAAGGAGCAGGGTCCCTGCCCAAATCCAAGAAGGTGTTCGACAACAAGAAAGTGACCGACCACCACGCTATCATTCCTACGGGCCAGCGTCCGGAGGCAATGACGGCAGAGGAGAAGAAAGTGTATGATCTGGTGGCGATGCATTTTATCGCGGTGTTCTACCCCGAATGCGAGGTGAGCAACACAACGGTGCTGGCGAAGGCGGGGGAGATAGATTTCAAGGTCACCGGCCGCGAAGTGCTGAAACCGGGATGGCGGGTGGTCTTTGAGAAAGACTCTAAGGACCTTAACGACACTAACGACTCTAACGACCCTGCCGAAAACCCCGACGAAGCCAAGTCCCTGCCGGCATTCGTAAAAGGGGAGAGCGGGCCTCACGAACCGTTGCTGAAAGAGAAAACAACCACTCCGCCCAAATACTATACGGAAGCCACTCTGCTCCGCGCTATGGAGACAGCGGGCAAGACAGTGGAGAACGACGAACTGCGCGAGGCGATGAAGGAGAACGGTATCGGCCGTCCTTCCACCCGTGCGGCAATCATAGAGAAACTGTACCAGCGCAAGTATATCGAGAAACAAGGCAGCAAATCAATCCGTGCTACAGCCGTAGGTATCGATCTGATCCATACGATTATCTCTCCCCTGCTGAAATCCGCCGAACTGACCGGCTTATGGGAGAAGAAACTGCGCGAGATCGAACGCGGTGAATATACCGCCCAGCAGTTCCTTGCCGAACTGAAAGAGATGACATCCGGCGTCGTGCGTGACGTGAAAACGAACAAAGCCGGTATGTTATGCCCCGTCTGCCGCCAGGGACTGATTATCCGCGGAAACACCCGCTATGGATGTTCCAGATGGCGAGAAGGATGTTCTTACGCTGAGCCGTTTGACAACTAAAGTTAGCAAAAAACATACAGGTGTAATTTTTACGTCAATTTTTCTACATAAAGTTGACGTTTTTTGTGTAATTTTGCAGCCGGTTTTTCAATTACGCGCGATTGCGCGCACATGGAAGCAATTTTTTTACTAACAAATTAAATTAATATCAACACAAACAAATTCTCTTTATGAAACTGAATTCCAGTGTGTTCCGTACCATGATTCTCTCGGCTTTGCTTTTTGTGGGCATAGCTGCTGAGGCTCGTGTGATCAGCGGAGTTGTAAAAGACGCAACAGGCGAGACGATTATCTCCGCCTCGATTGTGGTGAAAGGTACCTCGATTGGTACAGTAACGGATTTCGACGGAAATTACAGCCTCGATGTTCCGGATGATGCTAAGGTGCTTGTTTTCTCGTACGTCGGTATGCAGACGCAGGAGCTGAACATTACCGGCAATGTGATGAACGTAGTGCTTTCCGAGAACAGCGAGGTGCTGGAGGAAGTCGTTGTCACCGGTTATGGTACGACTAAAAAGCGCGACTTGGTGACTGCCGTTTCGTCTGTTAACGCAGATCAGTTGAAGGATATTCCGGTGGCTTCTGCCAGCGAGGCGCTGCAAGGTAAACTGGCAGGTGTGTCGGTAACGACTACCGAGGGTGCGCCGGATGCCGATGTGAAGATCCGCGTTCGTGGCGGTACGTCTCTGACCCAGTCCAGCGACCCGCTTTATATCGTGGACGGATTCCAAGTAAGCTCTATCGCGGATATTTCGCCGAGCGACATCCAGTCGATGGACGTCCTGAAAGACGCTGCCGCTACCGCTATCTACGGTGCCCAGGGCGCCAACGGCGTTATCATCATCACGACCAAGGATGCCGACAACAATGCCGACGACAAGATGCAGATCCATTTCGACTATACCGGATATATGGGATGGAAGCAGATGGCGAAGAAATACGACATGCTGGACGTGGACGATTTCGTGCTGATGCAGTATGAGTATGCCCACTACAAAGCGAAAGGCAACACGGCGAATATCCCTTCGAATTTCAACCAGTATTTCGACCCGCAGTATGCCGCTACCGGCGACAAGGACCAAGTGATGACGATTCCGGCTATCCAGGAGTATTGGCATGGTCAGAAAGTGACGGACTGGCAGGAGGAGACGTTCGGTCGTCATGGCTTGAACAGCAACCATAGCTTCACCGTAAGCGGAGGTAACAAAGCGGCTAACTTCTCCCTCTCCTACAACCGTATCGACGACAAGGGTATCATGTATGGTTCGGATTATGCTCGTAACAACTTGAATTTCAAGGCGAAATTCAAACCGATCAAGGATCTGACGATCAGTTTCACCGCCCGTTATTCGAATACGAACGTGCTGGGTTCGGGTACTAACACGGCGCAGGATGCCGGTTCCAAGACTGAGAGCCGCGTCCGCAACGCGATCGCTTATTCGCCGATCGAGTTGTTCGCAAAGGACAACGTAGCAGGTCTGGACGACTATGAGTCTTTCGGTTCGCTCTATGACCCGATCACCACGATCGACCATAACTACCGCAAGAAAGTGGACGACAAATTCAATCTTCAGGGATATGTGAGCTACAAATTCGCGAAGATGTTCACCTGGAAAACCGAATTAGGCTACGAGGGCCGCTATCAGAAACAAGACCGCTATTATGGTCCTACTACTTATTTCTCGCGCGCAGGTGACGGTTTCACTTATGCGGAAGGCGCCGGCTACGGCCACGTAGTGGTAACGGACGAGAAGACAAGCCGTTTCAAGAACACCAACACTCTGGAGTTCAAGAAAAAATGGGGCGATGATCACGACCTCGGTATCTTGATCGGCGAGGAGATGCAGATCCTCAAAGGTGAGCTCCGTACCTATAACGGCTACGGCTACGACGCCAGCCTGACGGGCGACAAGGTGTTCAACTACCTCGGTTCGGCTAAGGCTTATACCAGCAAGTCGTATGTGGATCCGACGGACAACATGCTCTCGTTCTTCGCTCGCGCGAACTATATATTATTTAACCGCTATTACATCACCGCTACTTTCCGTGCGGATGCTTCCACGCGTTTTACCAAAGGAAACCAATGGGGCTTCTTCCCCTCCGCCGCTATCGCATGGCGTATCATCGACGAGGAATGGATGGCTCCGGCGCAGGACGTGATGTCTAACTTCAAACTCCGTCTCTCCTATGGTTCGGTAGGTAACAACAACGTCGATCTGGGTTACCTCCGTCCGGAGTATCTGTCTTCCTCTACCGCCTATATGGAGGTCTTCTCTACGAAACTGGCGGATGGTGGATCGGACGTGATTGCGGCTAATAACAAGCTCAAATGGGAGACCACTATCACCCGAGACCTCGGTCTGGACTTCGGTTTTTGGAACGAGCGACTGAGCGGTACGATTGACCTCTATTGGAACACCACCAAGGATCTGATCCTCAAATACAAGATGGCGATCGGCGGCTACAACTATCAGTACCGCAACATCGGTTCGACCGACAACAAGGGTGTTGAACTTTCGCTCAACGGCGTCATCCTTGACAAGAAATCCAAGAGCCTCAGTTACGGCTTGAGCGTGAACGCCAACATCTCGCATAATTATAATAAGGTGGTGGACCTCGGAGGTATGGATGAGTATCTCGTTTCTTCGAGCTGTTTCTCCTCTAACTACAACAACGTGGACTACGAGTTCAAACTCCGTCCGGGCGACAAGGTAGGCAATATCTACGGCTATCAGACTGCCGGATGGTACACCACGGATGATTTCGTTTCGTATAATCCGAGCAACGGTCGTTGGTATGCCGCTGACGGCAAAGCGATCACCACGATCCTCGGTGAGGCTCGTCCGGGTATGACGAAGATAGTGGACCAGAACGGTGACGGCGTCATTGATGATGCAGACCGCGTAGTGCTGGGTAATACCCAAGCGGATATCCAAGGCGGTTTCGGTATCAACTTCAATATCGGCGGCGAGAAATGGGGTAAAGTGGACCTCAGTGCGCAGTTCACCTATAGCGTAGGTAACGAGGTGCTCAATCTCTCCGCGCTGGATTACGGAACGATCTTCGATAAATCCAAACTGCGTAACAATACCGCCAATGTGGCATACGGCATGCGCTATTCTCTCTTCCGCGAGAACGGTACGTTCATCCCGTCTGAGCATATCGGCGCAAGCGGCAAGGTGGAAGGCGAAGACTACACAGCAATGGCTGCTGCGCTGGCGGCTGCTAACGCAGGTGCCCGCACCGCGAACCCCATCAGCGATAATATCGCCCTGACGGACAAATATGTGGAGGATGCTTCTTACCTCCGTCTGTCTTCTCTGACGATCGGCTATTCGCTGCCAGACCGCTGGATCAGCAAGGCGTATATCAAGACGGCGCGTGTGTTCTTCACCGCTTCGAACCTCTTCTGCGCTACCCCCTATTCGGGGGCAGATCCGGAGGTGGATACACGTTCGAAAATCAATCCGTTGGCTTCCGGTGTGGATTTCTCCGCATTCCCCAAGAGCCGCGCTTTCAACTTTGGTATCAACCTTTCTTTCTAATTATTACGTAATTACGTTATCACGAAATCACGAAAAATTATAAAATATGAAAAAGTTTAAATATATAGCCCTTGCGGCAGCAGCAATTTCCTTGGCGGGGTGCAATTTCTTCGATTCCCAGTCGCCCTCTGCTATGGATGCCGCACAAGTGTTCTCCAATGTTAATAGCACCGAACAGGTTATCGCCGGTGTCTATGAGCAGTTCGGCCAGGATAAATCGTACCGTAACCGTCTGGCTTGCGGATACCAAGGTATGAATACCGACGTGGAGCACGGAAACAAGAACTCCGGCCGCGCCGAGTGGAATATCTATGCCATGACTCCGACTAGCGGTGACCTCTCTACCGCGAATGGTAAAGACCCTTGGGGATACCTCAACTCCGCTATTGAGCGCTGCAACAACATCATCGAGGGTATCGAGCAATACGGCGATACCACCGATTCGAAGATGCGCTATCTCCTCGGAGAAGCCTATTTCCTCCGCTCCTTCTGCTATTTCCAGATGGTGCAGTTATGGGGAGACGTACCGGCGCGTTTTACCTCTATCTCCAAGGACGAGGCGGGGCTTAAGACGCCTAAATCGGACCGTACCAACGTGCTCAAACAGATCCGTATCGATCTCAAGAAAGCGGCTCTCCTGATCCCGTGGTCAAGCGAATGCCCGGGTACAGCGGCTAACTATACCGGCCGACCCTCCAAGGGTGCTGTCTATGCCCTCCTTGCTCGTGTTGACCTCACTTATGCCGGCAAGGGTGTACGCCCTGCTACATGGAAAAACGGACCCGAGTTCCTCGTGGACAACGCTGCGCTCCGCCAGGAACTCAATACAGAGGTAATGTGGGCTTGTGCGCAGATTATGAACAATGGCAATGAGGCAAGCAAGTTCCAACCTAATTACGAGGATATCTTCAAGAAAATCTGTGCGGATGAGACCAGATACTATGCTTCCGAGGTGTTCTTCGAACTCGCTTTTGCGGATGGTAGCCGCGGACAAGTGCTGCAATATAACTGCACCAAGATGGATAAAGCCATTGAGGGACTGAAAAACAACCAGGGCGGTTCTTCCAACTCTTCTGTTACTATCGTGCCCACTCTTTATTATGACTATGAAGAAAGTGATGTGCGCCGGGATGTAACCATGGCGCGATATATCTGGGTGTATGACAACGGATCCGAGTTCAACTCTACGCCTGAGAATGTGGTACTTGCTTTCCCCGAGAAAGGAACGGATGATAAGATCCTGTACCAGAAAAACCAGATGGTGGGAGACTGGTATCTCAATAAATACCGTGTAGAGTGGATGAGCCGCAACCGTACGGGTAATGACGATGGTGTTAACTTCCCTATCATCCGTTATGCGGACGTGCTGCTCATGGCGGCTGAGGCTTCTATCGGAGGTATAGGTGGTGACATGCCTACCAATACCTATGGTATCGACGGAGCCGCTTGCTTCAACCAGGTTCGCACGCGTGCGCACGCTTCTTCTAAGGAGTTGACGATGGCTAACATCCAGGAGGAACGTAAACTGGAGTTCACGGGTGAGTATATCCGTAAATATGACTTGATGCGTTGGGGTATTCTTAAGGAAACTCTCGAGGCTGCGCACGAGCGCCTGGCTGCTATGAACAACCACGAAGGAGAGTTCGCAGGGCTGCAGGATACGATTTACTTCAAGTATAAATATGTAGGAGACGAGTATAGTTACACTGCCGGCATCAAAGGTTTTGTGATTGATCCGGACTCTACTTACGGTCTCAAGAAAGGCGAGACCGGTGCTCCGGCTACTTATAGCAAGGAGAACGGATGGGTCAAGACCGCTATTTATCTTGGTTCTTCCGGTCGCGAACTGGCTCCCGATAACTACATGCTCTTCGATCGCGAGTTCCCCGAGCGACTCAACGGACGCCAGTACTGGCCGATCTTCTCCGTTAACGTAGGACAGTCCGAAGGTGCCCTCTGGAATGACTACGACTACGCCGGAGCTGCCGAATAATGACCTCTTATGAGAAATTGGAAATTCATATCCTTGTATTGCATGCTATCATTTCTTTGGGTAGCATGCAATACTGCTCCTAATACGCCGGAGCAGAAAACGATAGACACCAACCCTGAGTTGGTGGCTGCTTGCAAGCATATAGAGGGCGGAGGAGCCGCGGTGACCGGCGGGGACGGTGCTACCGTTTATCGCGTGTCGCGGCTCGATGATGAACTGGACCCCAATACGGGACGCCCGATGGCGGGAACGCTAAGGTATGCCGTGACACAGACAGGAGCAAGGAGAGTACTCTTCACAACCTCCGGTACAATCCATCTGACGAGCGAGCTGCGCATCAAAACGGGCTCCATCACTATCGACGGGCAGTCCGCACCCGGAGACGGCATCTGTATAGCAGACTACCCCCTCGTCATCAATGCATCCAATGTCATTGTCCGTTTCATTCGTATCCGCCTGGGGGATGTCAGCAACACCGAGTCCGACGCCGTTTCGGTCAATAACTCCACGGGTGTTGTCCTTGACCACCTCTCTTGCTCGTGGTCGGTGGATGAGTGCGTCAGCTGCTATGGAAACGAGAATTTCACCATGCAGTATTGCATTATCTCCGAGTCCCTCAAGAACTCCGTGCACGGCAAGGGCTCGCACGGATACGGAGGTATATGGGGTGGCAAGAATGCCTCGTTCCATCATAATTTGTTAGCCCACCACGACAGCCGTAACCCGCGGTTCGACCATGACTACGTGGACGCCCGTTTTGCCGGACCTATTGACTACGTCAATAATGTGGTCTATAACTGGGGCGGTAACTCCACCTACGGCGGCGAGGGAACCAACAAAGGAGCCGGAGGCAGGCATATCAACATGGTCAATAATTACTATAAGTACGGACCGGCTACAGGAAAGAAGACGCGGCTCGTTGATCCCACCGTCTCCTGCGGCAACTGTGCAGACCATCCGGGCGGTACGGTGCAAGGTCCGAGGATCTATCTCGCAGGCAACTATATGTTTGGTTCTGAGACCGTTACACAGAATAACTGGGAAGGTTCTACCGTGAAAACAGATGCCGTGAAAGCTTCTACCCGCTGGACGGACGGGCTCACAGCTCTCAATAACGAGCAGACCGCGGAAGCCGCATACGAGACCGTTCTCGTGAAAGCCGGATGCTCCCTCGCGCGAGACGAGGTGGACAAACGCATCGTGGAAGAAGTGCGTAATGGCACCTTTACCTACAAAGGCTCCAACGGTTCCGCCAACGGCCTTATCGACACCCAGTCCGACGTGGGAGGATGGCCCGAACTGAAAACGGCGGACAAACCGCTGGACGCCGACTACGACGGTATTCCCGATGAGTGGGAGACGCAGTTCGGACTCAATCCCAACGACCCCAACGACGCACGGGAGGTAACGCTGGTCTCCGGACACACTAATCTGGACGTCTATCTTTGCCATTTGGTACGGAATTTGTACTAATCTTTTGAACCCATAAAAGAAACGAATATGAGTTATAATCCTACAACGAGCACCGCGAGTGGTCTTACAGCAAAGCGGTCTTTCAGGCTACTTGTAGCCGGTCTTATAGCGTTAGCGGTCTGCGAAGCTACCCAGGCGCAAACCAAGTATTCCCATTATTATAAGGATCTGCCTTGTGCAGTGGAAGAAGTTAAGGAAGTGATCATCCCTGATTACACCGTTTCTATCGTGGATTTTGGTGGAGTAGGGGATGGTGTCACTGACAACACCGAGGCGTTCGCTAAGGCGCTCAAGCACCTTAAGAAACAGGGTGGAGGACACCTCAATGTGCCTGATGGCAAGTGGCTTACCGGACCTCTCAAACTGGTCAGCAATCTGGATCTCCACCTTGCGGACAATGCCGTTATTCTGGGTTCGACCAATAAGGAACTCTATATCCAGAAATCCGACTCCCTCCGCGATGGCTCCAAGAAATGCCATGCCCTCATCTACGGTTCCAAACTGGAGAATGTCTCCATCACCGGACGCGGCACAATCGACGGACAGGGTATCTACTGGCGCCCGATCAAACAAAAGAAAGTCGTTGCTCCGGATGTCATTGCTGCCGATGGCGATGTATGGGAGGAAGTGCTCGCTATGGGAGGTGTCACACGGCCGGACGGTAACAGCAAGAAATGGCTCGTCTGGTATCCCTTCAACCTCAATAAGGATCTCAATATACCTAATATAGCCAAGGACCCGATCATTCAGGAGAAGATGCGTCCGCATCTGGTTAATATAACCGACTCCAAGAATGTCCTCGTGGAGAATGTGCACCTGCTCAACTCTCCGAAATTCCATTTCGTGCCTACGCGCGTGCAAAACCTTATTATAGATGGTGTCACCATCCGCTGCCCGCACTGGGCGCAGAACGGTGACGCCATGGACCCCGGTAACATCCAGGTGGCGCTGATCGTCAACTGCAATATATCTTGCGGCGATGATGGTATCTGTATGAAAGGCGGCGTCGGTCAGAAAGGCGTGGATGCAGGTCCACAGCGCGATTTCCTGATCACCAACGATACCGTCTATCGTGCGCATGGTGGATTTGTTATCGGTTCCGAGTTCTCCGGCGGTATGCAGCGCCTGGTGGTCAAAGACTGCCGTTTCGAGGGCACCGACATCGGCTGCCGCTTCAAATCAGCTCCCGGACGTGGCGGTTGGTGCGAGGATATCTATTGCTATAATATCATCATGAAGGATATCCGCGAATCCGCATTCCTCATCTCCTCCGGCTATGCCGACAAGGGGGCTGGAGTCTCCGCTACCGACTCCGATGATAAGAATGCTTTCTTCCCCGACTGGTCCAACATGACCTTCCGCAATATCACCTGCATCGGTTCCAAACAAGCGGTGGATATCCAGGGACTCAAAGGAAAACCGGTTCATAATATACTCTTCGACCAGGTAACCATCATCGGTAACCGAGGAGGTATCAAGATGGAGTATGCCGAGGATATCAAGTTTACCAACTGCCATATCAACCCCAAACCCATGCCGATTACGGACTACAAAAAGATTAAAAATGTACTCTATAACGGCAAAGATCCCGACGCAGCGGAGTAAATAACAAAATTTCTACATTTTTCGGCAATATGTACTTGCATATTTGCCGAAAATGTAGTATCTTTGCACTCGAATTTGAAAAGTCAACTTAGCAAATGGCTTTGAGCCCGTAGGGTGGTCTTTTGTCTTTCGACTTTCGACTAAAATAAACAACTAATATTATTAACTTTTAAAACTCAACAAACATGAAGAAAATTTTCCTCTTCGCAGCTGCCGTTGTTGCAGCTATGACTATCAACGCTCAAGAGCCGAACGTAGTTGTTCTCTCTGAGGTCGCTAACTACATTGACTTCCAGGCTCTGTCTGTTTCGGATCCGGACATGGTTAAAGCTACTATTACCAGTACGACTCCGTACGAACTCGCTAATGGCTCTGTACTGAAAGGTTTCCTGAAATCCGATAATACTGAGGCTGAGGTAAAATGGAATACTAAAGATTCTTACAACACTACTATGCCGACTCCGGCTTGGGATGGCGTTGACTCCCTGAAGGCAGGTACGATGTGGCGTGCTGCTTCGGGTGCTTCCATTGAACTGGGTGCTTTCACCACCTCTGCGGCAGGTAAACTCGTTGTTTACTATCAGCCGAACGGTGATAGCGAGCGTGGTGTAGAAGTATCAGTTTATGGTGACGTGGTTGCTGGTTCCAACCTGACTGGTAGCGGTGTAAAGATTAACAATATCCGTCCTGCTTATGCCGGTGAGATCGAACTCGCTGCTGGTTCATATGATGCAGGTGACGTAGTTATCAAGCTCATTACCAACACCAGCAATATCTTCGGTATCCGCATTGAGAATCTCCAGGCTCAAGGTGTTGACAACATTGAGACCGGTGCTAAGGCTGTTAAGTTCTTCGAGAACGGTCAACTCATCATCCTCAAAAACGGCGTTCGTTACAACGCTCTTGGTGCAAAACTCTAATAATCCAAGCATCAGCCAAGATTGGCTGATTACAATAAATGCAGACTCTTCCGAGCCTGCATTTATTGTTTTACCTTATTGCGCTAGACGATACCTAGACCATACCTAGACGATATGTATAGTGTCTAACTACTGTTGAACTATCTTCAATGCGGCGTTTATGCCGTCCAACGCACTACTCGTTATGCCGCCTGCATAGCCGGCTCCTTCGCCGCAAGGGTATAAACCCGGCGTGTTGATGGATTGTAGGGTCTCCGGATCGCGGATGATACGCACAGGGCTGCTGCTCCGGCTCTCTACCCCTACGATAACTGCATCATTCGTTAGAAAACCGGGATATTTCTTATCGAAATCACGGAAGCCCTGTTGCAGCCTTTTGCCTATGCCTGCCGGCAGCCACTGGTCCAGACGGCTGGGCACAATACCCGGCAGATAACTGCATTTCGGCAGATCCTTGCTTGCTCTCCCCTCCACAAAATCCTTCATCCGCTGCGCCGGTGCCGCTGATGGCTGATGGCTGATGGCTGACTGCTCGTATGCCAGCCGCTCAAGGGCTTCCTGAAACTCCAGCCCTTTGAGAGGGTCATTTCCTGCAATGTCTTCCGGATTGATCTGAACAACCATGCCGCTGTTGGCATAAGGGCTGTTCCGGTGGCTGGCACTCATGCCGTTCACTACACACATCCCTTCCGCGCTTCCTGCCGGCACGATATGTCCGCCGGGGCACATGCAGAATGAATACACACCCCGCCCATCCACCTGCGTCACCAGACTATAGGAAGCGTTTCCAATGTATTTGATAACCCCCTCCATCTCCCCCTCAAGGGGAGTGCTCCTCCCTTGTGGGGAGGTTAGGTGGGGTTTACCCAGATGATACATCAGCCGGTTGATCAGCTCCTGCGGATGTTCGATCCGTACACCCATTGCAAAACCCTTGGTCTCCATTGCCACACCTTCTGCCGCTAACATCTGGTAGGTGTCATGCGCCGAATGCCCGATCGCAAGGATAATTGGAGTCTGGAATTGGCTTTTGTCTTTGAGCGTAGCGGTCTTTCGACTTTCGACTTCTTTGAGGCTTGTCACGCAAGTCTCAAAGTGTATCTCTCCGCCGTGCTCGATGATACATTCCCGCATCCGTTTGATGATGCCCGGCAACTTGTCGCTTCCTATATGCGCGTGAGCCTCATAGAGCACCGTGTCCGGAGCTCCGAAATAATGGAAGATCTCCATTACACGCTGCATGTTACCTCTTTTCTTGGAACGGGAGAATAACTTTCCGTCGCTGAATGTACCTGCTCCCCCTTCGCCGAAACAGTAGTTAGACTCGGGATTCAATCCCTCGTTCCTGTTCAGCAGGGCAATATCCTTTTTCCTCTCGCTTACTTCCTTTCCCCGTTCGTAGATAATGGGCTTGATCCCGTGCTCCAGTAGCGTCAGCGCAGCAAACAACCCCGCCGGACCGCAACCGATGATAATCGCTTTCCGCTCCGCTTCGTGTACATCCTTATACACCGGCGGTGTATAGAGTGGGAAACGGTCACCATCCGGGGAATTGTTAATTGTAAATTGTGAATTGTGAATTGGTATGGGCTTGCCCTCGTCGTCCGCCAATACAGTAAGATGCACCTTCAGCTCTCGCTGACGTGCATCTACACTTCGTTTGACCACCCGCCATTTCTGTGCGGCTTCGTACGCCTCTTTCGGGCTCAATATAAACTGCCTTGTATTCATAGTAAAGTATATGGGGCTTTATTCTGTCAGCGTAGCGGTCTATACTCTATCAGCCCGCAGGGCGGTCTTTTTACTTACTGATCTTATCCAGGATAGCCTCTAATCCTTTCTCTTTGACTGCCTCGTTGATCTTAGCCTCTATCTCGTCGCACAAGTCGGGATTCTCGGCGAGGACGTTCTTCACATTGTCGCGGCCTTGACCCAGTTTGGTGTCGCCGTAACTGAAGAACGAACCGCTCTTCTTGATGACCTCGGCTGCTACGGCGAAATCAAGGATCTCACCTATCTTGGATATTCCTTCGTTGAACATCAGGTCGAACTCGGCTTTCTTGAAAGGAGGTGCCACTTTGTTCTTCACTACTTTCACGCGTACCTGGTTGCCTTTGATCTGGTCGCCATCTTTGATCTGACCCGTCTTGCGGATATCCAGACGTACCGAGGCGTAGAACTTCAGGGCGTTACCGCCGGTAGTTGTCTCCGGGTTGCCGAACATCACACCGATCTTCTCGCGCAGCTGGTTGATGAAGATCACGGTAGTGCCGGTCTTGTTGACAGAGGCGGTCATCTTACGCAGCGCCTGAGACATCAGTCGTGCCTGCAGACCCACTTTGTTGTCCCCCATATCACCGGCAATCTCTGCTTTCGGCGTCAGAGCCGCCACAGAGTCGATGACAATCAGATCCACTGCGGCTGAACGGATCAGCTCGTCTGCAATGTCGAGACCCTGCTCGCCGCTATCCGGCTGGGCGATAAGCAACTCGCTGATGTCCACGCCTAATTTCTCGGCATAGAAGCGGTCGAAAGCATGCTCCGCGTCAATGATTGCGGCAATACCTCCGGCTTTCTGCACCTCTGCCATCGCATGGATTGCCAGAGTGGTCTTACCGGACGACTCCGGACCGTAGATCTCGATGATACGTCCTTTCGGGTAGCCCCCTACGCCTAAAGCGTAGTTCAGACCCAAACTGCCGGTCGGAATAACGGGTACGTTCTCTATCTGCTCGTCGCCAAGCTTCATAATGGCGCCTTTGCCAAACTCTTTGTCGATCTTTGCCATCGCTGCCTGCAATGCTTTCAGTTTCTCAGTCGATGGACCTTGTTTCTCTGCCATAATATAGTGTATTTTAATGTTTCGTAATGTCGTCATGACGTAATTACGTCATTTCGCTTGCAAAATTAGTAAAAAAAAATGACATACGCAAGTGTATATCATTTTTTTTCATAATATCTGCAATATTCTTTGATTCCGCATTCTTCGCACCGGGGCTTGCGGGCTTGGCATACATACCGTCCGTGCAGTAACAGCCAGTGGTGAGCTTTGGGAATGACTTCTTCCGGGATATATCTGACGAGCTGTTTCTCGGTCTGAAGCGGGTTCTTGCTGTTGGTTGTCAGACCGATCCGCTCGCTCACACGGAATATATGTGTATCTACGGCCATGGTTGGCTGGTTCCATATCACGGCGCATACCACATTCGCTGTCTTCCTTCCTACTCCTTGCAGGGTCTGCAGATCCTCTATATTGTCCGGCACTTGACTGTCATATACGTTTACCAGCCTTTGAGCCATCTCCACCAGGTGCTCCGCCTTGCTCCGCGGATAGCTGACAGATTTCACATATTCGAACACTTCATCGCTGGTAGCGGCAGCAAGTGCTTCGGGCGTAGGGTAGGCCTCGAAAAGCGCCGGAGTGACCATGTTCACGCGTTTGTCCGTGCACTGCGCCGAGAGCATGACGGCTACCAGCAGTTCGTACGGGTTGGAATAGACCAGCTCGCTCTCCGCTACCGGCATATTCGCCTCAAACCAAGCTAATATATGTTCAAACCGTTCTTTCGTCCGCATGGTACTAACTGTTTAACGTTTTAACTATTTAACGTCGCGGTAAGCGCGACTTATAAACTGTAGCAACGCTGTCGCTTGTTGCTGTACCGCCGCCGTTTCCGGACTGATCTCGCGTTTCTGCAGGCGAAGCATCATGATCTGATAGAGCAATACCAGGCATGCCTCTATGTCGCTCATGGTCGGGCGGTCTGTTTTGGCTTTGAGCAAGTTCAGTTGGGGCGTCAGCCGCATCACTGCTGCGCGGTACATGGCATCTTCGTCTAATAACTGTGCATGCAGCTCCTCCATCTCCTCCAATGCCACAGCTGCCAGCTGCAAATGTCCGCCATCCATGATCCCTTCACGGTGCATCATTTCGTTCAGCTCGCTTAACTCCTTCGTTGCTTCCGCCTGACCGGGGAAAGCACGCAAATAATCCTCTATCTGCCATAGCCAGAGGATATATTCTGCAATATTATCACGCTTGACTTTCACTTTCCACTTTTCACTCTTCACCTTCCTCCCAGTCGATTTCGTCTAGGTAACTGTCGCTCATAAAGGTCTCTATCTCCCGCCGGTCTTTTTTGGTCGGCCGCCCCATACCTCTGTCGCGGCTGCCGTTACCCGCCATACGCGCCAACTCCAGCAACTCCAGTTGCTTGGGATCCGTGCAGTCACGCATGTATTCCGGCACTAACTTCGCACCCAACCTGTTCTCGGTCAGTTGTAGCACCTTGTAGGTATAAGTGATCGGACCTTTGCGCACAGAGAACATGTCGCCCACCTTGAAAGTACGGCTTGGCTTGAGCTGCACGCCGTTCATAGTAATACGCCCGTTCTTGCACGCATCTGCCGCGATACTCCGGGTCTTATAGATCCGCATCGCCCATAAGTATTTATCTACTCGTACTTCCATTGTTTTTGACCGCTTCGCTGACAGAGTACTGACCGTTTCACTGACAGATCGCTACGCTGACAGACTAAATTTGCTACAACGATATAATTAATTTACGATAGGGCTATTTCCTCCATCTTCCAGATGGCGTATGAAGCCGGAAATCATCATTTGTAATTTTTCGGCTTTTGTTTGTAAAGAGGATGATTGCTCACCAGTAATATATCCGATGCGTTCGGACAACATTATTTGCGTATTCAATTCGAATAATGAACCTATTGCAATAGACAAGAAATGTGAAAAGTCCCTGTCAGAACGACCGGATCCTTCTGCTATGTTTGAAGGGACGGATACTGCGGCTCGAGTCATCTGCGAGATAATCCCGTAAGTTTCCTTTTTAGGCAGATTTTCAGCAATCTGGTATACTTCTTGAGCCAGATTCATGGCCTCTTTCCATATTTGAAGATTTCTAAAGTTGTGCATATATCTACCATGTGTAATTAGGTCTGTACTCTGTCAGCGCAGCGGTCTGTATTCTGTCAGGCCATAGGCCGGTTTATTTATTGTTAAACTGGTTCATGGTCCTGTCTATACCCGCCAAGCAGAAACTCGGAATGATCTGGGTGGTGACCTTCAGCCGTTCGTCGATCTGCTTCTTCTCCTCGTCCGTCCATTCGCCTAACACAAAATTGATCTGCGCTCCGCGGGTGAACTCGTTGCCGATACCGAACCGCACGCGTGCGTACGCGTCCGTTCCTAATACGGATTGTATGTTGCCCAGACCGTTGTGACCGCCGTTCGAACCCTGTTTGCGGATGCGGATCGTACCGAACGGCAGGTTCAGATCATCTACCAATACCAGCATGTTCTCCACCGGTATCTTCTCTTGTCCTAACCAGTAACGCACCGCGTTACCGCTCAGATTCATGTATGTAGAGGGCTTCAGCAGCACCATCTCCGCATTCTTGACGCGGCATCTGGCTACAAACCCGTATCGTTTGTCCTCCCAACGGGCATTCACCGACGCAGCAAAAGCATCGATCATCATAAAACCGATGTTATGCCGTGTGCCGGCGTACTCGTCGCCGATATTGCCTAAACCTACGATTAAGTATTTCATATTATTTGGCTTTCAGCATTCAGCTGTCAGCTTTCAGTTTATATCTTAAAATTAGAGGCGAGACATACGCCTCGCCTCATTTGTCCTCAGCGCTCAACTTCTGACGGCTGATGGCTGACGGCTGATAGCCGATTAAGCCTGTTTGCTCTGGCGGGTTGCCTTCACCTCTGCTACGCATGCGTCAGCAGGGTTAACGAACTTCAGACCTTCGATCTTTACGTCCTCAACAGCGATCTTCTTACCCAGACCAAGCTCGGTAACGTCGATGTTGATACGATCAGGGAACGCAGTGTAGATACCGCATGCTTTCAGCTTGCGCATTGCTTGAACCAGCTTACCACCGGCTTTCACACCTTCTGCCAGACCGTTCAACTGGATAGGAATCTCTACTACTACCGGCTTCTTCTCGTCTACGGCGAGGAAGTCAATGTGCAGAACCTTGCCGTCCATCGGATGGAACTGGAGTTCCTTCACGATAGCTTTCGTCTTCAACTCACCTACGGTGAGGTCAACGATCTGGGTGTCGGGAGTGTAAATCAGTTTGCGAACATCTGCCGCTTTTACGGTGAAGGTGCAGTTCAAACCGCAACCGTAAATGTTGCAAGGAATCAATTCCTCTGCGCGGAAAGCTTTGGCTGCTTTCTTGCCGTACTCGCTACGCGGAGTACCTGCTAATGCGAATTCTTTCATAAAATTGTTCTTTGTGCCTCGTCACTTCGTTCCTTCGTACTTCGTACATAGTCACTTTGTCACTTCGGCTGTGTTACTCAATATGGGGCAGTAATTCTCAATTATCAATTATCAATTATCAATTGTTGTGTGGCTGCCCGTATCCCATCACACGAACCCCGTTTCATTAAATTCCCTCCCTTGTGGGGAGGGCAGGGTGGGGTTTGTCCCTTTGTTGTCCACCGAGGAGTCGAACCTCGCTTCTCGGAACCAAAATCCGGTGTAATACCGATATACGAGTGGACACTGCTTGCATCAGAACTTCGCGTGACTCGTGACTGCGTCACTCGATGACGCCTCCGTTCTGTGCTACGCGTCTCCCCATAGCAAACAGCCTTCGGCTTGTTTTACTCTGGGGACCCCGGATGATTAAAACGCTAACAAAGTGTGTTTTAATCATAGAGGAGTTTTCGAGACAATTACACGAGTTGCAAAGCAACGAAGTCATTGATCTCCGAAAACGACGACAAAGGTAATGCTTTTTTCTGAATTGACCAAATAATTCGGTAAAAAAATGCAATTTACCCTGCTTTTTTTGCTTTGAGCGGCTTAGCCGCGGTCTTTCTACTTTGAGCGAAGCGGTCTTTCGACTATTTCGCCACTACCAAGTAATAGTTTTTCTTGCCTTTTTGAAAAAGCAGATATTTGCCGTTCAGCAGGGCTGCATCGGTGATCGGCGTCTGCGGGTCGGTCAGTTTCTCTTTGTTCATACTGAATCCGTTCGCCTGGATCATCTTGCGTGCCTCGCCTTTGCTCGGGAATATGGAGGTCTTCTCGGCTAACAGATCCAACGGACCGATACCGGCTTTGAGCTCGTCCAGACTGATCTCATAGCGTTCTACGCCCTCGAACACCTGCAGGAACGTCTCTTCGTCCAGCGCGCGCAACGCGTCCGTACTCGCGTTTCCGAATAATATATTGGATGCCTCTACGGCGGCGTTATAGTCTGCCTCGCTATGAACCATGCAGGTCACCTCTTGGGCAAGACGCTTCTGCAGCAATCTTAGATGCGGGGCCTGCTCGTGTTCGGCTATCAATCCTTCTATCTCTTCGCGGCTGAGGCTCGTGAAGATCTTGATATAACGCTTCGCGTCGTCGTCGCTCACGTTCAGCCAGAACTGGTAGAACTTATACGGGCTGGTGTATTTCTTGCTAAGCCAGATATTGCCGCTCTCGGTCTTGCCGAACTTGCCGCCGTCGGCTTTGGTGATGAGCGGGCACGTGAGGGCGAATGCCGTCTTGCCGTTCATCTTACGCATCAGCTCGATACCCGTGGTGATGTTGCCCCATTGGTCCGAACCGCCCATCTGCATCAGGCAGTTCTTGTGCTCGTTCAGATAGACGAAATCGTAGCCCTGAAGCAACTGGTAGGTGAACTCGGTAAACGACATACCCTGCGCGAACTCGCCGTTGAAACGCTTCTTCACGCTGTCCTTGGCCATCATGTAATTGACGGTGATCAGTTTGCCTATATTGCGCGCGAAATCAAGGAAAGTGTAGTCCTTCATCCAGTCGTAGTTGTTTACCAGCTCGGCTGCATTGGGTTCGTTGCTGTTGAAATCCAGGAAGTGCTCCAGTTGCTCACGGATGCACGCTACGTTATGGCGCAGCGTCTCTTCCGTCAGCAGGTTGCGCTCGGCGGACTTGCCGCTCGGGTCGCCGATCATGCCGGTCGCACCGCCTAACAACGCAATAGGCTTGTGTCCGCATGCCTGCAGATGGCGCAGCATCATAATACCGCATAAATGACCGATATGCAGACTGTCGGCCGTAGGGTCGATACCTACATAGGCGGTCGTCATCTCTTTCATTAACAGTTCTTCCGTTCCCGGCATGATGTCCTGGAGCATGCCTCTCCAACGCAGTTCTTCTACGAAATTCTTCTTCATCTATTTAACTATTTAACGTCGCGTTGCGACCATTTTAACTCTTCAACAGCTTCACTTAAAGCGGCATAGCCGCAAATGCGGCTGCAAAGGTACTGCTTTTTTTTGATATACGCAAATTTATTGGGTGTTTTAATAAAAAAAGCATCCGCGGAGTACGCGGACGCTTCTATAGTGAGCAAGCTTTTACAGTGTGTTTTTCATGAATTGGTTTCTTTAGAACGTATATCTCACACCCAGGTTGATAGTCCAGTCGAACACATGAAAGGCTCCTACTCCTGTTCCGTTATTGCCTAAAAGGCAACCGTAACCGGGACGGAAGTCGAAGGAGAAAGCGATCGGTGCGTTCTTCATCTTTGCGTCAATACCTGCTGCCGCACCGGCTCCGATGATACCTCCGGCTGCACCCATGTCAACATAACCGCCCTTTAACTGACCGCCTACAAAATAGTCCAGACGGATGCCTTTGCCTTCTGCGCACTTGGCCTGATATGCCAGTACAAGGTCGTTCACCGCGCCTATCGTAGGTACACTGAAGCCGTCTCCGGCTGCGGCAAAACTACCCAAGTAACCGAACTCCTCAATGATCGTGAAATGGGCACTTACCATTTTCTTGTACTGGATACCGATACCTGAGCCTGCAACGACACCGATGCTGTGGGTGTACTCTTTGTCTGACTTGGAACCGGACTTGGCATTGGAGGCTTTCTTGTTGTCCGCTGCATTGACACTGCCTACTGCTACTATCGCAGCCAACAGGATTGTGAAAATCTTTTTCATATACGTAGTATTTTTTGTGTTAAATTACATTCCGGGGCTTCCGACGGCAAAATTACTGCTTTTTTATGAAAAAGCATTCTCAAATCGTACAATTCGACTCTCAAATCATAAAAATCTTCTCTGCACCCTCTTCTCTGTCCCAAAACATACCATGCCATGGTATTATATACGTAGTATATAATACTAAAGAATTGCATGCAAGAATTAGTGCGTGATTAGTGCGTGATTAGTGCGTGATAAGTGCGAGATAAGTGCGAGATAAGTGCGAGATAATAAGCGTAAATAACTATCCGTTCATGACGGATTGTTTACGGAACTGGAGAGGGGTAGTACCGGTTTGTTCCTTGAAGAGACGGTAGAAAGACTGCTCGGAGGCAAATCCGCTGAGAGCGATAGCATCCGCGATAGCTTCTTTGTCGGTTTTGTATCGCGCATCGGCGAGGACCATTTGGGCATATAGCACCCGCTGGCGTGCGATATATTGGGAGAAAGAGATGGAATAGGAACGGTTGATGGCTCGGGAGACATAGGTCCGGTTGGAGCCGGCGGCAGTAGCTACGTCCACGATGGTGAGTCCGGAGTTGGTGAAGAGGTGCTGCTCGCGCATGAGGCGGTCGATATGCTCCATGAGTGCGGAACTGTCTTCTTTGGACGGCGGTTGATACGTGGAACTATCCGCCTCTACGGTCTCCTGCGGCAGAGTAGTGTGCGCCGCTACATAGCCGATGGCGTACAACAGGGCGGTCATGACTACAGCCGGAATGCAAACAAGCATGCTTTCGGTGAAGAAATCACGCCCCAGAAAGTTGAGCAGCATTGAGATAGCGGCGGTCAGGCCCAGCAGATGTTGGATGATATACGTAGGGCGAAGAAGATAGCTTCGGTCGTCCGAATAGGTGTCGTCCATACGGGCCCTTGTCTCTTGAAGTAGCAGATACCCCCGCCACCAGACCCAAATCACCTCCGCCGCGAAACAGATACGGACGAAGAGAATCAGCCGGTCTTCGCCGAACCATTCGAAGTGACCGTTGAGCGGAAAAAGCAACGCAATGATTGCTGCTGGGATAAAAAGCAGAGGAGTCTCGATGCTTTTCTTCGCGTGCGTGAGTGCGCGCAGGTACATGTAATATAAAGGATAGACGCTCAGGTTGGCAATGAGGTAAGTCCATAGACCGAAGGCGTTTCTCTCCTCCGAGAAATAGAGCCAATGGTCGGTATAAAGAGCCGTAGCGGCAATGAAAAAGACCAAAATACTGACCTTTATCCGGAGATTGTTTCTCCCCTCTAGACAGCGTATAATGAAGAAAATGCTCCAGAAGAAGCATAACATCATAGGTAGCGATATGATCCAGTAGTAGAGCATTTTTTTATTTTTGGCACGGTATTTGTAATGTTACATGTAGAATGTTAGAAGATTCTGCCGGGATCTACCCGGTATGTTAATAGAGATTGTTTGTTATATGGGAAAGGGTTCGTCGGGAGACGAGCCCTTTTTGTTTTCTCACTTATTTATTTTCTCGTTTGTTCATTTGTCAGTTTTCGATCTTCCGGTATTTGCCTTCGATGAGAAGCATACCCGGTAGAATCTCTCCTCCGGCTGTTTTGACGAAAGTGGTATAGGGCAGGGTGGCGCCGTCCTCTTCCTCCAATACGGCATTATACCTGTTATCCCATATCTGACCTTTCTTCGGCTTGACGGTAGCGATATATTTGTACCGTGTTTTGCCGGTCTCGGCGTCCTGGATCCGCTGCACAACTTGGAATTTGGAGGTCTCGGAAATCCCCTCTTTCATGCCGATCTTGGCGGCGTAGCCTTCTATCTTGCCGCGGCTGTTGGTGAGAACTTGATAAACCGGCGTCTTGACCTTGAAATCCTCGTATTGTTTAGCGAGAGCCACGATATTCTTGTCCATAGACCGTGCGCAGATGGTACGCACCAGTTCCGTACGGGAGTACTTGCCTTTGAGCACGGATTTCTTATCGAACTCATACTCATGTGCTACGTATTTGAGCCGGTAAGTGGTCTTGTCGTCCAGAAAGGCCTGCACTTTGGCGGAATCCGGCACACCGGTATAGTGATACCGGTAGAAGATAGCCGCGATGGAGTCATTCCATTCCAGCTGGTATAGATAGGAATGGGTCTTGACTTTGAATCCGGTAAAACTGTCGGCTATCTTCCCTGCCGTTTGCGCCATCTGCTGGCCGGACTTGCCGCCCGTCAGCGCATCGAAGATACCTCCGATAACACCCATAGCTACTTTGGCTGCCTCCGCTTCCTGTTCTGCTGTCACATACGTGATATCGTTGACCAGAACGAAGGTGTTGTTGAGCAGTTCTTCGCCGGCATCGGACAGCGATGCGAGTCCGCGTGTCGTCTGCACCGCTAACGCCACATCTACATCGGAGGCGTTATACTGACCCCGCGAACTGATCAGTGCAGTATTGAAGGTCGCATCGGAAACGGTATGACCGTTAAAACCGAACCATTTGGCTACCATCTTTTTTGCCATCTCCGTCTGGTTGAGAAGGTCCTCTGTATATTGCGCATTCTTGCGCAACTCGGCTGCTGTCAGCTGATGGCCGTAAGTGGCTTTGTAATAGCCGGACTCCTTGCGCTGCAAACCGCTTACCGTACTGTTGTCAATGACCCGCGCACCGGAGATGGTATGGTCGTCGTACTTGTCGGGAATAGGCAGCGAGTCGAAAGCTTTGTATATCTCGAACCCGAACTCGTCCTCCGGGTGATAGACGAGCATGGTAGCCAGCGAGTTACGGCGGTATGCCATTTCGTCCTGCGCACACACGGAGAGAACCATGCATGCACAGAATAATGTTAAAATGGTCTGTCTCATTTTCGGCTTTCGACTTTCGACTTTCTACTTTCGACTTACAGAATAGAGCGCAGGAACTCGATGGAGGTCGTTTGCGCAGGTTGGTGCGTGCCATATGCAACACCGATCTGGCGTGCGGCTTCAATGCGCAGTTTCTCAAGGTCAATACCGTCCTGGTATTTCTTCATCTCGAATTTCCAGTCGTCCAGCACTTTGCCTTTGATCTCGCGGTAGAGCTCCATCGCTTCGTCGTAGCAGCCTGCATCCGGCAGGATATTCTGGAGATACTCTCCTGCCGCAGCTGCGCCTTTGGAGTTCTGCTCCGCGGCCCATGCCTGACGGGCGGCTGCCAGATAGAGGTTGCATTCGTTGTTCAGGTACATCTGGTATATCTCTTGTCCCGTAGCCAGAGCGGCATCATAATGCTTGCTCTGTTGGGGAATGAGCGAAACGATCCATAGCGCCTCTTCGAATTCCTTTTTCTTTGCCAGATACATGGCTTTCTTGATCAGAACTTCGCCTTCGTGGTCGTAGTAGCGAATGATTTTCTGCTTTCCTTCGTCAATGAATTGGGCTATCTGCGGCGTCTGCAGCGGCATATGGCTGATAGCGTTGAGATAGCATTTGTTCTCGGTCTCTCCTAATCCGCGTACAGTGAAAGAGGCGGAAGAGAAGATCGTTTTGGCGTAACTGTCCACGATATAGAGGTTCATCTCCATTTTCTCTGCGATTTTCATCGGAGGACCGGGAATAATATCTTTATCCAGAGGGGTACTGGAAACGGTAAGCACGAACTGACCCATGTAATCCAGTCCTGCTATACCGTTCTTGGTCAGCAGTTGGGTCAGTTTGTTCTCGATCATGGCTTTCGAACCCTTGGGGAAGGACTCGGAATCATCGACTGCATAGACGGAGATCGGCAGATACTCCGTTTGTGCCAGCATAGCTGCGCTCATGAGCACGGCTAATAATATTGAATAAATGCGTTTCATAACTGTAAAATGGTAAATGGTAAATGACCAAATGGTAAATGTTTCTATTTCTCTCCAAGGACGATCACGGCTCTTCCGAGACCTTTTACCATCACTTTGCAAGGGATGTTATACGGTGCCTGACGGAGGTGTTTTGCCAGTTGTTTGGCAAATCCGTTGGCGTCGATAGCCCTTCCGCGCTCGTCATAGACCGGGATGCGGACTTGTGTGAAGTTTGCTACGTTCTCCGAAGCGTACGGCATGGAGAAACGGCCTTGGATAGTGTTGAGTTGGAGCCAGTTGTTGATCACGTCTACCAGCTCTTCGCCGCCGAACTCGGTCTCCAGGTCTACACCTGCGGCGTTGTTGGCAAACACTTTGATATCCAGATTTATCTCACGTCCGATGGTCTGCATCTCGGTGAAATGGTCCTGCAGACGCAGGTTGAAGTTATCCATATTGGCGACGATAGCTTCCTCCAGCAGTACGTCCACATCGGCGGTCATGGATGGAGCGCCGGTACCGGACGCTGCGCCGATGGATTTGGCGGTATAGGCGTCCCGCGCCTCCAGAATGTACGATAAGGAGTGTTTCGGACCGAAGTCTTTCACCTCCCAACTGAGTTCCAGAATGATGTCGCATTTAGCCATGCGGGCTACTTCGTCCAGAGGACTTTCTGCCAACTCGTTACCGGCTTTGCTCATCGTCATGTTGTCCTCCATGCGGCGTTGCTCCAGGTTCTTGATCATCTGCTCCAGACTCTGCAACGGGAACTCACGCTCCGCCATCAGGTCGTTCAGCTTGGCGATCGCCAGCTTGAGACCCATGTTCTCTTGCAACGCCTGTTTGTAGTTGGGCACCTTGGTGACCGAACCCATATTTTCCACTTCGGTGTAATACCCGTTGGTGATACACCATACATCCGACGGAACAACCATCAGTTCCGGCTTCTTGATCTGCGCACTCGCTAATACAGCTATGCACGCAAGAACTATAGTTAATAGTGACTTTTTCATAATTCTCTAAAAAAAATAAATGTCCAAATGGTAAATGTCTTAATATCTTCCTTCTTTCGGGATTATTCCGTCTTCCTGCAGTTTCTTCTTGATTCCGGCGCGGTCCACTGTAACCGTTCCGGTCTCTACCATCTGCCGTCCGTCGCGCTCATAACGGGTCGTGACCACGCGGCGTTTGCTGTAGTTGGTGAACTGTTTCCAAGGACCTCCGTCCGAGAAGAAGGCATTCCAGTAGTCTTCGTATTTCTCCTGGGCGTTCTTGTCCAGACAGAGCGGCTTGAGATCCGATACGCCGTTGTTGCCGGCTTGGATACCGTCAAAAATAATCTCTTTCACTACTTTGCGCTGTGCGTCGTAGAATGCAGTCACGGCGTCTTTGGAACGCACCTGCGTACGGATGACGTATGTGCCGTTGAAATCCGCGCTCAGCACACGGCTGGGCTGGTCATAAAAAGCTTGCGAGCGTTTGGGGCCGCAACTCGCTAAAGAAAGTACAAAGATACAAAGTACGATGTACAAAAGGTTTCGTGTCATATTAATTATGAATTAAAAATTACAAATCACAAACTACAAATCACAAATCAAAAGCCGCTGTTCAGTTTGCGGAGGATGCCTGCGGCTTCGAGTGCCTTGCGCAGATCGTCTTTGCGGACGCTCACTACAACGCCTACTTTGTATTCGTTGCCTACGCGTACGGTCTCGGTGGTGCCGCCTATGATAGAAGCGTATTTCTGGAACTCCCCACCGGTAGCGAAGAAACTATCGAAGTAGTCTTTGTATTGGGTCTCAATACCCGGCTGCGGTGCCAGAGGACGTTGCGAGACGCAGCCTTGACCTCCTCCGTAGCCTTTGAAAATAACACCGTGAACGGCATTCTTGCGGCATTGGTTCTCGGCAATGCCGGCGCTGCGGCTGTAGGTCCACACTTTGACTAAGTAAGTACCCTGAATGGCATTGCCGGCACATTCAATCTCATAGCGGTACTGCGCCGTGTCTTTGTTTGCAAGGGACTGGCGTGCAGCTGAGCACGAACTGAGGACGAAAGCTACTGCGAGTAGCGGGAAAAGAAATTTTCTCATACGGATAGATTTTTAATTGGTTACGTTTTGCGCACAAAGATACAAACAATTTTTTATATACGCAAATTATTATTGTTTTTTTACACGTATGCGCATAAAAAAACGCACATCTCCGAAGAAATGTGCGTTTTGCATAATAAAAATGTTCAATTAGAATTTGTAGCGAACACCCAGTTGGATACCACCCCAAAGTCCCGGGATGTTGAAACCAATGTTTCCACTATGTGTACCAACACCAAGGCTCGGACGCCAGTCCAACGAGAGTTGGAACGGGAACCAGAAGTCATACTCGATTCCGACATGACCGGCTACACCGGCATACCACCAGCTGTTATAACCTCTGTTCTGGTCACCAAAGTTGAAACCTCCGGAACCACCGACACCCATGTACCAGTGCCATTCACCCTTCTCGTTCCAAGGAACAGGTGCGTTGAACGGATCAATCCAGTCGTAGGTCACATGACCGCCGACACCGACACCGCTGTTAATAGGCAGAATAACGTTTGCGGCTACATCCAACATGTTACTCTCTCCAAAGCCGTGTTGGTAAGAGATAGAAGACCATCCACCGAGGTTAACACCGACGGCGCGTGGTTGAGCGTAAGCCATTACACTTGCCAATGCAAGTACGGCTACAAATAAAATTTTTTTCATTTTACCTTAAATAATTGTTTTGTTGATTGCTATATTTTCCCCTCCTCCCTCTCCTTAGGAGAGGGTCGGGGTGGGGTTACTTGTTCAACGCAAGTGCTACATTCACAGCGCAGGCTACGGTGCAACCTACCATCGGGTTGTTTCCGATGCCGAGGAAGCCCATCATCTCTACGTGTGCCGGAACGGAGCTCGAACCTGCGAACTGTGCGTCGCTGTGCATACGGCCGAGCGTATCGGTCATACCGTAGGAAGCAGGACCTGCAGCCATGTTATCCGGGTGCAGCGTACGTCCTGTACCGCCGCCAGAAGCAACGCTGAAGTACGGCTTGCCGGCGAGGATACGCTCTTTCTTGTACGTTCCTGCTACCGGGTGCTGGAAGCGCGTCGGGTTGGTCGAGTTACCGGTGATGGATACATCCACGTTCTCGTGCCAGAGGATAGCTACACCCTCACGAACATCGTCTGCACCGTAGCAGTTAACCTTCGCACGCGGACCGTCGCTGTACGCTTTCTTGCGCACGATCTTCAGTTCGCCCGTGAAATAGTCGAACTCGGTCTGTACATAGGTGAAACCGTTGATACGGCTGATGATCATAGCAGCGTCTTTGCCCAGACCGTTCAGGATGCAGCGGAGCGGGTTCTTACGAACCTTGTTCGCCATCTCGGCAATCTTGATAGCACCTTCAGCGGCAGCGAAAGACTCGTGGCCGGCGAGGAATGCGAAGCACTGTGTCTCCTCGCGCAGCAGACGGGCTGCTAAGTTACCGTGACCGATACCTACCTTGCGGTCGTCAGCCACCGAACCGGGGATACAGAATGACTGCAGACCGATACCGATAGCCTCGGCAGCGTCGGCGGCGTTCTTGCAGCCTTTTTTCAGCGCGATAGCGGTGCCTACTACGTAAGCCCACTTGGCGTTCTCAAAACAAATACGTTGGGTCTCCTCGCAGGTCAGATAAGGATCGAGGCCGTATTGTTCGCAAATCTGGTTAGCCTCCTCGATGGAAGCGATACCGTTAGCGTTCAGAGCGGCGAG
>JAFUUZ010000044.1 GCA_017471285.1 Paludibacteraceae bacterium | reverse complement strand
TATCGACGAAGTCTTCTTCCTCGACGATTTCCTCGCGCTGGAGAAGGAGTTCCCGAACTTCCATTTCCACTTGGCGCTGGACCGTCCGGACCCGAAGGCAGACCAACTGGGCATCAAGTACACCCCGGGCTTCATCGCTCCTGTCATGGGCGACACCTACCTCAAGCAGCATGACGCTCCCGAGGATGTCGAGTACTACCTCTGCGGTCCTCCTATGATGGCTAAGACCGTCCTCGACCTGCTCCACTCGCTGGGCGTCGATGATGCAGACATCCGCTTCGATAACTTCGGAGGATAAGTCAATTGACTTGACACCCGTTGAGTCTTTCGGATATATTAAAGAACGCGCGTACACACATACGCGCGTTCTTTAATTTCTATTCCATATTGAACATCAAGATTCGCTAAGCGAATAATCGTTTGAGAGAACCAGATAAGAAATTACAAATACATTTGTGCCAAATGAATTGAATTGTCCATAATTGTATAAATTTTAGTTGTTAATACTATGCCTTTCTCGGCAGAAGCCACCCCGTCCATTCCGTTGGAAGGACGTTCCGGGTGCAAAGGTACTGCTACAAAAAGACTCTACAAGTCCGAAGCAACGAAAAAAATGCAAAAAAAATTACTTTTTCTTCTTATCTGGCGAACGATTATTGCACTTCGTTCACGGCTTGTTTGATTTTCGCTTCGCGTGATTAACCACCCGGAGCGGGACCCTTCGAAAGTACAGTCGCGTCTTGCGGGACATACGCAAGAATGAGCGGGATTTTTGAAAAGGGCTGCGCCCTCTCTTTTAGTGCTAGATAGCCGCCCCTTATGCAAGCATAGTGCCTGCTATCTATCCCTAAAAGAAGTAGAGAATTTCTACTTTTTTCAAAAATTCCGCTCAAAAACTTGCGTATGTGCAATTTTTGTTGTAAATTTGCACCGGATTTTGAAAAGAGGATGGATTTGACTGCTTGCAACCTCGTTAAAAAATGCTAAAACTTGTGCCGCAAGACCAAACAGTCGCTTGCGGTTTTTTTATCAGAAAAGATATGCATTATTTATTTACAAGTGAATCGGTGTCGGAAGGACATCCGGACAAAGTGAGTGACCAGATATCGGATGCGATACTGGACAATATGCTGGCACAGGACCCACAGGCTCATGTGGCATGCGAGACGCTGTGTACGACAGGTCAGGTGGTGATAGCCGGAGAGGTGAGTTGCAAGGGATGGGTAGATGTACAGCAGATAGCCCGCAAGACCATCGCAGAGATCGGTTATACCAAATCGGAATACAAATTTGAGGCGGAGAGTTGCGGCATACTGACCGCACTGCATGCCCAGAGCCAGGACATCAACATGGGTGTGAGCCGCGCCGAAGCGGACGAACAAGGAGCAGGCGACCAAGGCATGATGTTCGGCTACGCAACGGACGAGACAGACAACTACATGCCTCTGACTCTGGATCTGGCGCACACCTTAGTATATACCCTCGCCCGCATACGGAAGGAAGGCAAACAGATGCTTTACCTTCGTCCGGACAGCAAGAGCCAAGTGACGATCGAATACGAAGAGGTGCGCGACCAAGACGGCAAGCCCTGCGGACAGCGCCCCGTGCGCATAGATACGATTGTGCTGAGTACACACCACGATGAAACAACCCCACCCCAACCCCCCCCTCAAGGGAGGGAGCAAAGCATCAAGGTCACGCCGGAACTCATTAAGAAGGATGTGATTGAGATTCTGCTGCCCCGCGTAGCGACAAGAGACAGCCGTTACGGGCACCTGCTGCATAAGTTTCTGGAGGACAAGAACGCCAAACTGCTGGTGAACCCGACAGGTAACTTCGTTATCGGCGGTCCTCACGGTGACACGGGTCTGACGGGACGCAAGATCATTGTAGATACCTACGGCGGCCGCGGCGCACACGGCGGCGGCGCATTCAGCGGCAAAGATCCGTCCAAAGTAGATCGTTCGGCCGCCTACGCAGCACGATGGATAGCCAAACATCTGGTAGCAGCCGGCGTGGCACACGAGGCGCTGGTACAGGTGAGTTACGCCATCGGCGTAGCCAAACCCGTATCGCTCTACGTCAACACATACGGCACGGCACAAGTAGCGATGAGCGACGCCGAGATAGCAGAGAAAGTGAACGAGCTGTTCGACCTGCGTCCTGCAGCCATCATACGCGACCTCAAACTGACACAGCCGATGTACGAAGAGACCGCCAAATACGGTCATGTAGGCCGAACCAACGAGGTAGTGACCAAGACATTCATCGACTCCGACGGCAATACTTTCACCCGCGAGGTGGAGTTATTCACCTGGGAGAAACTGGACCGGCTGGAAGGAGTGAAGAAGGCATTTATGATTTCAAATTTATGATTTATGATTTCTAAGGAAACGAAACTGAGTCTGATGGTAGCAGGGATCATAGCCGGAGCCTTGCTGATAGACCAAGCGATCAAACTATATATCGCCACCCATTACGCCTTGGGCGAGAGCCACGAGGTGTTCTCCTGGTTCTGGCTATGCTACGTAGAGAACAACGGCATGGCATTCGGCATTGAGTGGTTCTCCAAACTGGCACTGACCCTGTTCCGTCTGCTGGCGGTAGGTCTATTAGGCTGGTACACTCACACGCTGATATACCGCCAGCATGCCAAGACCGGCTATATCGCAACCATCGCATTCATCATAGCCGGCGCGGCAGGAAACATCATCGACTGCGTTTTCTACGGCAAACTATTCGGCTATGCCGGCTGGTTCTACGGACGGGTGGTAGATATGTTCTATTTCCCACTGATCCGCAACAGTGCAGGCGAGGTGCTGTTCTTCCGGCCGGTGTTTAACTTCGCCGATAGTTGCATCACCTGCGCCGTAGCAGTGATTCTGCTGTTCTACATGAAGGAGGCGAAAGTTGAAAGTTGATAGTTGAAAGAAGTTTTGGAGTTTAAAGTTGATAGTTGATAGTTCTTATCTCGGCTAAGCCTCGAACGATCGGCTGAAGCCGTATGGATAGTTGAAAGAAGTTTTGGAGTTTAAAGTCGAAAGTTTAAAGTTTAATGTTGAAAGGTGAAAGGGGAAAGTTGAAAGAGGGGTGACGGGTTACGGGTTACCGGTGACGGGACAGAGCCTGTCGAAAGGTGAAAGGTGA
This sequence comes from Paludibacteraceae bacterium, assembly GCA_017471285.1. Taxonomy (GTDB): domain Bacteria; phylum Bacteroidota; class Bacteroidia; order Bacteroidales; family Paludibacteraceae; genus Colicola. Next base: position 11,352 of record JAFUUZ010000044.1, on the reverse strand, counting down.
AAGGTGAAAGGGGAAAGTTGATAGTTGATAGTTGATAGTTGATAGTTCTTATCTCGGCTAAGCCTCGAACGATCGGCTGAAGCCGTATGGATAGTTGAAAGAAGTTTTGGAGTTTAAAGTTGAAAGCAAATAGTCGAAAGGTGAAAGGTGAAAGGTCTTACATAGTATTCCTTTGTACTTTGTGCATCGTCACATTGTCCCTGACCCTGACGGGTTGCAGGCCACGGGGTATATTGAGTTCCCGCGAGATGCGCAAGGTCCTGGCGGAACTCCATAAGACCGATGCGGTGCTGCAGGTAAGCGGTGTACGGATCACGGATTACGAGACCCGAGACCTGTATTACGCGCAGGCTCTGGAGAAACACGGTGTGACGCAAGCGCAGTTTGACTCTTCGCTCGTATGGTACACAGCTCATCCGCAGTTCTTCAATAAGATATACCCGAAAGTGCTCAAAGACTTAGCCGCCGAAGAAGAGGCGTACCGGACGCTTCACGAAGAAGAATTAGATGCTCCGGGCAACGGGATACCGATGATAGATAACGAGAGCCGGAATCCCCACTCTTCATTCAGCCGGAGAGACCTGGACAGCGTGCTATGGGTGATGCAGAACGGTCATGGCAATTCATGGCGGCCGTTAGTGCATGATCTTGAAGATCAACTCTTTCCACAGATCGGCGTCTTTGGCGGAGGGGTTGTTGATACCCTTCAGTCGGGCGTCGATATCCCGGAAATATCCCATGATTAAGAAAGTCTTTCCGGCAGGATAACGACGGGCTGCCATCTCATAATCCTTTACGAAATAGGGGTTTATTCCCAATTCCTTAGCAACGACAGCCGGTGCTTTCGACGGCAGGTAATGGTACATCAGCAGATTTGAGAAGAAGCTGAATAGCGGTGCCATTTCCCGAATCATAGGATGGTCCTTGCTGCCTGCAAAATATTGCGCGATACGGTTCGCCTTGACCACATCTCCGCGAATGAGCGCCGATTGCAGTTCCATAATATTATAATCCTTCGAGATTCCTATATTGCGCTCCACCAGCGCCGCATCAATGACATTGACGCCCTCGGGCCGCCCCGCAATCAATTTATCCAGCGCACCAACGATAGCCGACAGATCCGTACCCAAATGGTCCGCCAGAATCGGCGCAACGCGAGGGTCGATAGTAAGGCCTTCCCCCAGCCCCTTCCGGAAGGACGGGGAGTTATTATAATCCCGGATATAGGCATTGATCCATTTCTCCACTTCGTAGTCGCGGAGTTTGTCGGATTGCATCCAGACGACTTGAGGGTGCTCCGCCACATGTTTCCATATATTCTGGCGTTTGTCGGGTTTGCCTTTGTACGCAATGACGAGTACCGTTTGCGGCATGATGGCATTAAGGTACGCCTCCAGCGCATCCCATTTCTTAACCGCCTGCGCCTCGCGCACAACAACCACTTTTCTTCCTCCCATCATAGCATATCCTCTTGCCGCCGAGATGACCGGAGCTATGTCCGTTCCGGGCAGATCACGCCCGTAAAGGATCTGTTGGTCAAACTCCCGCGCCATGGGGTCAAGCGCGTTCTGCACAATAAAATCACACACATTATCAATATAATATGGTTCTTCTCCGCAGAGGATATAAACCGGTGCGTAGTCGCCGGCCTTCAAAGAGGCCATAATATCAGCATACTTCTTAGTCATTCGTGTATCGTGTTCGGTGGAAGATAAATCATGTATTTGTATTCTTTGCGGTCCAGAGGTGTATAGCCCTCTTTCAGGAGCATTCTCTCCATTTCGCTGTCGCCGTCGGTATATTCCGGTTTGGTCTTGAACTGGGGCGTGAAGGAACAGAAGACAACCGGATATTCCGACTGTATGATATCGCGGTATTTAGCGGTATAGAGCGAGTCGAAGATATTGGACCAGAACTCGTTATACCGCGCCGCCTCGCAGCCTGTGACGGCACGCATGAGGTGGGCTTCCTGACCCAAAGCCAGGACATTTACCATTTGGGCATTTACCATTTGGTCATTTACCATTTGGTCATTTAAGAGTGAGTCGTAGTCTGCTTTATATTGCAAGAGTCGTTTCTGCTCCGTCTCACGGATAGCGATACCTTTATACGGAGAGACAGAGGCTATCGTGGCAGCCCGTGTGAGATTACTCTGCCCGATACTATTAGTCGTCATGCGGAAGACCACCAGTACCGCCAGGACCGCCAGCACACACCACAGATAGTTCCGCTCATGCTCAGAATACTGCGCTGCCGCTACCGCCAAGAGGCATAGGACAGCCGGGAACAGTTTGAGCCAAGCCGTGTCGGTGCCGAGCGTAGCTACAACCATGAGTGCCGCTCCTATCAATGACCGGTAATTGGCTTCCGGTGATTTAGAGCATACCGCCATGACAAAACACAAGGCGGAGACGAGATAGGTCAGATCGGTATTATACCACTGCAAGGGTCTGGTAGTATAACAGGCAAAATAAACGAGTGCCAGACCCGTGAACAATCCCAAAGGGATGGTCAAGTGATGATTTATGATTGATGACAGATGATTTACGACAGCCAGGACGCCAACAGCGAGGAGGATATAACCGACCAGTTTGCCGCCGTTCTCCCATAGTTTGGAGACCATGTTGGAGATCTCATGCGCAGCTGTCATGGACGAGTCGGTGATGGCAGGCGTGACGAAGAGATAGCCGAGCAGATAGACCAGTCCCGCAGCAAGCGCCGCAAGAGGAATCGCCCAAAGGCTGCGTTTTTTCCAGACCGGAATAAGGACGAGGAGCACCAATATATTCGGGAAACGCGCCGCCACGGCTAATCCCGCCAAGATGGCGGTTCCCCACCCCCATGAAGCAGAGGGATTGTTCCGCTCCTTGTCAGCCAGCACCCAGACGGCGGAAAGGAGAAGAACCGACAATGTGCCGGGACTGAACTCCTGAAAGGCACCATAGCCCATGAGCAGATATGCCAGCGCCAGCCAATGAAGGTTTTCCCTCCGTTGTCCGGGGGTCAACAGGCAGGCATACGGCAAGGCTATCGCTGCAACCGTACAGAGCCATCCGAAGAGGCGCAGCGGCAGCAGTTGGGCACCGAAGAGCCGTACGACAGCACCGCCCGTGAGCAACGTACCCACAGCCATCCATCCTCCCTCCATATGCTCGTATTTATAGAGCCAGTAAAGCGGGTCCTGATGGTTTCCAAAACCGGCAAAGACAAACCATAGCGTGTACGCCAATGCCGATACCAGAAGAATTAGCGATAATATGTTTCTATTAAATCGCATATATGATTCACATTCTCCACCGTCAGGTCAAAGAAAAGCGGCAAGCGCACCAGGCAGTCGGCATACCGGTCGCATTCCGGCAACGGACGTCCGTCATGTTTGTCTTTGTAATAAGGACTACTATGCAGGCTCAGATAATGGAACACCGCCCCTACTCCGTTCTCCTTGAGATAAGCGATGAACGCCGTCCGCTCCTCCAGAGACGGGAGGACGAGGTAGAACATATGGGCATTATTCGTAGCATAAGGCGGTATGTCCGGCAGGGAGAACGGAGCTTTCTCCGCTATCGGTTTGAGACGCTTCCAATACGTATCCCAGAGCGTTTTGCGCTTCGCCTGGATCTCCTCAATGTTCTCCAGTTGCGCCCAGAGGAAGGCGGCATTCACCTCGCTCGGCAGGAAAGAAGAGCCCATGTCCACCCAACCGTATTTATTCACTTCCCCGCGGAAGAACTCCGCACGGTTGGTACCTTTCTCCCATATGATCTCGGCGCGCCGTACGAAACGCTCGTCGTTAACCACCAGCAGACCTCCTTCGCCTCCGGCGGTGATATTCTTGGTCTCATGGAAAGAGAACGCGGCGAGATGGCCTATAGAACCGAGGGGGATCTGTAGTTTGTGGTTTGTGGTTTGTAGTTTGTGGTTTGCGGTTTGTGGTTTGTGGTTTGTGGTTTGCAGTTTGTGGTTTGTAGTTTGCGGTTTGTAATAACTGTCGATAGCCTGCGCGGCGTCCTCTACAACCAGCAAATGATGTTTCTCCGCCACCGCCATGACAGCCTCCATGTCGCATGCCACACCGGCATAATGAACAGGCACGATAACCTTGGTACGGGGCGTGACAAGGGCTTCCAGCGTCTCGGCATCCAAGTTAGGATTACGCCTCATCGAGTCGGCAAAGACAACTTTGGCTCCTTCACGCAGGAAAGCGAGCGCAGTAGAGACAAACGTATAAGAGGGCACTATCACCTCGTCACCCGGCTGGAGTTCACAAAGCATAGCGCACATCTCGAGTGCATCCGTTCCTGAAGTAGTCAGGAGGGCTTTCCTGAAACCGTAACGGTTTTCAAACCATGACTGGCAAGCCTTGGTAAACCTGCCATTACCCGACAACTTGCAGGTATAAACGGCTTCGTACATATAATGGGCTTCCTTGCCCGTGAGATGAGGTTGGTTAAAATTGATCATAAGAAAAAGACAATTACTCCTACAATAATAACACCTATAGCAAGCGCCTTGCGCCGGCTGACAGGTTCGTCAAAGATATACCAAGAGAGGAACGGCACAAAGAGATACGAAAGACTCTCGATGACGCTGAGTTCCTTGAGTTGCAGGCCGTTATGCAGACACCAGATATTCACCACCATGGTCATAAACATGACGGCATAGCCGGTAATAACCCATCCGTTGACATACTGGCGCCACCAACGGGTATGTTCATATCTCGCAGAGCGTTTGAGCAACATCTGCGCACAAGCGGCCACCAGGACCGAGATCAATGCGATAACAGCGTAAGTCATGAGCGTGCAAGAAGCGTTATACCGGTTATTATAATGGCCGAACCGATAATGTTCGGTACTGTGATCGTTTCTCCAAAGAGCAGAGCCGCAATCAGCATCGTAAAGATGAGTGCCGTGCCTTTGAACATATATGCCGTGGAGAGGTCAATGCGCCGGAGCACTTGTTGCCATAATACCGCATAGAGACCGATAATAGCCACAGCCCCTCCGAACCAAAGGAAATATGGCCATGAAGCGGGTGTTTGCAGGGCTGCCATCTTCGTACAAATCCCCACGCAGGCATATAGCATGTTGATAGCGATCAGAGCCACTATATGCACAAGAGACAGAGAGGCGGATGATGTTTTATTCTGCATAGCGTAAGAATTTAGCGGGGTTTCCCACCCATATTTCGTTTTCTCCGATGTTCTTGGTGAGCACAGCCCCCATCCCGAGAGTAGCGTTATCGCCTATAGTGAGGTTCTCACGGATCGTAGCATTAAAACCGATGTGTACCCCTTTGCCGATCTTGAGGTAGCTGCCCACACAAGCCTGTGCGGCAATATGGCAGAAAGGACCTACTTCGTTATCATGCCCCATCGTAGCACCAACCATCATGATTGACCCTTTGCCTAATCTGGTTCCCGGCGACATGGCTACCTGCGGCATGACAACCGTCCCCGGTCCCAGTTGGACCGACGGCGCCACATACGCCATCGGGTGGACAAAAGAAGCCAAACGGTCATCAGGGATCCCCAGCGACTCGAACATAGCAATCCGTTCGCGGTTTCCGTCAATACGCAGGATGGCATTGATGAACCAATAACCTTCTGCCAAGAGCCGCTGCGCATCCCCGGTACGCCCTATGACAGGGAACATATCAATATATTCGCCTACCTGTGCGCGGTCGTTCAGGAATCCTGCCACCTCCAAATCCGTAGCATTCATCCGCCGTGCGTGCTCGATAGCCGCCGCAATAACGGCTGCATTTCCCGTACCGCCCAATATAGCTACTTTTCTGCTCATATAACCTGCTCAATAATAAAATTCGGACGTTGTTTGGTCTCCAGGAAAATGCGCCCTATATACTCACCCAGAATACCCAGGAACGCAAAATTGAGACCGAAGAGGAACAGCATCAATACCATCATGGATGTCCACCCGGTCACCACATTGCCTACCAGTTTATAAATGATCAGCCCGCATGCTGCCAGCATAGAACCGATACAGAGGAAAGCCCCCATATAGGTGACCATACGGATAGGGAACATCGAGAACGAGAATATCCGGGCGAACGTAAGGGACAGCATTTTCGACAAGTTATAGCCGCTCTTGCCGGCAAAACGGGCGTCCCGTTTGAGCGGTACGGCAACGTACTTGTGTCCGATATAATACAGCAGACTGACCGCCGTAGCTGTCTTCTCCGGAAAACGTCTCAGTTCCTCCACCACGCTCTTTCTCATCACCCGGAATATACCGAGCCGCGGCATGGTATGGATATCGGTGATGCTGTTAGAGACACGCTGGAAGAGACGCGAGACAGCTATTTTCATGCGGCTGTCCCGGCGCTGTTCCCACTGGGCGATAGCCATAGTCGCTTCGCCGTCAGCCAGAAGCGCATCAATAAGCACCGGTATATCCTCCGGCCGGTCCTGAAGGTCCGAATCCATGAGGACGATCAAATCCTTTGTTGTCAGCGACAAGCCGGCTGCGATAGAGTTCTGCTGGCCGAAGTTACGGCTGAGACGGGCGATACGCAAGTAGTCCCGTTTAGCACGTTCTTCCTGCATGATTTCCCATGAACGGTCGCGGCTGCCGTCGTCCACAAGAATGATCTCATAGTCGCTGACGATAGACTCTACCACTGCCGTCAGACGGCGCAGCAGTTCATGGATAACCTCCTCGTCGTTATAAATCGGAATTACTACCGACAGACTGTTTGAATATCTCATTGTTTCTATAAATAATATACCCTTTTCTGTCCGCGCTGCACGCCACATCCGGCGGAGCCACAAACTCCACACTGCTGCGCGCCAGCGGTTTTACCTCCACATGGATCTTCTCTCCTAACGCCACTTCGATCACGCCGCGCAGGAAATCATAGCCGGTGCTCAGTTGCACCAGATCGCTGCCGATAAAATCTCCCCCCATACGTCCTCCGATCTCCATGACGACAATACGTCCTTCGGCAGTAATCCTGTATTCAGAATGACTGGCACTGTCCGTTATCCCCAGTGCATCCAGCGCACGGCGCGTGAGTGCGAAGATCCGCTCCTGCATCTCTGCCGGCAGGGACGAAGGCTGACGGTGCGCCAGTTCTACAAAATGCGGAGCACCGGTCGTTTCCTTATCAGTTATTTGCAGCGCATAATGCGTCCCATGCTGCGAGATCATCTCTACACTTATCTCACGGCCCTCGATATACTCCTCCACCATAGCTTCTCCTGCAAGCGACAGTTCTTCGGCCTGCCGGATAGCAGGTGTGAGATCCTCCCACCGGGTTACCTTCTGCACGCCAAGGCTGCCGGACCGGTCCGTAGGCTTGACGATCAGAGGCAGATGCAGTTGCATACAATCCATCTTCTGCAAGATATTGATCTTTCCTCCGTCTCTGTCGTTGAGCGCCACATATCCCGGACACTCCACTCCTGCCGCTTTCAGCACTTCGCGCATCTGATGTTTGTCATGTGCCCGCAAAGCGGAGACATAACTATTACCGGGCAGACCCATCTTCTCTGCCACATACGCCACGGTAGGCGCCGCCACGTCACTGGCAATCGTACAAATACCGTCTATCTGCTCCTTGCGGCAGAGGGCAAGAATCTCGTCTTTCTCCGTGATCGAGACAGGATAGAAGACATCGCATACATCCTTGCACACGGCTCCTTGCGGCCATGAGAAACAGATCGTACGAATCCCCATCTCCTTAGCCCGTTCCACCACCGGACGCTGCAGATAACCGGCTCCTATTATTGCTAAACTCTTCACTATTAATATGCTATTAATTTTTCACTTTCAGTTGTACCAAAGCATAGCCTCCGTTCCTGCATTTCCATTTGATCTCGGTAGGCACGCCATAGTGTTTTTCTATCTGTTCGCAGACGCGTTGCAATGCGGTATGTGGATGTGTGTACTGGATGTCCGTAAAGATATACATGTCGTCCCTGAGCAAAGCGCGGTAACTATGTCCTACAGGTTTGTTAAGCGGACACCATGTCATCCATCCAAGCGTATGTTTGCGGCTCTTATAGGGCCATATATGCCATGGATCAGCCGCCTCCATGTACATCGATGTGCCGATCGTAGTGACATATGCGTCATCCGGAACGTACTCCAAAAGAGGCTGCTGCAAATGCGTCCATGTATATCGGTTATAATCCGCTGTCTGCTTCTCCTGATAAATCTGATAACCATACCATGCACTAAGGACGGTCATAGCAATACCTATCCCCCAGCGGCGTTTGAGTCCCGTCGTATTAGGTAGCAACATGAAGTCCGTAGCTATCATAGGAGCCAGGATACAAAGAAAAACGCGGTTCTTGAGAAAACCGTCCAGACTGACATGGACGATAAGCACCATGATAAAAAGCGTGTATAGAATCAGGAAGATATATTTTGACCTGTTGCCCGTAGTAAGAATCATCATCACCAACAGCGCCAGCAGAATAACCACTTCCACCGCGTACTTGTCCAGACGATGCAGGTTCTGCAGCTGCATCCGGAAAGGCACGGAGCCTACCGCCGCACTCAGTTGGCGTATAGCCGGCAGGTCTATCTGCTCCGCATCGGGCACAAAACGCAACAGGAGTTGGAAATCCATCGGATCAATCGTCTTAGGCAGCTGCGAAGCAGTCATATTATATGAATTGGGGTTATCGTTCAGTTGCGCACGCAGTTGGTTGTATGCCCGGAAGTATTTCCATTCAGGATCGCTGTCATAAACCATATGGTTCGCCACCCTGCATCCTACCACCGCCGTGAGCATTACCACGATTGCGATATATTTTCTCCATTCAAGCCGGTAGGTATAGAGCATGATAGGCGCCATGAGCAGTCCTACCAGACCGGCTGCCATAAAACGTATGAGCGCCGCTATGACCACCAACAGCACTCCGCTCCACCGCGCCCGCTTGCTTTCCCGTAGGAGCAACATACATCCCGCCAGACAGACGAGTCCCGCTGTGGTGGTGAACTGCAATGCTACAATGATCCGCGCCCACAGGACATAGAGCACAATGAGCCATAAGACACGCTCCCACCGCGCCCTGTTTGGGGTCGTTAAGACACTATATACAAGCACCGACATGGCGATGATATGCAGCACCACAAAAGACAGGGTGTACCATTCGATACCTGTTGTCAACCGGTACAGAGCTGCCAAGACTGCCCCATACAGCACATTGATATACACCAAGTGAAAATCCGGTGCGCCGGAATACGTGCCGTTAGCGATCATTGCCATCATGACATCATCATTCTCCTCAAACCCCATCGGTAATAGCCATGCCGCCAGAGCGAAGAAAACGATGTTCGCCGCGAGCACAATATATTTGAGTCCTCTTATTCCCATTTTCTATCTTTGGCAAAGAATCGCCGTATGCCGTGCAGCAAGGTTGTTATATTCATATGGCGTGCATAAGACGGGCTATACCGGCTTATCCGTCTTGCCGTAGCAAAACGGAACTTCATCGTAAACCATTTCCGCGCGATGCGTCCCTTAGGGGCTTTCGCATCCCGTTTAGGTTCATTCATCCTCCCTGCCAGCAAATCCTCCAGCAGTTTTTGCGCACGAACAGCAGTGCGGGGAGAGTAAAACGGTACTTCGTCAGCACTAAATCCTAGACTTTGTACCAAAATACAAGCATATAAACGCCATACATCCATAAGATGCAAGTCCTCCAGACAGTGCCGGAGACGAGGTGCATCTATACTGTCTGCATAATGGCGCAGCAACAGAGCCAGATCACATAATTGCCTGATGTTAGCACCGGCAGAGAGCATATGCTCCCAGGAATGCAGAAAGACGAAAAGCGCATTGAAAGTAGGTTCCGGCACCATTACCTCAAGGCCGCTGACATCCAGAGCGCGCGTCCGTGTCATTCCTTCGCGCTCCATGCGCGCGTACAAACGCTCATCGCGCGGGTGCTGAAGACTAACCGTCACCCGGTGAACCTCGATAGAAATACCGTCTGCAATGAGGTTATAGTGTTTGTAATGATCCAACTCTTCGTCGAACTTCAGAGCATTGGGGAATGTATCCCGCATTACCGCACATGCCGGATGGTATTGATCCGGGCCGACATACAAGTCTATATCTCCCCAAGACCTGTAATGCGGTTCAGGATATAATGCCGCCAGCCCTGCCCCTTTCATCAGCACGGCATGGATACCGGCCTTCTCCAATGCCCTCCACGCAGTCTCCAAGGTATATTGCAGCGGCACTTGGTTTTGTATCGTACGCACGCACACGCTTCTCATCTGCGCCCGCGCGTATGAAGAAACAGACGGAATGACCAATACAGAAGGAAAGACCAACGCGCCCGTTCCCTGCTGCACATGAAGCGCCAACAAGGCTTCGGTCTTATCCTCCTGCCAAGTAACCGGTTCATGCTGCAGCACAGCACGAACCTCCGACAAATATGTCTCGTATAAGGGGCTCACGTTAGATCATAACCGTAATGACGCAGTCGCCCTGTGTTTGACCTCCAGTCGCGGTCCACTTTGACGAAGAGTTGCAAGAATACTTGTTTCTGGAAAAAATCCTCGATATCTTTGCGAGCCTGTGAGCCGACGCGTTTGAGCGCAGAGCCGGCTTTGCCGATGATGATGCCTTTCTGGGAATCCCGCTCGCAATAAATGACCGCTTCGATACGGATGAGTTTGTCTTCCTCTTTGAAAGACTCCACCTCTACTTCCACGGAGTACGGTATCTCCTTGTCATAATTGAGCAGAATCTTCTCCCGTATGATCTCGTTCACGAAGAAGCGCTCCGACTTGTCGGTCAGCTGGTCCTTCGGGAAGAAAGGCGGTCCGACAGGAAGCGCCTCTTTGATAGCATCGAAGAGTTGCGCTACGCCGAAACGCTCTTGCGCAGAGATGGGAAATATCTCCGCTTCCGGTAACTGGCTATGCCAGAACGAAACAAGCGACTCCAAGGTCTCCTGGGTCGTCAGGTCAATCTTGTTGATAATCAGAAAGACGCGTGTTCCCGCTGCCGCCATGTGTTTCACTTTTTCCAGGAATTCGGCATTGCGATCGGCGGTGTCCTGCGGCTCGGTCACATAGAGCAGCACATCCGCGTCCACAAGGGCAGAACGGCTGAACTCCAGCATCTTCTCCTGCAGCCTGTAGTTAGGCGAAAGGACGCCCGGCGTATCTGAATAGACCATTTGGAAATCCTCGCCGTTAACGATCCCCATAATACGGTGGCGGGTGGTTTGCGCCTTCGATGTGATGATCGACAGACGCTCCCCTACCAACGCGTTCATTAGCGTCGATTTGCCCACATTGGGGTTACCAACAATGTTCACAAACCCACTGCGGTGGGCCTGTGAACATTTGCTGATTGCTGATTGCTGAT